>NZ_JBEXPB010000081.1:0-17221 GCF_040611795.1 Streptomyces sp. NPDC006529 | reverse complement strand
GCCCGGCTGGCGGAGACGGCCCCGGTGCGCGAGTGGCGGCCCACCGGAACCACCTTGGTGACCGGCGGCACCGGTGCGCTGGGCGCGCACGTGGCCCGCTGGCTGGCGGGCAACGGCGCCGAGCACCTGCTGCTCGTCAGCCGCCGGGGTGCCGGGGCCCCCGGCGCGGCCGGGCTGCGGGAAGAGCTGGCCGCGCTGGGCACCGAGGTGACCCTCGCCACCTGCGACGTCGGCGACCGTGACGCACTCGCCGCACTCCTCGCCGACATCCCCGCCGACCGCCCCCTCGGCGCGGTGGTCCACGCCGCGGCCGTGGTCGACGACGGCGTCATCGAGACGCTCACGCCCGAGCAGATGACCGCCGTCCTACGGGTCAAGGTGGACGCCACGCTCCACCTGCACGAGCTGACCCGTGACCTCGACCTGTCGGCGTTCGTCCTCTTCTCCTCCTTCGCCGCCACCTTCGGCGCGCCCGGCCAGGGCAACCAGGCTCCTGGGAACGCCTTCCTGGACGCCTTCGCCGAGTACCGGCGCGCCGCCGGGCTGCCCGCGACCTCCCTCGCCTGGGGCCCCTGGGGCAGTGCCGACGGAGACGACAGCGCAGCGGGCGACCGCATGCGCCGCCACGGCATCCTGGCGATGCCGCCCGAGCGGGCCCTGGCCTCGCTCCGGCACGCGCTGGACCGCGACGAGACCACTCTGACCGTCGTCGACATGGACTGGAAGCGGTTCACGCTCGCCTTCACCGCCGACCGGGCGCGGCCCCTGCTCCTGGAGCTGCCCGAGGCCCGCCGCGTCATCGAGAGCGCGGAACGGGAGTCCGCCCCGGACCTGTCCGGGGGTGTGCCGCTCACCCAGCAGCTCGCCGGGCTGCCCGAGGTCGAGCAGCAGCGCCTGCTGCTCGACCTGGTCCGCACCGCCGTGGCCGCTGTCCTGGGCCACGCGGACCTGACCTCCGTCGAGGCGGGCCGGGCCTTCAAGGAGCTGGGCTTCGACTCCCTCACCTCCGTCGAACTGCGCAACCGGCTGGGCGCGGTGAGCGGGCTGAAACTGCCGGCCAGCCTCGTCTTCGATCACCCCACCCCGGCTGCTGTCGCCGCGTACTTGCGCGCCGGGATCGTGCCCGACGCGAGGGAGAGCGGGGCACCGCTGTTGGAGGAGATCGACAAGCTGGAGGCCGTGCTGGCCCGGGGGACCGGGGACAACGTCGTACGGGCCCGGGTGACGATGCGCCTGCAGGCCGTGCTGGCGAAGTGGAACGAGAGCGAGGACCCGGCCGGTGTACAGGCCGCCGCGGACATGTCCCCGGCCGTGTCCATGGGCTCGGCCACGGACACGGGGGCTGCGGCCGATGCCAGCGACGAGGAACTCTTCGCGCTCATCAACGAAGGCCTCGGCCGTTATTGACGGCTTGCCGTTTATTGGTGAAGATGGCCCGCCCCCTGTGAATTGACCAGGGGAAACTGCCCTCTGCGCACACCCCCGGTCAGGGGTGCGTAGGGGGCAGTTAGGGGTTGTAGGAGGGATTGATCGGCAAATAGCCTGCCGCCGAGAAGTCGCTCCGCCCGACAGGCGGATCGACGCCTTTTCCGATGACATTCCTCGGCTCCGCGACATGGGTTTCCGATGCCGTCTGCTGCAAATGGGTGGTTGCGTTAAATGGCGAATGAAGAAACGCTCCGGGACTACCTGAAGCTGGCGACGGCGGATCTGCAGCAGACGCGTCAGCGGCTGCGCGAGGTCGAGGCGCGAAACCAGGACCCCATCGCCATCGTGGGCATGGGCTGCCGCTATCCCGGCGGCGCGACCTCTCCCGAGGAGCTGTGGAAGCTCGTCGTGGACGGCGTCGACGCCATCACCGGATTCCCCGCCGAGCGCGGCTGGGACATGGAGACGGTCTACCACCCCGACCCGGAGAACCCGGGCACGAGCTACGCCGACCAGGGCGGCTTCGTCCAGGACTTCGCCCGGTTCGACCCCTCGCTCTTCGGGATCTCGCCGCGCGAGGCCCTCGCGATGGACCCCCAGCAGCGGCTCCTGCTGGAGACCTCCTGGGAAGCCTTCGAACGTGCCGGGATCGACCCGACCTCGATGCGCGGCAAGCAGGTCGGCGTCTTCGTCGGCACCAGCAACCACGACTACCTGACGGCGCTGCTGAGCTCCTCCGAGAACGTGGAGGGCTACCTCGGCACCGGCAACGCGGCGAGCGTCGCTTCCGGCCGCCTCTCCTACACCTTCGGCCTCGAAGGCCCCGCCGTCACGGTCGACACGGCTTGCTCCTCCTCCCTCGTCGCCCTGCACCTCGCCGTGCAGGCACTGCGCAACGGGGAGTGCTCGCTGGCCCTGGCGGGCGGCGCCACCCTGATGTCCGCGCCGGGTACGTTCATCGACTACAGCAAGCAGCGCGGCCTCGCCACCGACGGCCGCTGCAAGGCCTTCTCCCCGGACGCGGACGGCTTCAGCCTCGCCGAGGGCGTCGGTGTCCTGCTCGTCGAGCGGCTCTCCGACGCGCGCCGCAAGGGCCACCCCGTCCTGGCCGTCATCCGCGGCACCGCCGTCAACCAGGACGGCGCGAGCAACGGTCTGACCGCCCCCAACGGGCCCGCGCAGCAGCGCGTCATCCTCCAGGCGCTGTCCAACGCCCGCCTCACCCCCGACCAGGTCGACGCCGTCGAGGCGCACGGCACGGGCACCGGACTCGGCGACCCCATCGAAGCGCAGGCGATCATCGCCACGTACGGGCAGGGCCGGCCCGACGGGCGGCCGCTGTGGCTGGGCTCCCTGAAGACCAACATCGGCCACGCGCAGGCCGCCGCCGGTGTCGCCGGCGTCATCAAGAGCGTCATGGCGATGCGCATGGGTGTGCTGCCGAAGACGCTGCACGTCACCGAGCCGACCCCGCACGTCGACTGGTCGGCGGGCGAGGTGTCCCTGCTCACCGAGGCGCGGCCGTGGCCGCTCCATGACGGGCCGCGCCGCATCGGCGTCTCGTCCTTCGGCATGAGCGGTACCAATGCACACGTCATCCTGGAGAGCACCGAGGACCCCGTCGGCGCCCCTCCCGCGGCCCCTGTCGGGACCGCGGCCGGTGTCCTGCCCGGCGCCCTGCCCGTCGTCCTGTCCGGCAAGACGGAGGGTGCCCTGCGGGCGCAGGCCGCCGCGCTGCACGCCCACCTCACCGCCCGCCCCGGCCTCGGCCTGGCGGACGTCGCGCACGCCCAGGCGCTCACCCGGTCCGCGCTCGACCGCCGCGCCGCGGTCGTCGCGCAGGACCGCGCCGAACTCCTCGACGGCCTCGCCGCGCTGGCTGCGGGTACCCCGTCGGCCGACGTGATCGAGGGGAGCGCCACGGAGGGCAAGCTCGCGTTCCTCTTCACGGGGCAGGGCAGTCAGCGGCTCGGCATGGGCCGCGAACTGTACGACACCTACCCGGTGTTCGCGGCCGCGCTGGATGCGGTCTGTGCCCGGATGGATCTCGAACTGCCGCTGAAGGATGTTGTTTTCGGGGCGGACGCGGAGCTGCTGGACCGTACGGAGTACGCGCAGCCCGCGCTGTTCGCGGTCGAGGTCGCGTTGTACCGGCTGGTCGAGAGCTGGGGTCTGCGGCCGGACTTCCTGTCCGGTCACTCGATCGGTGAGATCGCCGCCGCGCACGTCGCGGGTGTCCTCTCGCTGGGTGACGCGTGTGCGCTGGTCGCTGCTCGCGGGCGGCTGATGCAGGCGCTGCCGTCCGGTGGTGTGATGGTCGCGATCGAGGCGTCGGAGGACGAGGTCCTGCCGCTGCTGACCGAGGGCATCGGCATTGCCGCCGTCAACGGGCCGGCGTCGGTGGTCGTGTCGGGTGACGAGGGGGCCGCTGAGGCCGTCGCCGGGGCCTTCGCGGCCCGGGGCCGCAAGACCAAGCGCCTCACCGTCAGTCACGCCTTCCACTCCCCGCACATGGACGGGATGCTGGGTGACTTCCGCAAGGTGGTGGAGGAGCTGACCTTCGCCGCTCCGCGGATCCCGATCGTCTCCAACCTGACCGGTGCGCTGGTCTCGGACGAGATGGGTTCGGCCGACTTCTGGGTGCGGCACGTGCGGGAGGCCGTGCGCTTCGCCGACGGGATCGGCGCCCTGGAGGCCGCGGGCGTGACGACGTACGTCGAACTCGGCCCCGACGGTGTCCTGTCCGCCCTCGGGCAGGACTGCACCACCGATGCCGCCTCGGCCTTCCTGCCCGCCCTGCGCGCCGGGCGCCCGGCCGCCGAAACCCTGGCGACGGCGCTCGCCCAGATCTTCACCCGCGGTGTCCCGCTCGACTGGCAGGCGTACAGCGCCGCCGCCACCACCGGCGCCGCCCAGTGGCTCGACCTGCCCACCTACGCCTTCCAGTCCGTACGTCACTGGCCGGAGCCCGCCACCCGGGGTGACGCCGCCCCCACCCGGGAAACCTCCGCCGACGCCCGGTTCTGGGAAGCCGTCGAACGCGGTGACCTCAGCGCCCTCGCCGGGGAGTTCGAGACCGGCGCGGACCGGCCGCTGAGCGCGGTCCTGCCCGAGCTTTCCGCCTGGCGGCGCGAGCAGCGGGCGCAGGAGCAGGCCGACGCCCTCCTCTACCGCGTGGTCTGGCAGCCCCTGCCCCGCACGGGCCAGGGCGCCGTCACCGCCACGGCCGGGACCTGGCTGGTGCCCGTCCCCGCCGCCGAGGCGGACGATCCCTGGGTGCGGGCGCTGACCGACCGGCTCACCGCCGGCGGAGCCCGCCTGCTGACCCTGCCCCTCGACACGGCCGACAC
Source organism: Streptomyces sp. NPDC006529 (assembly GCF_040611795.1). NCBI lineage: Bacteria > Bacillati > Actinomycetota > Actinomycetes > Kitasatosporales > Streptomycetaceae > Streptomyces > Streptomyces sp. NPDC006529. The sequence goes on along the minus strand of NZ_JBEXPB010000081.1, from coordinate 12,443 downwards.
CGATCCGGCGGTCCTGCGGGCGCGTCTGACCGAGCGGCTCGGGCACGGCGCCGCGACCGTCGCCGCACCGGTACGCGGTGTCCTGTCACTCCTCGCGCTGGACGAGCGGCCCCACCCCGATCACCCCGCGGTGCCCGTCGGCCTCGCCCTGACCGCCGCCCTCGCCGAGGCGCTCACCGGCCCGGAGACCGAGCGGACCGGCTGCGGCGACGCCCCCCTGTGGTGCGTCACCCGCGACGCCGTCGCTGCCGCTCCCGGGGACCCGCTCGACGGCGCCGCCCAGTCCCGGGTATGGGGTCTGGGCCGGGTCATTGCCCTGGAGCACCCCGACCGCTGGGGCGGCCTGGTCGACCTGCCCGGCACGTGCGACGAGCGCACCCTGGCAGGACTGGCCGCCGCACTCACCGGCAGCGGCGACGAGGACCAGCTCGCGCTCCGTCCCGCCGGTACCTTCGTACGGCGCCTCGTCCACGCCCACGTGGCCGGCGACCCCACCCCCCGGTGGACTCCGCGCGGCACCGTGCTCATCACCGGTGGTACCGGCGCCCTGGGCCGCCACGTCGCCCGGCGCCTGGCCGAGCGGGGCGCGCAGCACCTCGTGCTCGTCAGCCGCAGCGGCGCCGACGCCCCCGACGCGGACCGGGTCCGCGCGGAACTCGAAGCACTCGGTGCGGCCGTGACCCTCGCCGCCTGCGACGTCACCGACCGGGAGGCCCTGGCCGCCCTCGTCGCGGGCCTGGCGGCCGACGGCACCCCCGTCCGCGCCGTCGTGCACGCCGCGGGCGTCTCCCAACCGCCCGGCACCGGCACCGACCTGCCCGGCTTCGCCCGGGTCGTCACCGCCAAGACCGCCGGGGCCGTCCACTTGGACGCCCTGTTCGACACGCCGGACTCCCTCGACGCGTTCGTCCTCTTCTCCTCCATCGCCGGAGTCTGGGGCGGCGGCGGACAAGGCGCCTACGCGGCGGCCAACACCTTCCTCGACGCGCTCGCCGAGCGCCGCGCGGCCCGCGGACTCGCGGCCACCGCGGTCGCCTGGGGACCGTGGGCCGACGGCGGCATGGCCACCGAGGGCGATGCCGAGGAGCAGCTCAGCCGGCGCGGGCTGCCGCCCGTCGCCCCGGAGACCAACCTGCTCGCCCTCGAACGCGCCCTCACGAGCAGGAACGCCGCAGTCACCGTCGCCCGCGTCGACTGGGACCGCTTCGCGCCGGTCTTCGCCGCCGCCCGGCCCCGCCCGCTCATCGGCGACCTCCCCGAGGTCCGCGCGACCCTGCTCGCACAGGCGCCCACGGGCGGCACCGCCGGAGCCGTGGCCGCTGATCCGTCCGAGGCCGTCCTGGAGCGGCTGGCCGGACTCTCCGGCGACGACCGGGACACGGCCCTGCTGGACCTCGTACGCGACCACGCCGCGGCCGCGCTGGGACACCCCTCCGCGGACGCCGTCGCCGCCGACCGGGCCTTCAAGGACCTGGGCTTCGACTCGCTGACCGCGGTCGACCTGCGCAACCGCCTCGGCGCCGCCTGCGGCTTGCGGCTGCCGTCCAGCCTGGTGTTCGACTATCCCAACCCGCAGGCCCTCACCCGGCACCTGCTGCGCACGCTCTTCCCCGAGGGCGGCGCCGGAGCCGGGGCGGCGGCCGCGGACCTCGACACCGACCCGCAGGACGCGGAGCTGCGGCGGACCCTGGCCACCATCCCCCTCGGCCGGATCCGCGAGGCCGGGCTCATCGAGGAGCTCCTGCGACTCGCCGACCCCGGCACCCCGGACGGAGGGTCCGGCCACGGAGCCGGCGAGGGGGACGCGGCGGGGGACTCCCTCGGCTCCCTCGACTCCATCGACGAGATGGACCTCCAGGACCTCCTCGATCTCGCGCTGGACGGCGGATCCGGTCCTGACGACGACACCCCTCCCGGCAACACCACCAGCAACAGCAACGTCTGACGTGCCCGAAGTGCGGAGTAAGTGATGAGCACCCCTAACGAAAAAGTCGTTGAAGCGCTGCGGGCCTCCCTCAAGGAAGCCGAGCGGCTGCGCCGCCGGAACCAGGAGCTCACCGACGCCTCCCGCGAGCCCATCGCGATCGTCGGCATGAGCTGCCGCTTCCCCGGAGGAATCAGCTCGCCGGAGGAGCTGTGGAAGCTCGTCGAGAGCGGCGGCGACGCGATCTCGGGCTTCCCCTCCGACCGGGGCTGGGACGTCGAGTCGCTGTACGATCCGGACCCCGACCGCCCCGGCACCACCTACGCCCGCGACGGCGGATTCCTCTACGAGGCCCCCGACTTCGACCCCGCGTTCTTCGGGATCTCACCGCGCGAGGCCCTCGCGATGGACCCCCAGCAGCGCCTGCTGCTGGAGACCTCCTGGGAGGCCTTCGAACGGGCCGGCATCGACCCGGCGACCCTGCGCGGCAGCCGAACCGGTGTCTTCGTCGGCGCGTCCGCCAACGCCTACGGCGCCGGCTCGGGCGAGCTGCCCGAGGGAGTCGAGGGACACCTCCTCACCGGCACCGCCTCCAGCGTCGTCTCCGGCCGCCTCGCCTACGTCTTCGGCCTGGAAGGCCCCGCCGCCACCATCGACACCGCCTGCTCGTCCTCCTCCGTCGCCCTGCACATGGCCGTCCAGGCCCTGCGGCAGGGGGAGTGCTCGCTGGCCCTGGCCGCGGGCGTCACCGTCCTCGCCGGACCGGAGGTCTTCGTCGAGTTCAGCCGTCAGCGCGGCCTGTCACCCGACGGCCGTTGCAAGTCCTTCGCCGAGGCGGCGGACGGCACGGGCTGGTCCGAGGGCGTCGGCGTCCTGCTCGTGCAACGCCTCTCCGACGCCCGCCGCAGCGGACACCGGATCCTGGCCCTCGTCCGCGGCTCCGCCGTCAACCAGGACGGCGCCTCCAACGGGCTGACCGCACCCAACGGCCCCGCCCAGCAGCGCGTCATCCGCCAGGCCCTCGAATCCGCCCGCCTGACCGCGGCCGACGTCGACGCCGTCGAGGCCCACGGCACCGGCACGACCCTGGGCGACCCGATCGAAGCCCAGGCGCTGCTGGCCACGTACGGGCAGGACCGCCCGGAGGGCCGGCCGCTGTGGCTCGGCTCCCTGAAGTCCAACCTCGGCCACACCCAGAACGCCGCGGGCGTCGCCGGCATCATCAAGACGGTCATGGCGATGCAGCACGGAGTGCTGCCCAGGACCCTGCACGTCGACGAGCCGACCTCCCACGTCGACTGGACCGCCGGAGCCGTCTCGCTGCTCACCGAGCAGCAGCCGTGGCCGCAGACCGGGCGCCCGTACAGGGTTGGCGTGTCCGCCTTCGGCGTCAGCGGCACCAACGTCCACACCATCATCGAGCAGGCCCCGGAGTCCGACCGGAGCGAGGAGCCGGCGTCGCCGTCCGCGGCCGCGCCGGTCGTTCCGTGGCTGCTCTCGGCCAAGGGCGGGGACGCCCTCCGCGCGCAGGCCGAGCGCCTCCTCGGCCACGCGGCCGACCACACCGGGGAGCGTCCGGTGGACGTCGCCCGGGCGCTGGCCGTGGGCCGGGCCTCCTTCGAGGACCGGGCGGCCGTGGTCGCCACGGACCGAGAGGGCCTGCTGGCCGGACTCGCCGCACTGGCGGAGGGCGGCACCGCCGCAGGGGTGGTGAAGGGCGCGCCGAGGCTCGGGAAGACCGCGTTCCTGTTCACCGGGCAGGGGAGTCAGCGGTTGGGGATGGGGCGTGAGTTGTACGACGCCTACCCGGTGTTCGCGGACGCGCTGGACGCGGTGTGCGCGCGCATGGACGGCTCGCTCGAACTTCCGTTGAAGGAGGTGTTGTTCGGCGGGGATGCGGTGGTGCTGGATCGTACGGAGTATGCGCAGCCCGCGTTGTTCGCGGTCGAGGTGGCGTTGTTCCGGTTGCTGGAGTCGTGGGGTGTGAAGCCTGACTTCCTGTCCGGTCACTCCGTGGGTGAGATCGCGGCTGCGCATGTGGCGGGTGTGTTCTCGCTGGAGGACGCGTGCTCGTTGGTGACTGCGCGTGGTCGTCTGATGCAGGCGTTGCCTTCGGGTGGTGTGATGGTGGCGGTGCAGGCGTCGGAGGACGAGGTCCTGCCGTTGCTGAACGAGCGGGTGAGCATTGCCGCCGTCAACGGGCCCAGGTCGCTCGTGATCGCGGGTGACGAGGACGCCGTGCTCGCGGTGGTGGAGGCCTTCGCCGACCGCAAGAGCAAGCGGCTCACCGTCAGCCATGCGTTCCATTCGCCGCACATGGACGGGATGCTGGGCGACTTCCGTGAGGTGGTGGCGGGGCTGGAGTTCGCCGCTCCGCGGATCCCGGTTGTTTCCCACCTGACGGGTGCGCTGGTCTCGGATGAGATGGGTTCGGCGGATTTCTGGGTGCGGCATGTCCGTGAAGGCGTCCGCTTCCTCGACGGTGTCCGGACGCTTGAGGCGGCGGGGGTCACCACCTACGTCGAACTCGGTCCTGACGGTGTGCTGTCGGCTCTGGCCCAGGACTGCACCACCGTCGAGGGCGCCGTCTTCGTGCCCGTCCTGCGCAAGGGCCGCCCTGAGGCGGAGACCCTCGTCACCGCGCTCGCCTGGGCCCACGTCCACGGCGTCCGGGTGGACTGGACCGCTTTCTACGCGGGCACCGGCGCCCGTCGCGTCGACCTGCCGACCTACGCCTTCCAACGCCAGCGCTACTGGCCCGCGCTCTCCTCGTACCACCTCGGGGACGTCGAGGCGATCGGCCTCGACGACACCGCCCACCCGCTCCTCACCGCCGGTGTCGCCCTGCCCGACTCCGACGGCATGGTCTTCACCGGACGCCTCGCCCTGTCCACGCACCCCTGGCTGGCCGACCACGCCATCCTCGGCATCGTCCTGCTGCCCGGTACGGCCTTCGTGGAGCTCGCGACCCGCGCCGGTGACCAGCTCGGCTGCGACCACCTCGAAGAGCTGACCCTCGAAGCACCGCTCGTCCTGCCCGAGCGCGGCGGCGTCCAGCTGCGCGTCCGGGTCGGTGCCGACGACGGGACCGGCCGCCGCGCGTTCGCCCTGCACTCCCGCGCCGAGGGCGTCGCCGCAGAGGAGCCCTGGACCCGGCACGCCGCCGGAGTCCTCGCCGAGGGCGCCCGCCCCGCCGCGGACTTCGACCTGACCGTCTGGCCCCCGGCCGACGCCACCGAGGTCCCGCTCGACGGCCGCTACGACGCTCTCGACAGCATCGGCTTCGCCTACGGACCCACCTTCAAGGGGCTGCGTACGGCCTGGCGGTCCGGCGGAGCCGTCTACGCCGAGGTGGCCCTGCCCGACGGCACGGAGGACCAGGCCGGTCGCTTCGGCCTGCACCCCGCACTGCTCGACGCGGCCCTGCACGCCATCGGGCTCGGCGGCATCGGCGCCGACGATGGCCAGGGGCGGCTGCCCTTCGCCTGGTCCGGAGTGTCGCTGTACGCGGGCGGTGCGAGCGCGCTGCGCGTGCGCCTCACCCCCGCCGGGGCCGAGGGCGTCCGGCTGGAGATCGCCGACGCCTCCGGCGCGCCCGTCGCGGCCGTCGAGTCGCTCGGACTGCGCCCGGTGACCGCCGACCAGCTGCGGGCCGCCCGCGCCACCTACCACGAGTCGGTGTTCCGCCAGCAGTGGTCCGAGCTCACCGGCCTGAGCGCCCCGGACCCGACGGCCCCGGCCCCGTACGTCCTCCTCGGGGAGATCGAGCCGGGACCCGGCGCGAACGGTGACCTCTACGCCGACCTGGCCGCGCTCGCCGCGGCGGCCGACGCGGGGACCGCCGTACCGGAGGAAGTCTTCTTCCACCTCGCCCCGGCACCCGCCCCGGTCACCCCGGACGCCGTGCACGGCGTCGCACACAGGGTGCTGGCGCTGGCTCAGGAGTGGCTGGCCGACGACCGGTTCGCCGCCGCCCGGCTGGTCGTCGTCACGCGCGGTGCGGTCGCCGCGGCAGCGGGCGAGGACGTGACGGACCTGGCCGGCGCCACCGCCTGGGGTCTGCTGCGGTCCGCCCAGACCGAGAACCCGGGCCGGATCGCCCTCGTCGACGCAGGTCCGGCCGAGGACCGTGCCGGGCTGCGCCGCGCGCTCGCCGCCGCGGAGGAGGAGCGCTTCGCCCTGCGCGAGGGCGCCGTCCTCGTCCCGCGCCTCGTCCGCGTCGAGACCGGCCGGGACGGTGACACCGCGTCCGGAGCCGTCGACGGCGCCCTCGACGAAGCGATCGACGGCGCCGACGCCTCCGGCCGGGCCGCTGCCTTCGGGCCCGAGGGCACCGTGCTGATCACCGGCGCCACCGGTGGGCTCGGCCGCCTCGTCGCCCGGCACCTGACCATCGTCCACGGGGTCCGCCGGCTGCTCCTCGTCGGCCGCCGCGGCGCCGACGCACCCGGTACGGCCGAACTGGCCGCCGAGCTCGCCGAGTCCGGTGCCACCGTCACCTGGGCCGCGTGCGACGTGGCCGACCGGGACTCCCTGGCCGCACTGATCGCCGGGATTCCGGCCGACCAGCCGCTGACCGCAGTCGTCCACACCGCCGGTGTCCTCGACGACGGCATCGTCTCCTCGCTCACCCCGGAGCGGCTGTCCGCAGTGCTGCGCCCCAAGGTGGACGCCGCCTGGCACCTGCACGAACTGACCCGCGGCCTGGACCTGTCCGCCTTCGTGCTCTTCTCCTCCACCTCCGGCCTCTTCGGTGGCGCCGGCCAGGCCAACTATGCGGCTGCGAACTCCTTCCTGGACGCCCTCGCCCAGCACCGCCGCGCCCAGGGCCTGCCCGCCGCGGCCCTCGCCTGGGGCCTGTGGTCCGCCGCCGACGGCATGGCGGGCTCCCTCGACGCCGCCGACGTCAACCGGATGCGCCGCGCCGGACTGCCCCCGCTGACGGTCGCCGAGGGTCTGGAGCTGTTCGACACCGCGACCGGACTCGACGATGCCGCCGTCGCCCTCATGCGGGTCGACGCCGACGCCCTGCGCCCGCAGGCCGCCGCGGGCACCATCGCCCCGCTGCTGCGCGGGCTGGTCCGCGGCGTCGCCCGCCGCTCCGCCGCCGCCGGTGCCCTCGCCGCCGGGGCCGAGCCGGAGCTGCGGGCCCGCCTGGCCGGGATGGCCCCGGCCGAACGGGACCGGGCCCTGCTGGACCTGGTCCGTACGCAGGTCGCGGCCGTCCTCGGGCACGCCGGTTCCTCGGCCGTCGAGTCGGGTCGGGCCTTCAAGGAACTGGGCTTCGACTCGCTCACCGCCGTGGAGCTGCGCAATCGCCTGAACGCTGCCACCGGCCTGCGCCTGCCCGCCACGCTGATCTTCGACTACCCGGACCCGACCCTCCTCGCCCGTCACCTGCGCACCGAACTGGTCGACGACACCGAGCAGGACCCCGCACCGGCCACCGGACCGGTCGTCCCCGCCGGCCCCGGCAGCGCCGCCGACGACGAGCCCATCGCGATCGTCGCCATGAGCTGCCGCTACCCCGGTGACGTCCGCACCCCCGAGGACCTCTGGGCGCTGCTGACGGCCGGTCAGGACGGTGTCACCCGGCTGCCCGAGAACCGCGGCTGGGACACCGCGGCCCTCTACCACCCCGACCCGGAGCACCCGGGCACCTCCTACGCCCGCGAGGGCGGATTCCTCCACGACGCCGCGGAGTTCGACGCCGACTTCTTCGGGATCTCACCCCGCGAGGCCCTCGCGATGGACCCGCAGCAGCGCCTGCTGCTGGAGACCACCTGGGAGGCCTTCGAACGGGCCGGGATCGCCCCGTCCTCGGTGCGCGGAAGCCGTACGGGCGTCTACGCGGGCGTCATGTACCACGACTACGGTGCCCGCCTGCACGCGGTGCCCGACGGTGTGGAGGGCTACCTCGGCACCGGCAGCTCCAGCAGCATCGTCTCCGGCCGCGTCGCCTATACCTTCGGTCTGGAGGGCCCTGCCGTCACCGTCGACACGGCCTGTTCCTCCTCCCTGGTCGCCCTGCACCTCGCGGCGCAGGCGCTGCGTGCCGGTGAGTGCAGCCTCGCCCTCGCGGGCGGTGTCACCGTGATGTTCACGCCGGGCACCTTCATCGAGTTCAGCCGCCAGCGCGGTCTCGCCGCCGACGGCCGCTGCAAGTCCTTCGCGGCCGCCGCCGACGGCACCGGCTGGGGCGAGGGCGCGGGCATGCTCCTGCTGGAGCGGCTCTCCGACGCCCGACGCAACGGCCACCCCGTCCTCGCCGTGGTCCGCGGCTCCGCCGTCAACCAGGACGGCGCGAGCAACGGGCTCACCGCCCCCAACGGGCCGTCCCAGCAGCGGGTGATCCGCCAGGCCCTCGCCAACGCCCGCCTGACCGGCGCCGACGTCGACGTCGTCGAGGCCCACGGCACCGGCACCACCCTCGGCGACCCCATCGAAGCCCAGGCTCTGCTGGCCACCTACGGCCGCGACCACGCCGAGGACCGGCCGCTGCTGCTCGGATCGGTGAAGTCCAACCTCGGCCACACCCAGGCCGCCGCCGGTGTCGCAGGCGTCATCAAGATGGTCATGGCGATGCGGCACGGCGTCGTACCCAAGACCCTGCACGTCGACGAGCCGACCCCGCACGTCGACTGGTCCGCGGGCGCGGTGTCCCTGCTCACCGAGCAGGTCACCTGGCCCGACACGGACCGGCCGCGCCGTGCGGGCGTCTCCTCCTTCGGTATCAGCGGCACCAACGCCCACGCCATCATCGAGCAGGCCCCGGACGTCCCGGTCCCCGCCACGGATCCGACCCCGGACCCGGCAGCGGCGCAGCCGCCGTACGTCCCGGTGCTGCTGTCCGCCCGCGGCCCGGATGCCCTGCGCGCCCAGGCCCGCCGCCTGCACACCCACGTCCACACCCACGTCCACACCGGCACCGGCACGGGCCCGAGCCCCGCGGACCTCGCCCTGTCCCTGGCCGCCACCCGCTCCGCGTTGGAGCACCGCGCCGCGTTCGTCGCGTCGGACCGTACGGAGCTGCTGCGCGGCCTGGACGCCCTGGCCCGCGGTGAGGACACGGCGGGGCTGGTGCGCGGCACCGCACGCGAGGGCCGGACCGCGTTCCTGTTCACCGGACAGGGCAGCCAGCGGCTCGGCATGGGCCGCGAACTGTACGACAGCCAGCCGGCCTTCGCCGCCGCCCTCGACGAGGTCTGCGCCGAACTCGACCGGCACCTCGAACTCCCGCTCAAGGAAGTGCTGTTCGGAACCGACGCGGCCCTGCTCGACCGTACCGATCACGCCCAGCCCGCCCTCTTCGCCGTCGAGACGGCCCTGTTCCGGCTGCTGGACAGCTGGGGCCTGCGCCCTGACGTGCTGGCCGGCCACTCCATCGGTGAGATCACCGCTGCGCACGTCGCGGGGGTCCTCTCCCTCCAGGACGCCGCCGAGTTGGTCGCCACGCGCGGCCGGCTGATGCAGCAGCTGCCCGCCGGTGGTGCGATGATCGCCGTCCAGGCGTCCGAGGACGAGGTCCTGCCACTGCTGACCGAGCGGGTCGCCATCGCCGCCGTCAACGGGCCGGCGTCCGTGGTCGTGGCCGGTGACGAGGACGCGGCTCGGGCCGTCGCCGCCGTCTTCGACGCCCAGGGCCGCAAGACCAAGCGCCTCACCGTCAGTCACGCCTTCCACTCGCCGCTGATGGACGGCATGCTCGCCGATTTCCGCAAGGTCGCCGAGGGCCTCGTCTACGCGGCCCCCCGCATCCCCGTCGTCTCCCTCCTCACCGGCGCTCCGGTCACCGACGAGATGGGCTCCGCCGACTTCTGGGTCCGCCACGTCCGCGAAGCCGTCCGCTTCCTCGACGGCATCCGGTCCCTCGCCGCCGCCGGAGTCACGGCCTTCATCGAACTCGGCCCCGACGGCACCCTGTCCGCCCTTGCCCAGGACTGCCTCGCCGACGCGGTGGACCCGGCGGACCCGGCCGGCCCCGCCCTCTGCGTCCCCGTCCTGCGCAAGGACCGCCCCGAGGCCGAAGCCCTCATCACCGCCCTGACGCTGGCCCACGTCCACGGAGCCACCGTCGACTGGACCGCGTACCACGCGGGTACCGGCGCCCGCCGCGTCGAGCTGCCGACCTACGCATTCCAGCGCAAGCGCTACTGGCTCGACGTCGGCGTCTCCGTCGAGGACGTCCTCGCCGCGGGTCTCGACACCCCCGGCCACCCGCTCCTCGGCGCCGCCGTCCCGCTGCCGGCTTCCGACGGCCTGGTCCTCACCGGACGCCTGGCCGTGTCCACGCACCCCTGGCTCGCCGACCACACGGTCATGGACACCGTGCTGCTGCCCGGCACCGCCTTCGTCGAACTGGCGCTCCGGGCCGGCGCCGAGGTCGGCTGCGACACCGTCGAGGAACTCGCCATCGAGGCCCCCCTCACCCTCACCGAGCAGGGCGGCGTGCAGCTCCAGCTCGCGGTCGAGGCGGCGGACCCGACAGGTCGGCGGATCCTGACCCTGCACTCCCGCCCCGCCGACGCCCAGACCCAGGAGCCGTGGACGCGGCACGTGAGCGGTGTCCTCGCCCCCGCCGCCCCCGCCCGCCCCGCCGACCTGACCAGTTGGCCGCCGGTCGGCGCCGAACCCGTCCCCACCGACGGCTTCTACCCGGCCGCGGCCGCCGCCGGCCTCGGCTACGGCCCCGTGTTCCAGGGCCTGCGCGCCGCCTGGCGCACCGCGGACGCCCTCTACGCCGAGGTGGCCCTCGACGCCGCCCCCGCCGCCGACGCGGGCGCCTACGGCATCCACCCGGCCCTCCTCGACGCCGCCCTCCAGGCCATCGGCCTCGGCGTCCCCGGCGGGGCCGACCCCGGTGACGGCGCCCGGCTGCCCTTCGCCTGGACCGGCGTCCGGCTGCACGCCGCAGGAGCGGCCGGCCTGCGCGTCCGGCTCACCCCCGGCGCGTCCGGCGGTATCGCCCTCGACGTCGCCGACTCCACCGGCGCCCCCGTCGCCACGGTCGACTCCCTGATCCTGCGCCCGGTCACCGCCGCCCAGCTCGGCGGCGACCGCACCGCCACCCACCACGAAGCCCTCTTCGGCATCGAATGGGCCCGCCTGCCGCTCGCCGCCACGGCGGTCCCCGCCGACGAGCGGTGGGCCGTCCTCGGCGAGGACACCACCGGATTCCGCATCGGTGGCGCCCCCCTCGACACCCACACCGGTCTCGCCGCGCTCCGCGGCGCGCTCGCCGCCGGGGCACCCGCCCCGGACGTCGTCATCGTCCCGCTGACCGCCGCCGTGGGTACCGGCGGCCGCGCCGCCACCGCCCGCACCGCCGCGCACCAAGCCCTCGCCCTGGTCCAGGAATGGCTGGCCGAGGAACGCCTTGACGCCTCCCGGCTGGTGCTCCTCACCTCGGGCGCGGTGGCCGCCGTACCCGGGGAGCACGTCACCGACCTGCCCCACGCCCCGGTATGGGGCCTGGTCCGCTCGGCGCAGTCCGAGAACCCCGGCCGGTTCGTCCTCGCCGACACCGACGGCAGCGACGCCTCGCTCGGCGCGCTCGCCGCCGCCCTCGCCGGCGACGAGCCGCAGCTCGCCCTGCGGTCCGGCGAGGCGCACGCCTTCCGCCTGCGCCGGATCGCCCGCACCGCCACCCCGGCCGCCGCCGCCCCGGACAGCGGAGCACCGGAGCTGGACACCACGGGCACGGTCCTCGTCACCGGGGCCACCGGCACCCTCGGCAGGCTCTTCGCCCGCCACCTCGCCCACGTCCACGGCGTGCGCAACCTGCTCCTGCTCAGCCGCCGCGGCGACGCGGCACCCGGTGCGGCCGACCTGACGCGCGAGCTGACCGACCTCGGCGCCGACGTCACCTGGGCGGCCTGCGACGCCGCCGACCGTGACGCCCTCGCCGCCGTCCTGGCCGCCGTACCCGCGGACCGACCGCTGACCGCGATCGTCCACACGGCCGGTGTCCTCGACGACGGCATCATCGACTCCCTCACGCCCGAACGCCTCGACACCGTCCTGCGGCCCAAGGTCGACGCGGCCTGGAACCTGCACGAGCTGACCGAGGGCCACCCCCTCGCCGCGTTCGTGCTCTTCTCCTCCGTCGCGGGCTCCTTCGGAGCCCCCGGCCAGGGCAACTACGCCGCGGCCAACGCCTTCCTCGACGCGCTCGCCCAACACCGGGCCGCCCGCGGCCTCACCGCCAGCGCCCTGGCCTGGGGCCTGTGGGCGACCGAGGACGGCATGGCCGGCGCCCTCGACGAGGCCGACCTGACGCGCATGGCCCGCGCCGGCGTCACCGGGCTCACCCCCGAGGAGGGCCTCGCCCTCTTCGAGACCTCCCGCACCCTGGGCGACGCCGTCCTCGTCCCGATGCGCGTCGAGCAGGCCACCCTGCGCGCGCAGGCAGCCGACGGCACCCTGCCGCCGCCCATCACCGACGCCCAGCGGGCCGTGCTCGACCTGTGCGACGGCACCCGGGCGGTGGCGGCGATCGCCGCGGCCGCCGGGATCACCG
>NZ_JBEXPB010000080.1:0-17946 GCF_040611795.1 Streptomyces sp. NPDC006529 | reverse complement strand
GCTCGCGGTGCTGCTGCCGGTGGACCCGGTCCCCCGCGGGCCCCTGATCGGATCCCGGGTCCGGGGTGCGCTGGCGGGGTGGGCCGCGCCGGTCGTCCCGCTCCAGGCCGTCGACCAGCCCGGTGATCGTGGCTCGCGATACGCCGAGCCCGACCGCCAGGTGCGAGGGCGACTTCTCGCCCCCGCTGTCCTCCAGATCGGCCAGCAGCCGGTACCGGCCGGTGGAGAGGCCGAACCTGCCGAAGTGCACCTCGGCCGCCTGCCCGAGCCGAGCGCCCGTCGCCATCAGCCGGACCGCGACCAGCACGGCCTGCGGATCGGCGGACAGCCCGTAGCTCCGGATCTGACGTGCGGCCTGATCCAGTGTCGGCTGTGCGTCGTCGCGAGCGGCGTTCTGAGGCATGAGAGTAATATGGCAGCTAATTATTTCCGCGTCAACGCGCATCCCCCTCCGGCTGCCGCGCGCCGACGACGGCGGAGCGCAGGCCGGGGAATCCGGTGCGCACCGGGTCCAGGGCGAGGAGCGAGGCGAGCGTGAGGCTGCGCTGGTGGCGCCGGTGCTCGTCCAGGACGGAGGTGGGAAGGACGTAGAAGGTCCACTGGGCGAGGTCGAGGGGATCCAGGGTGGTCTTCTCCTGGTGGCTGAGGAGGCAGAAAACGTACACGTCCGCCCGGCGGCGGCGCGCCGGATCCGCCTCTCCGGTAACGGCGTTCCAGCCTTGCGCGGGGGCGATGGAGAAGGAGACCGCCGTCAACGCTTGCTGGTCCCATTCCTGAAGGTAGGCGGCCGACTTGACCTCGACCTGCAGGCCGCCGGGCAGCCGGATGTCCACGGAGTCCCAGCCCAACCGGGTGCCGTCGCAGGCGTCGAGCGCGAGGGCGACGATGTACTCGGCCAGCGCCCCGCGGAGCGTGTTGCCGGCCAGGCCCGAGTACGCCCACGCCCAGAAGCCGAGAAGGTTCCCGTGGGCGGCGCCGTCCAGGTGGAGGGGTTCTTCCCCGGTGCGGCGGCGCGGCAGAAGTGCCCGAAGTGCTTCAGTCATGGCCTCATTCTCCGACCCCCGGGATCAGTGCATGCCGTTCAGTTCCGGGGTGCCGACTGGGGCGGGTCGGGCGGGAACGGGGGGTTCTTGTCCGGCGCGGGGCGAGTGGTGGGGCGCCCGGCCGGGGGGTTGGACGTCGGGCGGGGGGATGGCCTGCGCGCGGTGACCGTCATGAGCGGGACGGTACCGGCCGCCCCCGGCCGGGCGGGGCCGAACCGCGAAGTCCCGGGTGGCGGACGGTGGGCCCGCAGGTGTCGTCCCGCGATGCGAGGTGTGCCTGGTCGTGGACGGCAACGATTACCTACTCAGCAGCTGCGCAGAAATCTGTCGTGGTCGCGGTAGACATCTGCCAGTCCTGTGGTTATGGTTTCTCTCGTAGCCAGAAAGACCGCAGGGCCGGGCAGACACGAACTGCCCGGCAAGAAGTACCAGCAGTACAAGTAGTTGCAGTACAGGTAGTTGTAGTACAGCAGTGCGGTGCGGTGGTGGAGTGTCGAAGCCAGGGCAGTTGCAGGACGGCGACGGGGCTGACGACCGGACCGGGTGGCCCGCAGTGATGAGGGGCCGCCGCCAGTGGTACCTCGCAGCGGAGTTCAGTGGAGTGGTACCTCGGTGAAGGCGTCGGCTGCGGGCGCGCGCACCGGGAAGTTCGGCAGTGGGGTTCTAAGCCAGAGCAGACGCAGGATGGGCGACGGGGCTGGCTGTCGAAGCGTGGCGCTGACAGAGGTCACGAGCAGTACGCAGTACCCAGCAGTACATGCAGCAGTTCAGTAGTGCAGTTGCAGTACCGGTTTGACGAGTCAGTGATCCCAGAGGGATGAACGGAGGAGCGGAAGCGCCATCAGGATCGCCCGGACGCCACGCGAGTCCGGGTGCCGCAGGACATCGATAGTGAGGTGGTCTCCGGTCACGCATCAGCGATCCCCGTACGGCCGACAGCTTTCGGGTCGGGCCTGCGGAGTCAGAAGGCCGGCGCGGTATCAAGGCCGGCAGATGGTGTAGCAGTTCCTTCGGGGCCCGGGTGCCACAGGCACCCGGGCCCCTCAACGTGCTCCCCAGAGAGGTGTGATGACCGCAGAGGACAGCCTCGGCCGACTCGACGACGACGATTTCCCCGCCTACACCATGGGCCGGGCCGCCGAACTGCTCGGCGCCACCCAAGCCTTCCTCCGCGCCATCGGCGAGGCCCGCCTGATCACCCCACTGCGTTCCCCGGGCGGACACCGCCGCTACTCCCGCTACCAGCTGCGCATCGCGGCCCGCGCCCGCGAACTCGTCGACCAGGGCACGCCCATCGACGCGGCCTGCCGCATCGTCATCCTCGAAGACCAGCTCGAAGAAGCCCAGCGCATCAACGCCGAACACCGGCGCGCCGCGGGCTCCGCGAAGAGCACGGCCGTGGCGTGAGCCTGAGCGCCGTGGTCAACCACCGCCCCTCTCCCGTAAGGTTCGTTCATCACTGGTAGCTATTACCGTTCAGAGGGATGGGCAGCGATGTCGGACACCGGGCTCACTGAACTCGTGCGGATGTGGATCGACGGCTGGGTCGTCTCGCGCGGTAGCTCGGACCCCATCGACGAGCCCTGGGGCTGGACGATCGACGTCGGGCAGCCCACGCACGTCGCCCGGCACGTGCTGCCCGAGCCGACCGAGGCCGACGTGCGCAAGATCGCCGCAGCGACGACCGCGCCCGGGACGTGGCTCAAGCTGTTCGCCGAGGACGAGGTGGTCCTGCCCTGGCTCGGGGCGGGCTGGCGGCACGCCGGTGCCGGTTTTCTGATGACCTGCCGACTGAAGCCGGAACGCGCGCAGGCGCCGGCCGGTTACACGCTCACCCGTTGGAGCCGGGGCGGCGTCACCCGGGTACTGGTCCGTACGCGCGAAGGGCACTTCGCCGCCCGAGGGCAGATCGCCCGGGCAGGCGGCCACGTGGTGGTCGACCAGATCGAGACCGCACCCGAGCATCAGCGCAAGGGCCTCGGCGGCCTGGTGATGCGTTCGCTGCAGAGCGCCGCTCACGAGGCCGGCGCGACCACGGGCGTCCTGGTCGGGACGCCCGACGGCCGCGCGCTGTACTCCTCGCTGGGCTGGACCACGCGTTCCCCCATGGCAAGCCTCTGGTACGAGCCCTCGGATGCCGCCCTCGCCGAGTGAGCGCCGACTGCCGAGCGCGCCCGGTCACAGCAACGACGCAAGGCGCCGCACGCTCCGGCCCCCCTCACGCCGTACGCCCACGGGAACCAGCGCGGCACGGGTCGGCAGCCGCACCCCGCCCGTGAACGCCACCCGCGTGCCGCCACCTTCCGGCGCCGCCGCCACGCCGACCAGCAGGAACCGGCTCTGCAGCCAGCACCAGCCGGGCCGCTGCACCCCGCGCAGCCGTGCCCTCATCCCGTACCTGCTGCGCACCTTCGCCTCCACGCGCTCGCCGTGCCGAGCGACGACGCGCAACCGCTCCATGTCGGGCACCACCTGCCCGAAGCCGCCCTCCAGGTCGCCCAGCAGCTCCCAGACCCGCGCGAAGGGAGCGTCGACGTAGGCCTCGGTCACGTGCGCCCCGCGCACCCCCGCCGCCAAGGCGCGCAGGCGGCGTACGGGGTCGGGATCGGTGCTGGGCCAGAGCTCGTTCATGACGTCCACGCCTTCCGGAAGGTGTCGCGGGCCCGGTGCAGCCGCGATTTGACAGTGCCCGTGCGCACGCCGAGCAGGGCGGCCGCGGTGCGCTCGTCCAGGCCCTCGACGTCACGCAGCATCAGCACCGCGCGGTGTTCGGGGGAGAGCCGTTCCAGTACGTCCGTGATGTCGGCGGAGAGCTGGGGATCTCCGCGGGCGGGCAGCGCGCTGAGATCGACGGGTACGGTGCGGGCGGCTCGGTGCGCGGTACGGATCGCCTCCCGCACGGCGATCGAGCGGACCCAGCCGTGCAGTGCCGCCGGGTCCTTGAGGGTACGCAGCGACGTGAAGACCGCTACGAGCGTCTCCTGCGCGGCGTCCGCGCCGTGGCCGAGGGCGATGGGCGCGCAGACGCGGCCCACGTACGGGGCGAGGACGTCGAGGAGTTCGGCCATGGCGAGGGTGTCGCCGCGCTGGGCGGCCCGTACGAGGCGGACCGTCCGGCCTTCGGATCGTTGGTCGGATCGTTCATCGGGCACGGGCCGCGTCCTTCCAGCGCGCGACGCGCAGGGCGGCGACGGCGAGGACGGCGCACAGGGGGGTGTAGAGGATGAGGTTGAGCCAGTGGAAGGCGGTGCCGGCATCCTTCGTGAACAGCCAGTAGACGCCTGCCAGGGCGCGCAGCGCGAGACCGGCGGCCACGCCCAGCGTGCCCAGTCGCAGGAGCGGGTGCCGGGGCCGGCGGGAGTGGGCGAGGACGAAGGCGGCGCCGGTGAGGAGCAGGGCGACGAGGGGAAGCAGGATCGGTGGTGTGAACGGCACGTCCGTGCCCAGAACCGCCGCGGAGAGGCTCCTGTCGTCGGCCGCGGGCCAGGTGGCACCCGTTGTCCAGTACAAGTGCAGCGCGGCGTCCGCGGTGAGCACCGAGGCGACGAGTGCGGCGGCCCCGGTGGGCGCGGCGCTGGGGGTGGGGGGCCGGTACGGCATGGGTCCTCCTGTGCGGCGGTGGATTTCCGGTCGGCATGAGGAGGAGCGGCGCGGGCAAAACGTTCCCTCGGACTCCGCGATTTCTTGACCGACGTACGGACCTCAGCCCCCGGGCCGACCCGCGGGCCGCTTCCGGCTCGGGGGAGGGGGAAGGGCCGGAGCAGAGACGGGTCAGTGCTCCCCGGGCGTCCCGGGCGTTCCCGGCGACCCGGGCGCCGTTTCCGTCCCGCGTCCCGCGCAGTGTGCGCAGCGCTCGCGCCCGTCCCACACGGACCAGCCGAAGTCGGACGGGCTCAGGGTGCGGCCCTCCAACTCCTCGCGAACCGCCTCGCGGTAGGCCCAGACGGCGTCCAGGTAGGGGTGGTAGACGTCGTGGAACGCGGGGGCCGAGATCCCGGCGCCCGCGGCGACCGCCTTCCGGAGGGCGCGCAGGCGCTCGAACATGGTCTGGCCGGCGCCCGCGATCCGGGCGCTGGCGTCGAGGAAGAGGCGTTCGCGCACTTCGTATACGCGCGCGTCCGTCAGCGCCAGGCGGCTCGCTTCCTCCAAGCCGGTCGTCCCGGCGCCGTTCTGCGCGAGGTGGCGCAGTTCGGTGTGGGCCGCTCCCGCCGCCGCGATGAACTCTGTGTAGACGTCCCGACGGCGCGGCTGAAGCGCGCGGCGGTGCTCCTGGCGGGTGCGCAAGCGGTCCGCCAGCACCGTGCCCGCTATCGCGATCACACCACCGCCCAGTGTGGCGACCAGCGTTCCCCACTCCATTCGTACGTCCCCCCGCGCCGGTGTTCCGCGGGGCGCCCCCCGCGGCGCCCGTCCCGCATCATGCCCGACGGCGGCGCCGGCCGGGGGCGGGGGGAGTGGATGGGCCGCAGGCGGCCCCGCTTCGGGGTGCCCCCGGCATGCATGGCGTGCCGCACCGGGCCGAGGCCCCCTGCCGCGCCAGGATGGGCACGCTCCGGCCGGGAACCCGGTCGGCACGTGAGGAAAGGGCCCTTGTTGATTTCCGCGTTCACCGCCGAGGCCGAGCGCCGCGGCACCACCCTGCTCGTCAGCTTCAGCGGAGACCTGGACATGGCAGCGGCACCTGTCATGCACGCGGCCCTGGCTGACCGCCCGGGCGCCGCCCTCACCGGCCCCATCGCGGGCCTGGTCACTGGTGCCACTACCGACCTCGGCGGCAGCGGCGTCATCACGGACGCGGCCGACGGCATCACCGTCACCGTCACCGTGCTCATGGTCGACCTGCACCGGGTGCCGTTCATGGACACATCCGGGCTGCTCCTGCTGCTGGACCTGCACCGGCGAGCGGAATGCCTGGGCCTGCGCGTCCTGGTCGTCGGATGGCAGACGCAGCCCGCCAAGCTCATGGCCGGCGCCGCCGGCATCCCCGCACCGGGCCCCGCCACCGGCGGCCGCTACGCCGTGACCGGCTTCCGGCGCCTGATCGAAGAACGCGGCGAACGAGCCCGGGCCGCAGCCCTCGGTGCGTCCCTGGCCTGACCTCCCGACGGCCGTCGAAGCGGGACCGGCTCAGGGGGGCTGGTGCATCTCCGCGCCGTCGCGACGCAGACCCGACAGACACCCGCTAGTGGGCCGGTGCGGGCGGCGGGGTCATCGCCCACCGGATCGTCCGCGTCAGGGCGTGCCCCGACAGGCGTACGCAGGTCTCCCGCGGGCCCGTCGCGGTGCGCAAGCCGAGGAGCGGGGGAGCCCACGGCGGGAGCAGGGCCACCGCGTTCGCGGCGAGCAGGGCGTACGGGGCCCGGGCGGCCCGGGGGAGCGGCGGCTCGCGGAGGATGAAGCGCGCCGCGTCGAGGGCCTCGGGCGTGATCCGCAGCTCCGGCCGGTACCCGGCGAGCACGGTCGCCAGCGCCTCCCGGTCACGGGGCGGGTCCACCACGCCGAGCGCCGCCGCCACCCGCGCGGTGTCCTCGACGTAGGCGTCGCAGCCCGCCGCGTCCAGGGGCCGCGCGCCGAAGCGCTGGTGCGCCCGAAGGAAGCTGTCGACCTCGGCCGCGTGCACCCAGCCCAGCAGGTGGGGATCGCCGGCCCGGTACGGCTCGCCCGCGGCGGTGGTGCCCCGTATCCGTTCGTGCACCGCCCGGACCCGGTCGACGGCGTCCTGCGCGTCCTGCGCGGCGCCGTAGGTGGTGACGGCCAGGAACGTGCTGGTGCGTTGCAGCCGGCCCCACGGGTCCCCGCGGAAACCGGAGTGCGCCGCGACGGCGGCCATGGCGAGCGGGTGCAAGGACTGGAACAGGAGCGCGCTCAGGCCCCCGATGAACATCGACGCGTCGCCGTGCACCCGGCGGATGGGCCGGTCGGGGCCGAACCAGCGCGGCCCCGGCGCACCGTGGATCCGAGCGCGGTTGTCGGGGCCCGACGGTCCGGCGACCCGGCTGAACAGCGCGGAGCCGAGCCGCTCGCGCAGGTGCCGGCCTCCGGCCGCAAGCGTGTCCATGAAGGGGTCCTACCCACCGCGAGCCCGGCCCATCGCCGCGCGGCGCATGCACCCGTCCGGGCGCGGGCGGCCCGGGAGCCCCAGCGGCACACCGCTCGGGGGCAAGACGGGGCAGCCCGACCGAGGCGTCTCACGGACCTCCGGGCTGCCAGTCGGGTGCGGGATCGGTGGCGAGGAGTGGCCGGACGGCGCCGAGCAGCGCGCCGATGCAGACGTCGCGCAGTTCGGTACGGCCGCACGTTTCCCGCGTCAGCCAGTCCACGCAGAGGACCTGCACGAACACCAGCCAGCTCTTCAGGACGCCGGACACGGCGTCGCGGGCGGCCTCGTCGGCGAGGGGGAGCACGTTGAGCAGGCGTGCGCGCAGGGCGTCGAGCTCGTTGGTCATGATCGTCTGGATGACCGGGTCACCGGCGAGCACCCGGTTCGCGGCGAGCACCGCGTTGCGGTTGGCGATGAAGTAGTCGAGGTGCGCGTCCAACCCTTGGACGAGCTGCTCGACGAGGGTCTGCGCGGGGTCGAACCGGGTCCTGGCGAGCAGTTGGTCGGCTGCCTGCTGGTACACCGCGGCGAACAGGTCGCGCTTGCCTGGATCTGGGCGGCCAGGCAGACGCCCATCCCGGCGACCGTGGTGCGGTGGCTGGCCGGCCTCATGCTGCTGGGCGGGCTCAGCCGACTGCTGTCGCCGGCCGTGGCGGGCCGGCCGCACTGGTTCCAGATCGTGCTGACCGCGATCGAACTCGCCCTGCCTCCGGTGTACTTCTGGCTGAGCGACGCGGACGAGCGGGCGCGGCGGCTGACGCTGTGACCGGATCGGCCGAGGGAGCGGCCGGGGGATCCGAGCGAGTCCTGGCATATGCCTTCCGCAGCGGCGGCCCCCGGCCCTACGGTGTGGGGCACCGGCCACGGCCGGCCCGGGCGTCCCTCCCGCCCTCCCCGCGGGAGGGCCTCCGCCGGGCGCACCCCGCAGTCCGTCGGCTCGGATGTGAGGCCCAGCCGGAGGGCCGTACGCGGTTCGGTGACCGGCCGCGCTGACGCGGGTCCACATGAGCACATCATTCGGCCCTGAACCGAGGCCCACCGCCTCGCCGCGACCACAGCCTCAGCGGAGTCAGTAGCCGGCTGTACGGCCGACGAGCGGGAGCTGCGTCCTGAGGTTCTGGCGGAGTTTCAGCTTCGATCTCCCTCAGCAGTTCCCCCTCCTGGTCATAAAGCTCAACACTGAACCGCAGGCCGAACCGGGTCAGCAGTGCGGCCAGGTCTTCGAACCGTTGGGGATCGACGACTCCGTACAGGAGCGTGTCGCCCGAGGTCGGCTCCACCTCGATGCGGCACCAGCCGGTCTCGACCTCATACGACTCCCACGACGCCGACCTGGAACTCCAGCCTGCCCCGATGAACCGCTCAGCCACGAACGAAGCACTCGGGGCGCCTGCCAGGCCCCCACACACGTTGTTGTTGATCTCATGCCAGGCGGGATCGAGCGGCTGTCCCTCATCGGATATGTCCACGGCCGGATTATGAAGCAGACCGCAGCTCTTGATCGCACGCGCTTCTCCCTCACCCGGCCGGGGGAGGGGGATCACTCCGGCGGCTGACGCCGCCGCGCCGCGGTCGGTGCGACGTTCAGAGCATGACCAGTGGTGAACGGACGGTGCAGGCGCTCTGGAGCGCCTGGTGGCAGCGATGGCCGTGTTGGGTGGCCCGGGCAACGGTGCTGTGGGGGGTGCTGTATGCCGGTTTCGGTCTGGCGTGCGCGCTGAGGGGGACCGCCCTGACCTCCTTGCTCCACCCCGGCGGCGGTTCGAGGGCCTCCGGGACGGGGTGGGTGGTCATGGCGGTGGGCGCGCTGGTGACGCTGGTCGGCGCCGCGGTGATGCGGTACGGGCTGCGGCCGGCGTTACGGGTGCTGCTCTGGGTGGGCTGCGGGCTTGCCGCAATCACCGCCTTCGGCCTGCTGATGGATGTGATCACCTTGATGCTCGGTCAGGGCGTGGACAGCCGGGCGTCCGCTGCGAACAAGGCCCTGGCGGCGGCCGGGGCGGTCCTGCTCGCGGCCATGGCCCGGTCCGGCCGCCTGTCCTCCGGTGCTGCCGTACGAGCGTCGGCCGCTGCATCGCGGCTCGTCCGACGTGCCCCCTGCGCGGGGACCCTGGCGTTCGTCCCGTACGCGGCGATGAAGCTGGTCTGGGCGTCCGGCGGCACGTTCGCGGGGATCACCGGCGAGGAGATGCTCGCGGTCTCGGAGCGGAACGGCGCCTCGGGGATCTTCCTCACCCTGGAGTCCTGGGGTCTGGACCCCACCGCGCTGCTGGCCGCGCTCGGCGTCTTCCTGCTCTGGGGCCTGGTCCGGCCGTGGGGGCAGGTCTTCCCGTGCTGGACTCTGTTCCTGCGCGGCCGACGGGTGCCGCGCTGGCTCCCGCTCGCCCCGGCTCTGCTCGGCGCTGCCACGCTCGCGCCGTACGGCGTTGTGGGCGTCGGGTATCTGGCACTGGTCGCGGCCGGCGTCGTGACGATGCGGCGAGGTGACTTCCACTCCGCGGGCGACGCGCTGCTGGTCGGCTGGATCGGGATGGCCGCCTTCGCCATTTATGGCATCGCCCTGACCGTCGCGGCCCGCTCGTACTGGCTTCGGACGCGACCCGCCTGCCGGACGAGCCGGATGCGTGTCAGTCCTTTCCGGTAGGACGGGCAAGTTCTCCTACCGCACGACCCTGCCGGGCGCGGCAAACGCGGAGCAGTGCGACGTGGACCTGGACGAGGGAATGCTCACGGACGATCGGGTCGGGCGCTTCGGACGCCTCAGGTACCCGGCAGTGCGTCCGGCTCCCGGCCCTCGACCCGGTACGTCTCGGTCCAGGTGCTCGCCCACCGGCAGTGGTAGGCACCAGCTCACCGGTCGCTGATATGTCCATGCCGTCCCTGAGGCGGATGTGTACATGTTGGCCCATGGCGGCACCTGCTGTTCTGTGGTGGTGGGGTTTCCGTTGTCAGGGGGCCTGGAGGGCCGGGCGGTGTCCGCCCGGCCCTCGCTGCGGTGGTCAGTTCCGGAAGGCCTCATGGGTGACGTAGGCCCCCGTCGGCGGGGTGACCGTGGTGCGGTTGGGGCCGTTCTCCCATATGACCGGAGCGTTGACGGCCTTGATGATGTACTTGTACTCCACGTGGGCATTGGCCGGCAGGACCACGGTCGCCGACCAGGTCGGGTAGGTCGCCGAGGACAGCGGTACCGCCTTGTCCGGGTTCCACGACCCGAGTTCCTGGCTGTTGCCCGTCAGGTAGACCTGCTGGCCCCACTGCGTGTAGGTGGCGACGTTGAACGTGGCCACGACGGAACTATCCCGCGCGGCCGCGGCCGCCGTCGGGGCGGCCAGCGCAGGCGGAGCCATGAGCGCCCCGAGGAGCAGGGCGAGTACGGCCGCGAAACCCAGGCGCAGGCGGGTTCGAGGGTGATTGCGGTCCATGGGGAACGTCCTTTCGGTGAGAGTGGAAAGGTGTGTCAGGCCCTGACGCGACCCCATCCTCATGAGGCCTCCCACCTTGCGCAAGTAAGTGAAGGATTTTTCAGACGTTGTCGATACGTGCGCTTAAGTGCCTGCTCAGACTCGCTTTAGGGGCTGCAAGAAGTTTCAATCAACGTGCCAAAAGTTCGGCTTCCCAGCGGAGGACCAGGTGACCGCCCCGACCGTCGCGTAAGACCGTTCCCCCCGCCACTGCTGACGCGAGCGGTCGATGTCTTGATTTGTCCACGAGCGCTTCGTGCAACGTCCACCGCGCATCGTCAGACAGCCGTTCCGCCCCAAGATCCCGTGCGCGATCATGACCGGCATGAAGACTCGTTTCCTCGGTATCCCTGATCTGGTCGACGTCCCTTCCGTGGCGGTCGTGGTGGACGTCATGCGCTGCTTCACCGTGGCCGCCTGGGCCTTCGCACGGGGTGCCGAGAAGATCGTTCTTGCCGAGTCGCTCGACGAAGCCCTGGAACTCACGTCCCGGCACCCGGATTGGGTGGCGCTGAAAGACGGGCCGCCCGCCCCCGGGTTCGACTTCGTCAACTCGCCGGGCATGTTGCGCTCCGCCGACCTCCGCGGTCGGACCCTCGTGCAGAAGACCACCGCGGGGACGGTCGGCGCCCTGGCGGTCAAGGAGGCGTCACTGGTGCTGTGCGCGAGCTTCGTGGTGGCCGAGGCGACGGCTCAACTTCTGCGGACGCACGGCGGTGACGACGTCACCTTCGTGGTCACCGGCGAGGACGGGCGGGCCGACGAGGATCTGGCGTGTGCGCAATACATCGCCCACAGGGTGACCGGGACCGGGGTGACCGGGACCGGGGCGACCGAGTCGGGGACGGGCGCGGCGCAGTTCCTCCGCCGAGCCGCCCAGTCGCGCGCGGCGGCCGAACTGGCGGACGGGAGGCGCCAGGGAGTCCATCCCGATGACATCGCACTGTGCCTCGACCTCGACCGGTTCCCGTTCGCGCTGGTGGCGACCGCGGAAGGCCCCCTCATGGTCCTGCGTCCCTCCGGCATCCCGAGTGATCAGAAGGCGTAGCGGATCCGTAGCCACGGGGCGTGGGAGGCGACAAGGCGGCCGACGGTCTCGACGGCGGCGGCCTTGTCGGCGTTGCGGTAGCGGACGTTCCAGCTGCCGTTCTCGGAGCGTTTGGCCTGCTGGAGCTCGGGGCGCCACAGCATGTCCTCGGCTCGCGGGTGCCAGGCCAGGTTCAGGTCGTGCAGCTCCTTGTTGTGCGTCAGCATGATCACCTCTGCCGCCGCCTGCTCCTTCACGGCGCGGGGCAGCACGTCGTCCATGTGGCGCAGCAGTTCCGCCCAGTCGTGCTCCCACCCGGGCCGGATGACGACGGGCGAGAGGTTGAAGTGCACCTCGTAGCCCGCTTCCAGGAAGTCGGCGGCCGCCGCGATGCGCTGCTCCACCGGGCTGGTACGGATGTCCAGCACCCGGGAGTCCTGCGGCGGCATCACGGAGAAGCGCACCCGGGTGCGGCCGCGGGGGTCGAGCAGGAGCAGATCGGGGTTGACGAACTTGGTGGCGAAGGAAGCCTTGGCCGTGGGCCAGCGGGCGAACGCGTGCACGAGGTCGGCCGTGTTCTCGCAGATGAGGGCGTCGACCGAGCAGTCGTTATTCTCACCGATGTCGTAGACCCAGGCGGTGGGGTCGCACTGGTTGGCCTCGCGCTTGGGTCCTTGCCGCGCGATGTGCCGACCGAGGTGGGCGATGATCTGCTCGATGTTGGTGAACACCGTGATCGGATTGGCGTACCCCTTGCGGCGGGGAACGTAGCAGTAGGCGCACGCCATCGCGCAGCCGTTCGCGGAGCCCGGGGCGATCCAGTCGGCCGATCTGCCGTTCGGCCGCGTGGTGAGGGTCTTCTTCTCGCCCAGGACCAGGACCTCGCTCTTGATGCGGACCCACCGGTCGAGGTTGCCCTCGTTCCCGTGCAGCTGCGGAATGCGCCAGTGCGAGTCCACGTCGATCACCCGGGCGTCCGGGAACCGCGCGAGGACCTGCCGCCCGCGGGGCGAGGCCGCGGCCGCGGGTTCGGCGTGGATCTCGCGTACCGAGAGCATCCGGCGCGCGGCGGGGGAGTCGCGGAACGAGGGGCCGATGAGCGGGCGGGACCGCGGGGCGCCGTAGCCGTCGGCTCCCGCCGGCAGGTCCTCCAGAGAGAACAGCGCACCATCGCCCTCGTCTTCGCGGTCCATACGTGCACTCTAGGACGTCGCGCCCCGCCGAGCCCGGTCCGCACGGGACGACCGGGCCGTCGGATCGCGAGAGCGTGCCGGGGCCCTCGTACGCGGGTGGCGGCCGGGCAGGCTACTTTTCTCGGATGAGTCTCCTTGATGATGTGGCCGAGCGCGACGGCTGGCAGTGCTGGGTCTGTGACGAGCCGGTCGACCCCCACGAGTCGGTGAACGACCCGCGGGGCCCCAGCGTGGACAGCCGGACCGCCGACCGGAAGGCGAAGGTCCCCGAGCGGCTCGCGCACCGCGGCTGCAACACCCGCAAGGGCGCGGTCAAGGTGGTCATCGCCTGGCCCGAGCGCCTGTACGTGGTCGAACCCGCGCCGCTGATCACCGTCGCCGAGCGGCTGGAGCGCAAGGGGGGCCGCGAGACGGTGGGCCGGTGCCCGACCAAGAAGGACGCCCAGGAGGCGGCGGACTGGCTGGTGGACCGCTTCTCCCGGCTGGTCCCCGGGCTGCCGGTGACCGCCGAGGTCCAGCCGGGCGGCGGCCAGTTCCTCGTCATGCTGGCCGCCGGTCGCCGCTGACCGGGGAAGCACACGCGCCCGCACGTGCCCACGCGGGGCCCGTGCCCGGGGAGTCGGTCAGCTCGTGGTCAGAGCGACTGCTCGCCGTCCTCCCGGGCGAGACGGAGAGCGAGTTCCTGGAGGATCTCGTCCGTGCCCGGTTCCGCGCCTGTTTCGTCGTACGCGGCGGCGACCGCGGCAAAGGCGGCGATGAAGCCGTTGACCAGGGCGCTCAGGGGCGCGGAAAGCTGCGTGAGTACGGCGCTGCCGATGTCTTCCGGGTCGCCTTCCGCCGGCACCAGGAAGTGGCTCGGGGTGACCTCGGCGAGGAGTTCGGAGGCGAAACCCTCGCCGACGTCCGCGCGCAGGGCGGTGAGCGCTGCGATGGCTTTGAGTTTGATCTCGTTTTCGTGCACGGCCCGAGCCTACGGGCGCTCGGGACGACGGGCGGTCGAGACTGCGGTCGGCTCGACCGTCACGGAACCGGCACCGGATCCCGCCAGATGTCCATCGGCACGGCGCGGACCGCGCGTCCGTCCGCGTCCAGAATCCGGCCCATCCGTTTCACCGTGCGCAGGGACACGCGGCGCTCCGCCACCCGCAGGTCGGGGAACCTGCGGGCGAGTGCGGCTTCCAGCCGCTGCACGTCGGCGAGGGAGCGCTGCCAGACGGAGAGGACGAGGTTGTGCGGGCCGGTGACGGCAACGCAC
Source organism: Streptomyces sp. NPDC006529 (assembly GCF_040611795.1). Classification (NCBI taxonomy): domain Bacteria; kingdom Bacillati; phylum Actinomycetota; class Actinomycetes; order Kitasatosporales; family Streptomycetaceae; genus Streptomyces; species Streptomyces sp. NPDC006529. The sequence continues at coordinate 3,867 of NZ_JBEXPB010000080.1, read as the reverse complement.
AACCGGACCTCGGCAAGCCGGGCGAGCCGGGGGCCGACCTCGTCGAGCCGGTCGGGAGGAAGGTCGGCCCGGAAGGTGGCCAGGACCGGTCGGCCGGCGTCGCGGGCCGCGATCTCGCAGCGGAACCGGATCGCGTCGCAGGCGCCCAGCCGGTTGAGGCGCCGGCGCAGCGTGGAGGGGCTCAGCCCGGTGGCGGCGGCCAGCTCGGCTTGGTCGAGGCGGCCGTCGACGCCCAGCCTGATGAGCAACTCCCGGTCCTCCTCCCGGATGTCGGCCCGTACCGCGGAGGGCGTCCCGTGACCCCTGGCGTGATCGTCGTGGAGTTCCCCGCGCTGGGCGGGATCCAGCGAGTCCAGTCGCCAGCGGATGCCCTCGGCGTAGACGGCGGTCGACAGGTGGACGCGTACGCCGGTGACCCCCGGGAGCCGTCCCAGCCGTTCGGCGGTGTACCGCGAGACCATCGACAGGTCGGTGAAGGCCGCGGTGACGGCCAGGTCGCAGCCCTGGGAGACGTGTTCGATGCTCATCACGTGCGGGTCTTCGGCCAGGTCGGCGGCGATCCGCCGGAGCCGGTAGGGAGCGCAGTCGAGGTCGAGGTGGGCGATGCAACCGCGGTCCTCCGGGTGCGGCAGCCCGTAGGCGGTCACCCAGGCGATCCCGGCCTCCGAGAGTCGTCGCCACCGGCGGGCGGCGGTGACCGGGCTGATGCCGAGGGTCTGGCCGAGCAGTGCCCAAGGGGATCGGGGCCGCAGCTGCATCGCGTTCACCAGGGCGAGGTCCAGCTCGTCCACGGTCACATCGGCGCCCGTCACGCTCACCGGCCGGTTGGTTCGTTCATCGAGGGGCCTCCTGGTGGCGCGATCGTGCGATATCGCATGGTGTTCCTGCGGCTGGACCCAGAATTGCGGAACAAGATCGCTTGGGACAAGTTGCCCCTTCACCAGCCCGGGCAGGTTGCCCCTTCACGAAGGAAGACATGATCGAGCACATGACCGCACCGCGCGACGTGGTCGAGCAGCAGCTCGCCGCCTACAACAGCCACGACATCGACGCGTTCGTCGCCACCTATGCCGAGGACGTCACGATCCGCCGGGCCGACGGCAGCCGACTGCGGGGCCGGCAGGCGCTGCGCGAGCGGTACGCCGGACAGTTCGCCGAAGGCCGCTGCCGGGCGGAGATCGTGGGGCGGCTCGGCGAAGGCGACTGGGTGGTCGACCACGAAGTCGCCCACGGCCTCGCCGCCGAGCCGGTCCGCGTCCTGGTGGCCTACCGTGTGCGCGAAGGCCTCATCGACCGCGTCGACTTCCTCGGCTGAGCAGTCCGGCGCGCGGCAGCCCGCGCGCAGTGGGACGATGCCGGGTCGAGGAGGCGGACGATGCTTGAGAGACTGACGGACATGGATATCGAGCGCAGGAACAACGTCACCGTCACCGGCAACCCGCAGGGACGGCCGGTGGTGCTGGCTCACGGGTTCGGCTGCGACCAGAACATGTGGCGGTTCACCGTGCCCGCACTCGCCGCGGACCACCGGGTGGTGCTCTTCGACTACGTAGGATCCGGCCGCTCGGATCTGACTGCGTTCAGCGCGGAGCGCTACTCCAGACTGGACGGCTACGCCTCGGACGTCGTCGAGGTCTGCGAGGCCCTCGACCTGCGCGACGCCGTGTTCGTGGGCCACTCCGTCTCCGCGATGGTCGGCGTGCTGGCCGCCGGCATCGCCCCGGAGCGCATCGGCGCGCTGGTGATGATCGCCCCCTCTCCCCGCTACATCGACGACGAGGGGTACCGGGGCGGGTTCAGCGCCGAGGACATCGACGAGCTGCTCGATTCGCTGGAGTCGAACTACCTGGGCTGGTCGGGGGCGATGGCGCCGGTGATCATGGGGAACCCGGAGCGCCCCGAGCTCGGAGAGGAGCTGACGAACAGCTTCTGCGCCACCGACCCGGACATGGCCCGCGTCTTCGCCCGGACCACGTTCCTGTCCGATTCCCGGGACGACCTGAAGGGTGTGAGCGTGCCCACCCTGGTGCTGGAGTGCACCCAGGACGCCATCGCCCCGCGCGAGGTCGGCGCCTTCGTCCACCGGGCGATCCCCGGCTCGACGCTGGTCACGCTCGACGCGACCGGCCACTGCCCGCACCTGTCCGCGCCCGAAGCGACGAACCAGGCGGTCACCGGCTTCCTCGCGGGCCTGCGGTGATGTGCCGCACCGGGCAGCACCCCGACCCCCACGAAGCCGATGACGGGAAGACGACGGACGCGGCGGTGTTCGCCGCGCTCCTGGAGGACAGTGCCGAGGAGCTGTACGAGAGCGCCCCGTGCGGCTACCTGTCGACCCTGATGGACGGCACCATCGCCAAGATCAACGCGACTCTGCTGGACTGGCTCGGCCTGGAGCGCGAGGCGGTGGTGGGCCGCCTGCGCTTCACCGACCTGCTCAGCGTGGGAGGCAAGCTCTACTACGAGACGCACTTCGCCCCGCTGCTGCGCATGCAGGGCGAGATAGGGGGCATCGCCCTGGAGGTCAAGCAGGCCGACGGCGCCCGGATGCCGGTGCTGGCCTCCTCCAAGGTCAAGTACGGGACCACGGGCGACCCGCTGCTGATCCGCACCACGCTCTTCGACTCCCGCGACCGCCGCGCCTACGAGGAGGAACTCCTGCGCGCCCGGCAAGTCGCCGAAGAGGCGCGCCACCGCGCCGAGCAGGACCGGGCCCGGCTCCAGGACGCCCTCGCCGCGCTCCAGTCCTCCCTGCTGCCCGACTCCCTCCCGGACGTCCCCGGCCTGGACATCGCCGCCCACTACCGCACGGCGTCGCCCGACCGGCTCGGCGGCGACTTCTACGACGTCTTCCGCATCGACGGGACGCGCTTCGCCTTCTTCCTGGGCGACGTGTGCGGCAAGGGACCCCAGGCCGCGGCGGTCACCTCCCTGACCCGTTACACCCTGCGGGCCGCCGCCATGCACGACCCCGATCCCGTCTCCGCCCTGTCCACGCTCAACCGGGTCCTCCACGAGCGCTACAGCAGCGGCGACCCCCGCTACTGCACCGCCATCGTCGGCATCCTCGAACCCGACCCGGCCACCGGCTGCGTCAGCGTGCACCTCGCCTCCGGCGGTCACCCGCCGGCCCTGGTCCTGCGCCGCGCCGAGGGCTGCGCCGACTTCCTGCCCACCCCCGGCGGACTCCTCGTCGGCATCCTGCCCGACGCGCCCTTCACCTCGGCCGCCACCACCCTGGAGCCGGGCGACACCCTCCTGCTGTACACCGACGGCCTCACCGAAGCCCGTACCGGCAGGAGCCGCTCGGCTCTCTACGGGGACGAAGCCCTGTGCCGGTTCGGAGCCGACCATGCCGGCGAGTCGCCCGCCGCCCTGATGAAGGCACTGACAGGCTTGCTCGACCAGTTCGGTGACGGCCTCGACGACGACACCGCCCTCCTCGCCCTGGGCGCCTCCACCGCCAGCCCTACGACCGGGGAGCAGACATGAGCCGACTGGACATCACCGTCCGGAACACACCGGCCGGCCCGGTCGTAGGGGTCATCGGGGAACTCGACTTCGACACCGCCGCCGAGCTGCGCGACCTCACCGCCGCGCTCCCCCTCACGCCGGGGCAATGCCTCGTACTGGACCTCACCGGCATGGAATTCTGCGATTCCAGCGGCATCAGCGCCCTGATCGCCGCCCGCAACCGCGCCCTCGCCGCGGACGCCCGGATCACGCTCGAAGGCGTCCCGGCCGACACGCTCCGGGTGCTGCGCGTCGTCGGCCTGGCCCAGGTCTTCCACCTCCGCTCCGAGACCGAGTCCCGCACCGGCTTCTGAGGGCCGGTCCCCGAGGCGCACCGCGGCCGCGGGTCCCGGC
>NZ_JBEXPB010000079.1:0-19792 GCF_040611795.1 Streptomyces sp. NPDC006529 | reverse complement strand
TACCTTTCGAGCGCCGCCCCCCGCCCCCCGGGGCGCCGCCCCGGGCCACCCGGCGGTTCACGGGCTGCAGGGCACGACCGGGGAGGCTGCCGGTCAGACCCGCCCGTGGACCGGGCGGCGACGGCGCACCACGTGGATGCCCGCGCCGAGGGCCGCCGTGCCCACGAGCCCCGCGCCGATGGCGGTCTCGGTGGCGGACGGCCCGATGGAGCCGCCGAGGCCGCCCTGTGCGCCCCGGCCCTCGAGGACCCGGAAGCGGTGCGTGGCGACGAGGCTGTTGTCGTGGCACTTGACCGAGAGGGTCTGGTCGCCGGTCCGGGCGTTGTGGCGGATGTGCACCGTGGCGAAGGCGGGAGATCCGCCCGACAGGTTCGCCTGCTCGAAGTTGCCGGGCGACCAGACCGTGCCGCCGCGGTTGCAGCCCTCCACTTTGACCTCCATCGAGGCACCGGGGTGCACCGAGTACGGGGAGACCGCGACGTTCCTCGGCCCGCCGCCCTGGCCGCCGGGCGGACCGCCCGCCGGCTGATTGGTTGCGCCGGCGAACGGGGTGGCGAGCCCGACGGCGGCGAAGGCCGCCGCGGTCACGGTGAGAGCGCGAGAAGCACGCATGGTGGAACCTCCAGCGGGAGGCGCCCCGGAGCGGTGGTCGCCCGGGATCATCGACGAGAACGTCTCCCAAGACGAACCCTCGGTCCGGTCCGCAACCAGCGCATGTCCGACTTTGGGCCGCCCGGTTGAGCGACACGCCGAGGCGCGCGCGGCCGATCTGACGGATCCGCAGGTCACGACCCGTCAGTCATTTATGTGACGATTACCTGGATGGGCGCATCCCGTACGGCCCCCCGCCCCGACCCGGCCGCGGCCCGCCACCCGTTCGCCCCTCCCCCCTCGCCGTCCCGCGCGAACGCCCTTAGCGTGCGTGAAGCAGGGCGTACGAAGCAGTGCATCGGGGTGGGACGCGAACGCGGGTCGGGACCCCCGCGTCGGGAAGGGAGAACCATGGGCTGGGACGAGACCGTTCCGTCACGAAGACGCTCTCCGTGGGGAGTGCTCGCCCTCGTCATGCTCACCGGCCTCGCCATGGTCCGGAACGGGGCGGAGTTCGAGGAGGGGCCGCCCCAGCCGGCCGCCGCGGCGGCCGTCGGGGTGCGCCCCGGCCAGCCGCAGGCGGCGCCGAGCACGCCCGCACCGGAGCAGCAGCCGGACCAGGCGCCGCAGCAGCTGCCGGAGCAGCCGTCCGGGCCGCCGCCGGAGCCGCTGGAGCACTCGTCGGTGCAGCGGGTGCGGATTCCGGCGATCAAGGTGGACGCGCCGGTGATGACGGTGGGGCTGGACGCGGAGGGCTGGATCGACGCGCCGCCGCCGCAGGACCCGAACCTGGCGGGCTGGTACCTCAACGGCATCTCGCCCGGCCAGACGGGTTCGGCGGTCATCGTGGGGCACGTGGACAACGCGAAGGGCCCGGCGGTCTTCTACGGCCTGGGCTCGCTGCGCAAGGGCAACCGCATCGAGGTGCAGCGCTACGACGGGCGCACGGCGGTGTTCGAGGTGTACGGCGTGGAGGTCTTCGCCAAGGACACCTTCCCCGGAACCCGGGTGTACGGGGACACCGGGGCTCCGGAGCTCCGGGTGATCACGTGCGGCGGGGGCTATTCGAAGGCCCGCGGCTACGACGGCAACGTGGTCGTCTTCGCCCGGATGGTGGAGACGCGCTGAGCCGGCCGGCCCGCGGTCCCGCTGACGGATCGTATCTTCAGTGGGGCCGCAGGCTCGGCAGGGTCATCCGGTAGCCGCGGGCGAGCAGCTGGGGCAGGTACGAGCCCAGCGCCTGGACGCTCTGCGTCCGGTTGCCGCCCGCGTCGTGCGACAGCACGATCACGCCGGGGGCGGCTCCCTTGAGGACCCGCGAGACGATCGTGGTGGTGCCCGGCTCGGTCCAGTCCAGGGAGTCCACGGTCCAGGCCATCGGCTCCATCCCCAGTTCCGCGCCGATCTCGAAGGCGGCCCGGTTCCACGCGCCGTAGGGCGCCCGGAACCAGCGCGGGGCCTCGCCCGTGGCCTGCTGGACGACCTCGCTGGTGCGGCCGATCTCGGAGGCGAGGTCGGGCCGGGTGAGCTTCGGGATGAGGGGGTGGGTCCAGGTGTGGTTGCCGATGACGTGGCCCTCGTCGGCCATCCGGCGGATCAGGTCCCGGTTGTCGGTGGCCATCTCCCCGCAGACGAAGAACATGGCGCGCACCCCGTACCGGGCCAGGGTGTCCAGGATCGCCGGGGTGTAGCGGGGGTCGGGGCCGTCGTCGAAGGTGAGCACCATCCTGCTCCCCACGGCCAGGTCCCCCGGCGCACCGGAGAGGTCCAGGATGGGTCGGGTGCGGACGGGGGGCATGGCCCGACGGTAGCGCGCCGGGGTATCGGCGGCCATCGGGCTCAGCCGGTAGGTGTTGGCGGGCGCTCCCCGTCCGTTCGGCGCGGGCGCTCCGGGAGCGCCCGCGCCGCCCGCCGCGCGGCCCGGCCCGGGTGCGGACCCGGCCGGATCCGCGGCCTCCTCCTCCCCGAGCAGGCCGGACGCCGCGGCGGCGATCCCGAGGAAGACGGCGGTGCGCAGGAGCACGCGCCGCCCTACTGTCGGCTCGTCAGTTTTCATTACTACTACGTATCAACGACACCGCGGTGCGGCCCGGGAGACGCGGACGCGCCACCGGCCCCTCACCCGATCAGCTCTGGCGCACCAGCGGGAACGGAAGCGTCTCGCGGATCGTCAGACCCGTGAGGAACATGACGAGCCGGTCCACGCCGATGCCGAGCCCCCCGGTGGGCGGCATCGCGTACTCCAGCGCGTCCAGGAAGTCGTTGTCGATCTCCATCGCCTCCGGGTCGCCGCCCGCCGCCAGCAGCGACTGGGCGGTGAGCCTGCGCCGCTGCTCGACGGGGTCCGTCAGCTCCGAGTAGGCGGTGCCCAGTTCGGTGCCGAAGGCGACCAGGTCCCAGCGTTCGGCCAGCCGCGGGTCGCGGCGGTGCTGGCGGGTGAGCGGGGAGACGTCCGTCGGAAAGTCCTTGTAGAAGGTGGGGAGCAGCGTCCGCTCCTCCACCAGCCGTTCGTACATCTCCAGGACCACGTCACCGCGGGTGTCCTCGGGCGTGTGCGGCACCCCGGCCCGGTCGCAGTGGCGGCGCAGCGCCGCCTCCCCCGTATCCGCGTCGACCGCCTCGCCGAGCGCCTCGCTGATCGCCCCGTACATCGTCTTCACCGGCCAGGCACCGGAGATGTCGTGGACGACGAGCTTCCCGTCGGGGCCCGCCTTGTGCGCGACCGGGGAGCCGAAGGCGGCGGTCGCGGCCCCCTGGATCAGCTCGCGGGTCAGGTCGAGCATGACGTCGTAGTCGGCGAAGGCCTGGTAGGCCTCCAGCATGGTGAACTCGGGGTTGTGCTTGTAGGAGACCCCTTCGTTGCGGAAGGTGCGGCCCATTTCGAAGACCTTCTCCATGCCGCCGACGCACAGCCGCTTGAGGTACAGCTCGGGGGCGATGCGCAGGTAGAGGTCCATGTCGTAGGCGTTGATGTGGGTGCGGAACGGGCGGGCGTTGGCGCCGCCGTGGATCTGCTGGAGCATCGGGGTCTCGACCTCCAGGTAACCGCGCTCCAGCAGCCCCTGGCGCAGTGCCTGCACGGCGGTCGAGCGGGCCCGTACGACCTCGCGCGCCTCGGGACTGGCCACCAGGTCGAGGTAGCGGCGGCGGACCCGGGCCTCGGGGTCGGCCAGGCCCTTGCGCTTGTCGGGCAGCGGGCGCAGGCACTTGCCGGTGAGCTGCCAGGAGCCGACGACGACGGAGAGTTCGCCGCTCCTGCTGCTGCCGATCTCGCCGCTCGCGACGACGTGGTCGCCGAAGTCCACTTGGCTGGTGAAGGTGCCGAGGACCCCGGTTCCCGCTTCGTCGCGCGTGAACATCAGCTGCACGTCCCCGGTCCAGTCGCGCAGCACCGCGAAGACCACGCCGCCGAGGTCGCGCACGACCATCACGCGTCCGGCGACGGTCACCTCTTCTCCGGTGCGCGCGCCGGGCGGGGGCGCGGGGTGCTCGGTGCGCAGCCGTTCCGCGGTGTGGGTGCGCTGCCGGATGCCGACCGGGTAGGGGTCGGTGCCGCCCGCCCGGATGCGTTCGAGTTTGCGGTGGCGGACCCGGACCTGCTCCGGCTGCTTCTCGGCCGCCCCCTCGCCCCGCTCCCCCACGGCGTCGAGGCCCAGGGAGGCGATCGAGGGGAGGTGAGCTGTGTTGGCGGGGGCCGTGACGCCCTTGGCGTGCCCCTTGCCCCACAGGGTGCGCAGGCTCGGCACGGAGACGAACCCCTCGGCGATGCCGGAGGCCAGGCTGACCCGGGCGAGGGAGCCCGCGTCCTGGTAGCAGAGGAACCGCGGGTACCACTCGGGTCCGTACTTGACGTTGGAGCGGTACAGGGCTTCCAGCTGCCACCATTTGGAGAAGAACAGCAGGAGCCCCCGCCAGAGCTTGAGGACGGGCCCCGCGCCGATCCGGCCGCCCTCCTCGAAGGCGGAGCGGAAGACGGCGAAGTTGAGGGAGATCCGGCGCACGCCGAGCCGGGGGGCGGTGGCGCACAGTTCGGCGACCATGAACTCCATGACGCCGTTGGGCGCGGCGCGGTCGCGGCGCATCAGGTCCAGGGAGATGCCGTCCTTGCCCCACGGGACGAAGGAGAGCAGGGCGATGAGTTCGCCCTGCGCGTCGAAGGCCTCCACCAGCAGGCAGTCCCCGTCGGCGGGGTCACCGAGCCGGTCCAGCGCCATGGAGAAGCCGCGCTCGGTCTCGGTGTCGCGCCAGGAGTCGGCGCGGTCGACGATCCGCTTCATCTCCTCCTCGGTGAGGGCGCAGTGGCGGCGGATGAGGGTGGTGGCGCCGGTGCGCCGGACCCGGTTGACGGCTTGGCGGGTGACGCGCATGTCGCGGCCGTCGAGGTCGAAGTGGGCGACGTGCAGGATCGCCTCGTCGCCGAGCTGGAGGGCGCTGAGCCCGGAGCGCGCGAAGGCGGTCGCGCCGTCCTCGGAGGCGCCCATCACGGCGGGCTGCCAGCCGTGGCGGCGGGCGACGCCGAGCCAGGCGTCGATGGCGGGGGTCCAGGCGCCGGGGTCGCCGACGGGGTCGCCGCTGGCCAGGCAGACGCCGGCCTCGACGCGGTAGGTGACGGCGGCCTTGCCGTTGGGGGCGAAGACGACGGCCTTGTCGCGGCGGGTCGCGAAGTAGCCCAGGGAGTCGCGCCGGCCGTAGGCGCCGAGCAGGGCCCGGATGCGGGGTTCCTCGTCGCCGTGCAGGGCGGCGGTCATGCGCTGCGAGCGGAAGAGGGTGGAGGCGGCGTTCAGCAGGGCGAGGGCGCCGAAGAGGCCGAGCAGGAAGTAGAGCGGTCGGGGCGGGCGGCCGTCGAACTGGCGGGCGGAGAAGAGACCGCCGAAGACCTGTTTGGCGGCCCAGTCCAGCCATTGGCCCTTGGGCAGGCTGCCGGGGAACAGTGCGACGAGTCCCCAGCCGAGGAAGACGGCGGCGAGCAGTCCGAGGCCGAGGACGAGCAGGGCCCGCCACAGGGCGCCGGGTCGCGTGACCGCGTAGAACTCCTTGCGGGCGGCGATCAGCAGCACCATGGCGGCGAGGGCGATGACGCCGGAGACCAGGGAGACCCAGTAGTCCCCGTCCGCGAGGATGACGACGTCGGCCAGGATGAGCAGGGCCAGATAGGTGACGACGATCCACCAGGCGACCTTCTTGCGGGTGCCGAGGGCCGCGGCGAGCAGGAAGAGGAAGACGGCGTAGGCGAGGTTCTCGCTGACCGGGACCACGAACATGTCGAGGAAGCGGACCACGGGCCGCAGCAGCCGCCGCAGGGTGGGGGACAGCGCCAGTACGGCGCACACCAGGCCCAGCGTTCCGAAGAACGCGCCGAATCCGTCGGGCACCCGGTTCAGGAAGCGGTTCCGGGTCCCGCGGGTCTGCTCCGCGGTGGCAGTCATGGTTCGCACTGTAGGGAGGCGCGCGCCGCTCCGCGCGCCGAACGAGCTACTGTCGGTGGGGTGACGGAGCACGTGAGTACGGGGTTCGAGCGGGGTACCGACGGTCCGAAGGTGATCCTCGCCGGAGTGGACGGAACGGATTCGTCGCTGCGCGCGGCGGCCTACGCGGCGGGGCTGGCCCGGCGCCAGAACGCCCTCCTGGCGCTGGTCTACGTCCAGCCGGTGCTGGCGGCCGGGGCCGCGATGGGCGCGGCGGTGGCCGGGACCACCGAGGAGATCGCGGAGGGGATCGTGGCCGAGATCCGGGAGTCCGCCGAGCGCCTCAAGGGCATCTTCGAGGTCCGCTGGCAGTTCCACACCTTCCGCGGGGACCCGTACACGGGCCTGGTGACCGCCGCCGAGGAGCTGACGGCGGACGCGGTGGTCGTCGGGGCCTCGGAGCAGGCCGGTCACCGGATCCTCGGGTCGGTGGCGGTCCGGCTGGTGAAGGCGGGGCGCTGGCCGGTGACGGTGGTGCCGTAGCGGGAGCCGTGCCGCGGGCCCGGGCGGGGGCGCGAACCGTTCAGCCGGTGCGCTACTTGCCGAGGGTCAGGCCGTCCTTGGCGGCGCCGCGGCTGAGGACGGCCTCGCTGATGGCTTCCTCCGCGGCCCGGTACGCCTCGTGGTCCGGGTCCTTGGCGAGGGCGGCCGGGAGGTTGACGACCCGGCCCGCGGTGAGGTCCATCATCTGCGGGACGTACGCGGCCCGGGTGACCCGCCAGCGCTGCCCGGGCGCGGCGGGGGGCTCGAAGGTGAAGCGGGCGAGGGAGCCGTAGTTGCCGCGCGGGTCGCGCTCGCCCTCGTCGTTGAACATCTCTCCGGCGATCTGGTCGCCCATGCCGTAGACGATCCAGGTGCCGTTGACCTTCTCGTAGGCCTGCGGGATGTGCGCGTGCGTGCCGAGGATCATGTCGATGTCGGGCCGGCCGTCGCGCGTCGAAGCGGTGAGGGCCTTGCCGAGGGTGAGCTGGCGCTCGTCCGGTGCGGTCTGCCACTCGGTGCCCCAGTGCAGGCTCACCAGCACCACGTCGGCGCCCGCCTTCCGGGCCGCCCGGGCGTCGGCGACGATCTTGTCCTGCCGCATCAGGTTGACCGCCCAGGGCTGCCCGTCGGGCAGGGGGTGGCCGTTGGTGTCGTAGGTGTAGGCGAGGTGCGCGACCTTGGCCCCGCCGGCCGCGTACGTCGCCGGCGCGGCCGCCTCCGCGGCCGTCCGGGCCGAACCGGCGTGCCTCAGGCCGACCTTGTCGAAGGCGTCCAGGGTCCGCTTCAGTCCGTCGGCGCCGTCGTCCAGGGTGTGGTTGGAGGCGGTCGAGCAGCCGTCGTACCCCGCGTCCTTCAGCGCCTCGGCCACCTGCGGCGGGGAGGTGAAGTCGGGGTATCCGGTGAAGGGGCCGCCGTCCTCGCCGTAGACGGTCTCGCTGTGGCAGAGCGCCAGGTCGGCGGCGGAGACCAGGTCCTTGACACCGGCGAACATGGGCTTGAAGTCGTAGCCGCCGCCCCCGGTGGCCGCCGCCCTGATGATCGAGTCGTGCGGGAGGACGTCACCGCTCGCGACCAGGGTGAAGCCCTTGCCCGCCGTCCCCGGGGCCGCCTGGGTGCCCCGGGTCCCGTGGGGCGCCGTGGTTCCCCTGGCCGCCGGGTGTCCCGGGGTGCCCGGCGAGCCGGAGCAGGCCGCCGCCACGGCGGAGAGCAGGACGGCCGACAGGACCGCTGCGGTCCGCCGCGTGCGGTGGGTCATGGGGTCCCGCTCCCTTTGGTAGGACTATCCGATGATCTGCATCCTTAAGGGTGGGTCGCACAAGTCAAGGAACGGCTCGGTACGGCACCCCGAGCCCACCCGTGCGGCGGCGCACACCGTCACCGCGGCGCGCTGCCGCTCACCGCGCCGTTCGACCGTTCACCGCCGAGGGGGGCCGCCCACCGGACGGCCGGGGTGGTTGGGCGCAGCAGCTCCACCCGAAGGTTCCCGAGCAGCCCGCCGCAGGTCAGGGTGTTCATGTCGACCCGCACCCACCCGGAAGGAGCCCTTCGGTGTCCCCCTCCCCCACCCTCTGCCGCACCGATCCCGAAGCACTCGCCGAACTCCAGCGCGAGCACGGGCGGGCCCTGTTCGGATTCCTCCTCGGCCTCTGCAACGGCGACGCCCAGCGCGCCGAGGACCTGGTGCAGGAGACCCTCGTACGCGCCTGGCAGCACCCGGAGGTCCTGGAGAGCCCGCACGCCTCCACGCGGCCCTGGCTGTTCACCGTCGGGCGGCGCCTCGCGATCGACGCCCGCCGGGCCCGGCTCGCGCGTCCTCAGGAGGTCGAGCCGGCGGGCCTGGAGCAGACGCCCGCGCCCCGGGACGGGGTGTCCCGCTCGGTCACCGCGATCGACGTGCGACGGGCTGTCGGCAGCCTGGGCGCGGAACACCGCGAGGTGCTGATGCAGGTCTACTTCCGCGACCGGTCGGTCGCCGAGGCCGCCCGGGAGCTGGGCATCCCGGCGGGCACCGTCAAGTCCCGCACGCACTACGCCCTGCGCGCCCTGCGCGAGGGACTCCAGGGATACGGACTCGGCGCCTGAGGCTGCCACGGAACTGGCCGGGAACCGCTCAAGGTTCGACCGGAGTGCGCGTGCGGGGCACTCGATTCGGTCGCAGACCGTTCAAGTTGAGTAAACATCGCCCGTCCTGCGAGCCGCGGAGGGAAGGCTCTGACCGACGGCGGGAAGCTCGACACGCGGGAGAAGGTGGAACGGTGCAGCCCGAGGGTATGAACGGCACCAGTGACGGCGGGCTCGCGGTGCCCATGGCGTGGCTCTACGCCGAGTACATCGCGGACGAACTGCTGCGCACGGGGCGGCTGATCCCGGTCAGCACCCTGGAATTCCGGGCCGGGCGGGACACCCTGGCACTGACGATCTACCTGTCCGACGCCGCGGGCGAACTGTCCGGGATCCGGGTGGTCTCGCAGCTCGACGAGTGGCTGTCCCTGACGGCCTACGGCCACCCCTGGCGCGACTGGGTGCAGACCCGGTTCCTCCAGCTGGGCGAGGAGGCCCGGGAGCGCGGGGCGGGCGGGGATCCCGACCTCGAACTGGCGCGGGACGCGTGGAGCTGGCTGGAGCGGACGGAGCTGTTCGCCACCAATCTCGACCCCGGGCGCCACGGCCTGGAGGACCCCTCGCCGGGGCTCGACGAGAACGCCCGGGTGTGGACACCGGCGTGGCAACTGGGCCTGCCCCTGGGCCACTTGGCGATGCACCTGTTCTAGGATGCCGGGGACTCGGGCGGGGCCGGCGGGCGCTCAGTGCGGGGGCTCGCCGGGGGGCTCGGTGACCAGACCGGTGAAGTCCGCTTCGTTGCGTTCGGCGCGTACGACGTACCGGTGGGCGATCAGCCACATCACGGGGTACACCAGCACCCCGAGTCCCGCCCACACCAGCGGCCCCGAGGCCGTGTGCGGCAGGGAGAACAGCAGGGGCAGCGTCCCGACGAGCGCCAGCAGCGCGGTCAGCGCCGTCAGACCGGCCCGCAACTGGCTGCGCATCAGGGCCCTGACGTAGGTCGCTCCGAGCGAGGTCTGCTGGGAGATCTCCGAGCGCGCGGGGGTGTGCGCGGGCGGGCGGCCGCGCGCGCCGCGGGCCACCCCGGTGACGGTCTCCCGGCGCGATCCCGCGGGGGCCGGGGGCTGCCGGTGCCGGTCGTCGTCGGACATGGTGCGCAAGTGTAAGCGGGGCGCCGGCCACCGGGCGCGGCACGGGTCATTTCAGCAGGCGGGACAGGCGCCGGTCGGCGAGCGGCTTGCCGCCGGTCTGGCAGGTCGGGCAGTACTGGAGCGAGGAGTCTGCGAAGGACACCGAGCGGACCGTGTCCCCGCACACCGGGCAGGGCTCGCCGGTGCGGCCGTGCACCCGCAGCCCGCTCTTCTTCTCCGCCTTCAGGTTTCCGGCGGCCACGCCGTGCGTACGGTCGAGCGCCTCGCGCAGGGTGGCCCTGACCGCGTCGTAGAGGTGGGACACCTCGCCCTCCTCGAGCGAGGAGGCGAGTTTGAAGGGGGACATCCGGGCGTGGTGCAGGATCTCGTCGCTGTACGCGTTGCCGATCCCGGCCAGTACGCTCTGATCGCGCAGGAACCCCTTGAGCCGGCGCCGCTCCCCGGTCAGGAGCGCCGCGAACTCCGCCCGCCCGAAGTCCTCGGCGAGCGGGTCGGGCCCGAGCCGGGCGATGCCGGGCACGTCCTGCGGGTCGTGGACGACGTACACCGCGAGCCGCTTCTGCGTCCCCGCCTCGGTGAGGTCGAATCCGCCGCCGTCCTCCAGGACGACGCGCAGGGCGAGCGGGCTCTTGCCGCCGGGCCGGGGGGGCTGGGCGGGAAAGGTGTCGTGCCAGCGCAGCCAGCCGGCCCGGGCGAGGTGGGTGACGAGGTACAGCGCGCCGATCCGCAGCGCGAGGAACTTGCCGTGGCGGGCGGTGGGTCCGGCGGGCTGCCCTTCGAGGGCGGTGAGCGGGGGATCGTAGGTCTTGAGCACGCTCACGTTGAGCGGGAGGACGCGCTCGACCACCCGCCCGGTCAGGTGTTCGTCGAGGAACTCCCTGAGGGCCTCGACCTCCGGCAGCTCCGGCATCCTCCCAGGGTGCCGCGTCCTCAGGCGAAGCGCGAGCCGGGCACCGGTCCGGGCGAGTCGAGGCGGTCGCGGGTGCCGCCGAGCCAGCCGGGGGCCACGGCCGCGGCGTAGGCCCGGAAGGCGGCGTCCGGATCGGCCGGGGTCTGCCCGTCGCCCTCGTCCGGGGCCGGGTCGGCCTCGATGACGGCGCGGGCGATGTCCTCCTCGGGGCGCCCGTCGGCGGGCCGGTCGCCGTGCGCCGCCCAGGGGGCGACGGCGTACTGGCACAGGAGCGCGCTGGAGTCGGCGCTGACCGCGGGCGGATCCGTCCAGCAGGTCAGGTGCTCGTGGAGGACCTGACCGGTGGCGCGGGTGCGCAGGGTGCGGACGAGGTCGGGGTCGCAGGCGTTCAGGTCGTGGGCGACGACGACCGTGTCGGTCCGCGCCGGGTCGTAGGGCACGGCCGGCAGCCCGAGCACCCCCGCCGCGGCCAGGCCGAGGATCCGGTCGGCGCGGCCGGGGAGCAGCGAGACGCTGGTGGGGCGCTGCCCGGCGGCGGCGAGGGCGAGCGCCAGGCGGTCGAGGCCGCGCCGGGCCAGTGCGTGGCTGTCGCCGAGGAAAGCGTAGCGGCCGGTCATCCCGGCGGCGTAGCCGTACGGGGAGAGGGTGCCCAGCAGGGAGCCGGTGAGCGCGAAGTGCCATCCGCGCAGGTCGCGGCCGTCGAAGGGGCCGGCTTCGCGGGCCAGTTCGGCGCGGCCCAGCATGCGGCGCTGGCGGCCGTGGGCGTCGATCCAGGCCTCGTCCTGCGGGGCGGGCAGCCGGATCGCGGCGGCCCGGGCGCCGTCGAAGTCTCCCGCGCAGAGCGTGTTGTGGACCAGCAGGTAGGTCTCGGGCCAGGCGGGCAGGCGGTCGCCGCGCGCGGCGAGCAGGGCGGCGGCCTCGGCGTGCCGGTGGCCGTCTTCGAGGGCGGAGACCAGTTCGGCGAGGAGCCTGCGGGAGTCGGGCGCCAGGGCGAACGCGTGGCGCAGCGGGGCGACGGCGAGGAAGGACACGCCGCGTTCGACGCAGGCGTAGCCGAAGTCGTACAGCGCCTGGGGGTCGCGGGGTCTCCTGGCGGCGGTCTTCGCGGCCCGGGCGAGGTCGGCGAATCCGGCGGCGTCGGCGAGTTCCCGTGTCGCCTTGGCGAGTTCGGCCGGTGACGCGGTCTCGGCGTGGGGCCGCAGGGCGCGGACGGCTCCGGGCAGATCTCCGGCCTTCAGCGACCGGCGGACGTCGTGCGTGGCGGTAGTCATCGCGTCGATCCTGCGGCACCGCCGCCGCGTGCCGCAACGGACTTTGGGCCCGACCGGGCCCGGCGGGTGTTCCGGTCGCCCTCCGCTCGGGTTCCGGTTCCGGTGGGCGCCCGCCGGACCGTCCGTGGCCGCGCGCAGGGCCCGTTTCCGCGCCGGTTCCTGGTCCCGGCCCCCCGGTCCGTCCCCCTGTCCGCCTTCCGTTCGGGCCGTCACCTCATGACGAACTCGCACCACACGCACTTGCCGCCGCCGCGGGATTCCACGCCCCACACGTCCGCCAGCCGGTCCACCAGCATCAGCCCGCGCCCCGAGACCCCGGAGTCGCCGGCGTCCCGGCGGCGCGGGAGGGCGCTGGAACGGTCCTCGACCTCGACGCGGATGCGGCGTTCGGGGCCCGTCAGGACGCGCAGGGTGACGATCGCCGGGCCGTCGGTGTGCATCAGGGCGTTCACGATCAGTTCGTCCGCGACGAGTTCGATCTCGTCGCCGTGGTCCCGGGCGCCCCAGGCCCGGACCGCCGCGCCGATCATGTGCCGGGCGGAGACGAGGGCTTCGGGGTCGCCGGGCGCCACGTGCTGCTGGAGGCGGCCGCCCGCCTGCGGGGCGTCCTCGGCGTGGCGGCGCAGCAGGAGCAGGGCGACGTCGTCCTCGCCGCGCTCGTCGGCGACCCCGACGAGCCGGTCCGCGAGCAGCTGGAGGTCGGCCGGACCGGAGCGGACCATGGCGGTGAGGTGCCTGATTCCGTCGTCGAGGTCGGCTCCGGGCTGTTCGACCAGGCCGTCGGTGCACAGGAGAAGCGTTTCCCCCGGCGCCACTTCCACCGTGGTCACCGGATACTCCAGGCGGCCGAACTCGGCCGACAGGCCGAGCGGCATGCCGCCCTCCACGGGGAGCCTGCGGCAATCCCCGTCCGGTGAGCGCAGCAGCGGGTCGAGGTGGCCCGCGCGGACCAGCTGGAACACCCCGGTCGCCAGATCGGCCTCGACGTAGGTGCATGTCGCGAAGCGGTCGGTGTCCAGTTCGTGGAGGAAGACGGAGGCGCGGGCCATGACCGTGGCGGGGGCGTGGCCTTCGGCGGCGTAGGCGCGGAGCACGATGCGCAGCTGGCCCATCACGGCCGCCGCGTGGGTGTCGTGTCCCTGGACGTCGCCGATGACGGCGCCGACCCGGCCGCCGGGCAGCGGGATGACGTCGTACCAGTCACCGCCGATGTCGCGGCCCATCCGGGCGGAGCGGTAGCGCACCGCGATCTCCGCGCCGGGCACGGCCGGGATCCGGCGCGGCAGCATGGCCTGCTGGAGTCCCTCGGCGAGGTCGTGCTCCTGCTCCAGGAGCATCGCGCGCTGGAGGCTCTGGGCGATGCTGCTGCCGAGGGCCACGAGCAGGTTCCGCTCGTCCTGGGTGAAGCCGTCCTTGTCCTGGTAGAGCAGTCCGATCGCGCCGATCGGGCGGGCCTGGGCGATCAGCGGCAGATAGGCGGCGGCGGAGATCCGCATGTACGAGATCTTCGACCACAGCCCGGGGTAGGCCTCGGCGAACTCCGCCTGCGAGTCGATGAACCGGGGCTGGAGCGAGCGGACCACCTCGCTCATCGGGTACTGCTCGTCCACGCGGGTGTAGCGGGTGCCGGGGACGAAACTTCCCTCGGGCCCTTCCGCCACCAGGTGGATGCGGCCCGCTTCGACCAGCCCCATCACCATGCCCATGGTGCCGAGGCGCTCCAGGCCGTGCGCGTCGCTGAGCGCGTCGATGACGTCCCGCACGGTGCGCGCGTGGGCGAGGGCGGCGGTGGTGGCCTCGACCACGGAGGTCTGGCGGCGGCGTTCCTCGTCCAGGCCGAGGCGTTCGGCGGAGTGGCTCAGCTCCTCGGTCGCGTCCCGGACGATGCCGATGATGCGGAACGGGCGCCCGTCCCCGTCGCGCATCACCCGGCCCTGCGTGTGCGTCCAGCGCAGCCGGCCGTCGCGGCAGCGGATGCGGAAGTAGGCGCCGTAGCTGTCGACGCCGCTCTTGAGGGCGCTGGAGACGAGCGCGTCGAGGCGGGCGGCCTCGGTGGCCGGGACCCTGGGCGAGAGGGACTCCGGCCGATCGTCGTAGTCCTCGGGGAGGGTGTCGAAGACGTCGAGGGCGGGCGCGTCCATGTGCATGAGGCCGGTGACCAGGTCCCAGTCGAAGCTGCCCATCCGGTTCAGCGAGAGCGACCGGTCCGGGTGGGCGGGCCAGTCGTCCGGCAGCGATACGGTGCTCGGCACCGGTCCACCATGACACACGGGCGCGTCAGACGCTTTCGAGCGAGTACCCGGGGTCCGGCGTGAAGTGCCGGTCGGGGACGGCGTAGGGATCGGTGGGGTCGCCCGGGTCCACGGGGCCGTTCGGGTCGCCGGGCGCGTAGGGGTCGTACGGGCTCACGCTCGGCCCGTCGGGTGCGGGCGGCAGGTCCGGCGGGATCTCGGCCGGGGGCGGGTCGGAGCGGGGCGTCTCGGCGAGCGGCGGCCCGGTGGGCGGGAGCGGCTGATCGGGCCGGCCCGGGGGGGTCTGCGGGTTCGGCGGGTTCGGCCGGCTCGGGGTGTCCGGCGCGGTGTCCTGGGGCGGCGGGGGCGGGGCCGTGGTGGTCCCGGACGGCGGGCAGTCGCCCGGGCCGGGCGGCGGCGGGACGGCTGCCTTGGGCGGTGCCGAGGGCGGCGCCGGGGGGCTGGTGCGGGCCGGGCTGCGGGGATCCGGGCTCGCGCAGGGCTGCCGCGGCGCGGTGGGATGGGCCGGGCTCGCCGGATCTGCGGGCGCAATGCCGTCGGCCGGATCGTGTGGGGGCGGTACCCGGGGGGTCTTGTCCTGGGCGCCGTCGTCGCCGCTCTTGCGCTCGATCCAGGTGTTGTCGGCGATGTTCGCAATGACGAAGCTGTCGATGACCTGGACCGTCGGTTCGATGACGATGACCTGGTGGGGGTCGTAGCCGGTCCACTGGTCGCCCTTGAGGACCGGGGCGCCGTTCGCGGTGCGCGGGGACTGGAGCGGGTTCCCGCACGCGCAGCGGACCCGGGGCATGCCGTGGTCGTCGACGAGGACGGCGGTCCCGGCCTGGAGGACTGACTGGAAGCCGGTGGCCCGGCCGTCCTTGAAGCCGTGGCCGGTGACCCGGGTGTCGGCGCGCAGGACGAGGGGGGTCAGTCCGCGCAGGAATTCGGGGATCTTGGGCCGTTCGATGCCGGAGGCCTCGGCGAAGGCCTTCGCCTTGGCGTCGTCGGAGGTGAGGTAGCCGACCTGGCGTTCGACGTCGCAGCTGCCGAGCCGCTGGGTACCGCCGTAGAGGCCGGGGGTGGCGCCGCCGACGGTGCGGATGCCCTCCCCCGTCGCGTTGGGGACGGGCGGTTGCAGCGGTGCGGACTCCGCCGTCGCGGTGGAGGTGCTGAAGGGGTCGGGGCCCGCGGAGGCGACCGGCTGGAGCACGACGTCCTGGCTCTCGGGGGCGGCCGCGGGCGCGGCCGCGCCGTCCGCGGGGCCGCCGCAGGCCGCGGCGAACAGCCCGAGGACGGCGAGGAGGGCGGCCCCCGGGGCGTGACGGCGGACCGGCCGGGGGGACGCCCGGCGCGGCGGGGGTTGCGGTACGTGCTGATCCGTCACGAGGTTCTCCCTGTCGGCCCCTGGTGCCCTGCTGCTCCCTCTTGTCTGCCGCATGTCCGGGGGTGTCGCAAGCGGAGCGTCACGGCGAGGCGGGGGCGGCGGTAGCGGCGGGGCGCGGCCGATCGGCCCCGGTCTTGAACATGTTCAAGAGAGCCCCTAGGCTCAGACCGTGAGTTGAACGCGTTCAAGGCGTTCGGCCGTACGGGGGGAGGGCTGTCCACGGTGACGACGCTGGTGAACCTCATCGTCACCGTGGGCATGCTCTGCGTACTGCCCGCCGGGCTGCGTCTGATCGACCCCGTCCGGCTGCGCACGACCGCCCGGTGGTGGCCCCTGCTGGCCGCCCCCGGAGCCGTGTGCCTGTGGCTGCCGCGCGGCGCCACCGCGGGTGCGCTCGCCGCCCTCTACGCGGTGGCCACCCTGGCACCGGCGCTGCACGCACCGGCCCGGCTGCTGCGCACCCGTTCGCTCGACCCGCCCGAGATCGCGGTGCTCACCGCCCTGGTCACGCCCACCGTCGCCGGGGCGGCGCTGGTCGCCGAGCGGAGCGGGCACCGGCTCTTCGGCTTCGATCTGGAGATCCTGGCCCTGACGGTCCCGCACTTCCACTTCGCCGGATTCACCGCCGCCCTGATCGCCGGTCTGGTGTGCCGGGCCGCCGGGCCGGGGCCGTGGGCGCGCTGGGCCGCGTACAGCGTCCCGGGCGGGACCCTGCTGGTGCTCGCCGGCTACTTCGTCGACGACTGGACGGAGCTCGCGGGGGCCCTCGTCCTCACCTCGGGGATGTGGGCGGTGGCCCTGCTGACCTGGCGCGAGATCCGGCCCGGGGCGCGCGAGCGGGGCACCCGGGCGCTGCTCGCCGGTTCGGCCGCCGTACTGGCCGTCACGATGCTGCTCGCCCTGTGGTGGGCGCTGGGCGAGGCGAGCGGCCTCCCGCATCCCACCCTGACCTGGATGGCCGCGACCCACGGCCTCGGAAACGCCCTCGGCTTCGCACTGTGTTCGGTGCTGGCCTGGCGACGCCTGGAGGAGACCGCGTCATGACCCGCATCATCAGCGAGGGCGCCCGCCGGTCGCGCGACGCCGCCGGCCGGCCGGGCCGGCTCAGCTATCCGGACCGCGGGGCGACCCGGCTGCGGCCGCTGCCCCGCGGCTACCACCACCTGGACCACCGGGTCCGGGTCGGCCACGGCCGCGCCGCCTTCGAGGCGGCGGGCGCCGCCGTCACCACCTTCGCCCTGCACCGCGCCACGGGGATGCGGGTCCGGGCCGAGCACGGCGCCGTCCGGCCCGGGACCCGCGTCGTGGTCGGCATCGGCTTCGGGCCGCTGCGCATCGACGCGCCGTGCGAGGTGATCTGGACCGCGTACGAACCGGGCCGTGCGGGCTTCGCCTACGGGACCCTCGACGGGCACCCCGAGTCCGGCGAGGAGTCGTTCCTGGTGGAGCTGGCCGAGGACGGTTCGGTCTGGTTCTCGGTCACGGCCTTCAGCCGCCCGGCCGCCTGGTACACCCACCTGGCGGGCCCACTGGTCCCGGCGCTGCAGCTCGGCTGCGCCCGGCTGCTGGGCCGCACCCTGCGCACCCTGGTGGCGCGCGGCTGATCCGGGGGCGCCCGATACTGGAGGCGATGGACTGGTTCACGGCGCCCGGCTACTGGCTCGGCCGGCTGGTCTTCCAGCGGGCCCTGGCGGTGGTCTACGTCATGGCCTTCGCCGGGGCCGCCCTCCAGTTCCGGGCCCTGATCGGCGCCCACGGCATGCTTCCCGTCCCGCGGCACCTGCGCCGCGTGCCCTTCCGCGCGGCGCCCAGCCTGTTCCACCTGCGCTACTCCGACCGGCTCTTCGCCTGCTGCGCCTGGGGCGGGGCGCTGGTCGCTACGGCGCTCGCCGCGGGGGCGGGGGACGCCGTACCGCTGGGCGCGGCAATGGCGATGTGGGCGCTGCTGTGGGTCCTCTACCTGTCCATCGTGAACGTGGGGCAGACCTGGTACTCCTTCGGCTGGGAGTCGCTGCTGCTGGAGGCGGGCTTCCTCGCGGTGTTCCTGGGCAATTCCCGGGCGGGGCCGCCGGTGCTCGTGCTGTGGCTGCTGCGCTGGGTGGTCTTCCGGGTGGAGTTCGGGGCCGGCCTGATCAAGATGCGCGGCGATCCGTGCTGGCGCCGGCTGACCTGCCTGTACTTCCATCACGAGACGCAGCCGATGCCGGGCCCGCTGAGCTGGTTCTTCCACCGGCTGCCGCGGCCGGTGCACCGGGTGGAGTGCGCCGCGAACCACGTCACCCAGCTGCTGGTGCCGATCCTGCTCTTCACCCCGCAGCCGGTGGCGTCCGTGGCCGCCGGGATGATCGCGGGGACCCAGCTGTGGCTGGTCCTGTCGGGGAACTTCGCCTGGCTGAACTGGCTGACGATCGCGCTCGCGCTGAGCGCCGTGGACTTCACCGGCATCGCGGGGCCGCCGCCCGCCGCCGCGACGCGCACCGGCCCGCTCTGGTACGTGGTGCTGGTGTGCGCGCTCACCGCGCTGGTGCTGCTGCTCAGCAGGCACCCCGTACGGAACATGCTGTCCCGGCGGCAGGTGATGAACCGCTCCTTCGACGCGCTGCACCTGGTGAACACCTACGGGGCGTTCGGGACCGTCGGGCGGATCCGGGACGAGGTGGTGGTGGAGGGCACGGCGGATCCGGCGCCGCACCCGGACGGGGCGTGGCGGGAGTACGGCTTCAAGGGCAAGCCGGGGCGGCCGGACCGGATGCCGCGCCAGTTCGCCCCGTACCACCTGCGCCTCGACTGGCTGATGTGGTTCGCGGCGCTCTCGCCCGGTTACGCCCGCGACTGGTTCGGGCCCTTCGTGGAACGGCTGCTGGCGGGCGACCGGGACACCCTGCGCCTCCTCGCCCACAACCCGTTCCCGGACGCCCCGCCGCGCTACGTGCGGGCCCGCCTGTACCGCTACCGTTTCACCACCTGGCGGGAACTGCGCGCGACGGGCGACTGGTGGACGCGCCGCCTGATGCGGGAGTACCTGCCGCCCACCCGGCTGGCCGGCTCCGGTCCGGGGACGCGCGCGGAGCGCGGATCAGGCCAGTAGGGCCGCCTCCTGCTCCGCGGTGATGCCGGGGGCGTTCCGGTCGGCGCGCTGCGGGGCCGCGCCGCCGAGAGCCTGGAGCCAGCTCCAGGTGTCGGCCACGGTCTCCTCCACCGGACGGCACACGAGTCCGGTGGCCAGCGCCTGGGAGACGTCGCCGCCGAAGAGGTAATCGTGCAGCTCGCCCTGCGGAAGCCAGATGGGCAGCTCGGTCCACGGCTGAACCCCGGCATCCGCTATCCGTTCCGGGGCGGTCCAGCGCAGTTCCGCGCGGCCCCCGGCCGCGGCGGCGACGGCGTCGAGGAGGGAGCCCATCGTGGCGTGCCCGAGCGGCGAGGCGAGGTTGTACGCTCCCCCGCGGCCGTCCCGGGCCGCGTCCAGCGTCCAGCGCGCGAGGTCGCGCACGTCGATGTACTGGAGCCTCAGTCCGCGCGGACCGGGCGCGGCCATCGGGCCGCCGCGGGCGGCGCGGTTCAGCCACCAGGGCAGCCGCCCGACGTTCTCGTAGGGCCCGATGATCAGTCCGGCGCGCACCAGCAGGGCGTGTTCCGTGCCGAAGGCGTCGAGGGCGGCCAGCTCGCCGCCGCGCTTGTCCTGGGCGTAGGCGACGAGCGGCGCGTCCGGTGAGCCCTCGACGACCGGGGCGTCCTCGCCGAGGCCGACGGGCGAGGGATAGGCGTAGACCGAACGGCTGGATATGTACGTGTAGTGCCGGACCCGGCCGTGCAGCAGCCGGGCCGTGTCGTGGACGGCGATGGGCGCCCCGCCCCAGGTGTCGACGACGAGGTCCCACTCCCCCGCCGCGAGGGCCGCGAGCCCGCCGGGCCCGGTGCGGTCTCCGTGCAGCGAGGCGGCCCCGGGCGGCGGGGCGTGCCGTCCCCGGTGGAAGACGGTGACGTCCCAGCCCCGCTCCAGGGCGTCCTCGGTGATCGCCCGGCCCACGAATTCGGTCCCGCCCAGCATCAGCAGTTTCATACCGGTCAGCCTGCCCGGCGGACCGGTACCCGGTAACCGGTGATCGCCCACAGCGATGACGCTGTCGGCGTAGGGGGTCCGGGAACACGGGCGGGGCACCGGACGATCGGTTCGCGGGCCGGAGACCATGCCCAGGCCAAAGCCGATCAGCACCACTGGAGCGGTCATCGCCAGCAGGG
>NZ_JBEXPB010000078.1:0-20551 GCF_040611795.1 Streptomyces sp. NPDC006529 | reverse complement strand
GCGCGAACAGCAGGAGCAGGACCACCGCGCCCGCCCGGTCGACGACCTCTTTGACCGCCCGGCGTCCGCCGGTGAAGATCGGCATGCTGACCCGCGGAGCGGGATCCCGAGCGCTGCGCGCTCGGGAGAGACAGGGCTTCGCTGCGCTTCGCCCAAGGAGGCCGCCTCGCTTCGCTCGGCGGGGCCGGCTTCGCCTGCCAGGGGCCGCCTTCGGCGGGAGTCCTCCGCTTCGCTGCGGACTGGTTCGGGTTCCGCTGCGCTCCACCCGAACGGCGCTCCGCAGGCCTGAGTGACCCCGTTTCACGGGGGCCGGGTCTTCGACCCGTTGGGCGGGTTCGCTTCGCTCCCCCACCCTGGGGTCTTCCGGCTCCGCCTGCAGACCCGCCCGCTCCACTCCAGCAAAATCCATGCACCATCGCAATCGGCACATCTAAGGTGAGCCCATGGGATGGTCACTGAGTCTGCTCCCTCCACCCGAACCAGAACTACTCGATGCCGTGTTCTTGTCTGCTGGCCGAGCTCTGCACCTAGCCAACGCGTTCGAGAACAAGTGCCAGTACGTGCTGCGTATCGCCAACCTGGCCTCCGCGTTCGACGAGGATCCCGCACTCACTTTGGACGAGGCAATCGCGGCAGCACCTAGTGACAAGATGCTCGGGCAGACGCTGCACTTGCTGGTTGATCGGTTTCAGACACCCGTCCCTGAGGAAGCAGTTGGTCTGCTCAACAAGGCCCGAGCTGCACGTAACTTCATCGCGCATGAGGGCGCTTCGCTCGGGTCGAGCTACATCTGGGTCGCCCGCGCGGACACGCTCATCCGCCACGCAGTGGCGCTACGAGCGGCTGTCCAAGCGCTCTCCTTGGGTGACTGCATCGTCTCCAGGTGGGTTAGCGAGATCGAAGAACCGAATGTCCCCGCTCCTCGCTCCTGGGATGACGACTACCCGCCGATGGTGGACACCTGGGTCTTCGGCCACTTCAACGGTCTTCTCGAAGGATAAATTGTCAAGGCTGATTCATTCGCGTCACTGGCTAGACTCTGGAACTGGAGCCCCATGCCGGCCAGACACCGGCGACACAAACAGGTACCGCGGATCGACGAAACTGCGCAGCTATCCTCAACCAACCTGTGTAGTCCAACTCTTGTCTACGGTTCGCGGTGGTCGATCTGACACCGGTCCAAGCAGGGCCGAGCTGCGCTATGCACTCATCTGCGCGCTGTCCTCTCCCGCCGACGGGTCGCCAGCTGTCGCAGTCACATGCTCCAACAACACGTGGCACTGGGACACCAGTTGGTCGTAAGTCATGACCGTGATGCCGTGCATCCTGCTGTTAAGGCCATGAAGTGCACGGAGCTTCGTCTCCTCCCAGTCGCTGGACCGCCCAAGGACGACGACGGCACGTGGGTGGTACGCGACGATATCGGGCCGGGCAGGATGCAGCCCATGCTCCGCTCCGCGATGAAGAGTGTCGAGATAGCGGTGGCACTGTCCGATGGCCTTCGCTGTATGCGCCGACCAGTACCAGTTCTGATGGGTGGCGTCGTAGAGAATCACATCGTTGTCAGGACGCTTCAGCTCGTAGACGTCGCGCAACCCGCTGGCAGCAGATTTCATCAAGAGGTCGACATGGTCGCCGACACCAATGACCCTGTGATCATCCCGAGCCACGTAAGCATTGCCGAAGGCCCAGGAATGCCGCTCGCACCAGTCCTGATAGACGTCCTCCCTGTTGCGCCCCTCGGAGAGGTGATCCTGCAGTTCGGTTACTGCAGCTCGTAGTTCCCCGACTCTCACCATCACCGAGAACGCTTGTGCGAGCGTCTCCGGGTTCACCTCCTGGGCGATTCTGGCGGCCAGGCGCCGACTCTCCAACGCAGTGCCAATGGCTGCGACAGCATCATCGGATGCATCCAGCTGCGTCGACAGGGCATCGGTCCGGAGCACCAGGTACTGGCCATCTTCGTCCTGCCCAGCCACAGCCAGAGCCTGGTCGACGTGACGCTTCAACGCTTGCAGATCCCCAGCGTTCAAAGTCATCTCGGTCTGCTCTCCCGAACGCCGATCCGTTCGAACGAGCTTCATCGACAGTTCGGCCGGAGAGCTCCGATGGGGGATGAAGAAGGGTATGGCCTCGATCAGCACGTGCGTCGTATCCCTGACGACCAGCCGGCCCCCGTAGGAAACCGCACCCGAGGCAGCAGGCCGCCTGTCAAAATACGCGGGCTCATTCCCATCCATGAGCGAATACTGCTGCAGGTCCGTCACTCGCCGCTGCCCTTTCGGCAGAAATGCGCTTCATCTCAGCCCCGCAGGCTGCGGTTGGCCGTCAGCGCGAGGGGCAGCGATGAACCGTGACCACCCAAAAGCCCTCCGAGGGGCTCCCTGAACCGTGCATGGGAGTCTTCCGGACCGCTCCCCTGAACGCCGAAACGACATGGTCGTTGATGTGCCGGATCTCTGCCCGCTACGGCCAGGAGCCCGGCTTCATGCTGGGGCACTGGCGGTGGAAGAACCACCAGCCCCGCCACCCCGGCGGCGCGCTGCGCGCAGACGCAGAAGCTCTGCTCAGTCCAGGCGGCCTGACCGTGCTGGCAGGGCTGTGCGGAGCATCCCAGGAGATGCTCAGGCGCACGCTGCCTTCCTGGGATCACGAAGAGGACGAGCTGTCCAACGATGACGTCGTAGGCGCCCCACTGGCCCTCTGGCGCGTCGGCGGCACCGTCGTACGTCCCGTGGCGTTCGGCTGTCGGTCGTGCGCGGCGCGGCGTACCGGGCAGGCCGTGCGGGTGGTCCGCTACGCCGAGCGTTGGGAGCGTGTGTGCGGGCGGCACGGGCGGTGGCTGCTGGACGCGGACGCCGACCAGCCCCTGGAGAACCTCGATCTATCCGGGAGTCCCGAGGTCGTCGTGGCGCAGCGGCGGTGGGCTGTGGTGGCGCGTCGTGCTCGGCGGGCGGGGGTGGAGCCGGCCTCGGTGTTCGGTATCGCGCGGGCGGTGGTGTGCCGGTGGTGGGAGCACTCCCTTCGCTGGGAACAGGAAGAGATCTGGCCCCTCCGTCTGCAGCAGGTCCCCAGCGGCGAGGTCGGTGGTGACGTCAACCGGTGGCGGGCGCTTGGGCGGGACGCGGTGGTCTTCCCTGAGGTAGTCGCGGTGGCCGGTGCTCTGCTGGATCCGGGTGTCGAAGAGCTGGTGTGGGCTGACAGCGGTTGGGGAGGCCCGCGGCCCCTGTCCGGGGACGGGCAGTTCGGGCGCTGTCTCGGAGAAGTGGTGGGACGGCCCTGGCTCGGTCCTCTGGTCGCGACAGACGGTGGGCCGCTGGTCTCGTGGCAGGCCGCCATTATCCGTCGGCGACGGCATACGGCGGTCGATCCCTACGACGCCGATCCGTGGAGGGTCAGGGCCGATCAGCAGCCGCCCACCATGGCAGCCCTGCTCCGTGAGCAGACCCGGGAGAAGACAGCGGGCGGCTCCGGTACGAACTGGCGCTCCACCGTGCCGCCCGAGCAGCGCATGTTCATCACCAACCTCATCGACACCGCCCAGGAAGAACTACTCCAACTGCGCGGCGCGCACCAAGGCCGCACCGCCGACGCCGCCCGGCTGCTCCTGCAACGGCTCAGCCACTCCATCGACCTGCTCGACCAGGCCCTGCGGGAAACAGCGCTCGCGGCGGTGACCGCAGGCGTCGCACTCCACGACGTCGAGCAATGGGCATGCCTCGACACCGGGCCCACGGACGAGGACGACCAGTAGGCCGGGGTCCGCGGCGAGGCGCAGCTGGCGCGGTTACCGCATCCCGGCATCCCACACGAGCAGAACGCGCAAACCGGGCCAAGCTGCGGGTTGGGGTAGTTGACTCAGTCCCGTGGCAGGGACTGGCAGTGCGCAGCAGAGCGTCTTCGCGGGGGCCAGGTTCGAGGTGGCGTTCGCCGGGTTCGGTGGACCAGTTGTGCGGCAGCGGTGGGTGGATGCGGCGGTGACCGTCGCGTTCGAGGAGCTTGAACCGGTCTCCGCGTTTCCAGTGGTTCCCGGCAGGCGCTGGGGCCCAGGGCTGTGGTGGTCGGCGACCACCGGGCGCCATGTCGCCGCCGGGTCGAACGCGATGCGGGCTCAGCTGATGGTCCTGGACCGCGACCCGGACGTCGTGGGTCTCGCCGGGCGGCCCGTGCGGCTGCTGTGGCACGACGAGCAGCGGCGGGGACGGTCGTGGACTCCGCAGCTCTTCGCGCGCCGTGCGGACGGAACCGCGCTAATCGCCGACTGCCCCAGCCACACCGGCGCGGGCGGGGAACGGGCCCTGACGGCCGCCGTGATGATGGAGCGGGCGTGTGAGCAGGTCGGCTGGATCTATCGGCGTCTGGCCCCGCTCGAGCCGGTGCTGGCGGCCAATCTTCGGTGGCTCGCCGGCTACCGGCACCCCCGCAACCAGGTCCGACCCGCCCTCACCGCCGCCGTCCTCGACGCATTCGCGTGTCCGCGGCCGCTGATCGAGGGCGTCGAAGCGGTCGGCGACCCGATCGAAGTCCTCCCCGCCGCCTTCCACGCCCTGTGGCACGGCCACTTGCACGTTCCCCTGGACAAGCCGCTGCACGAACGCGTCCTGGTCCAGGCAGGCACTCTCCCGTCATCCGAAGCCCATACGGCCGCCGGCCCTGACCGTGAGGCTGGCGGCGTCGGGGTCCGGGAGGTGCCGTGACGGCGCCGCGCGGCGGGCGGCCCGTCGTAGAGGTCGGCGCGTACATCCACTTCGGCGGTGCACGGTGGCAGGTCGTGGCGCTGGCCGGGCAGTCCGTGCACCTGGCCGGCAAGGACGGAAGCAGCGCAGTGGTGCTCGCCGGGCATCTGTTCGCCGACCCTGCCTTCAAACTGGCCGGCGAGCAGGCCGAGCAGGTTCGGACAGTGCCGCAGTGGGGGCTGTTCGAGACCGCCCCCGCTGCGGCGCGGGAAAAGGCGCTGGCCTGGCAGAGGCACATCCGGGAAGTCGAGTGCGGGCGGCCCGGCGGCCCGGAAAGCGAGGAGGCGGTGCGGGTGCAGTACCACCCGAGCCGGTGGACGCTGGCCGAGCGGGAGCAGGCCAAAGCCGCAGAGCTGACCGCACTGGGGTTCGCCAAGGTATCGCGTACGACGGTGCAGCGGATGAGGCTCGCCTACCGCAAGCAGGGCCTGTGGGGGCTTCTCGACCACCGCACCACCCGCGGTCCCGCCCCGGCAGGGCGGCAGGACGAACGCGTAGCGGACGCCGTGAAGGAAGCGCTGCGCCGACAGAGGCGGCGGTCCAAAGGCACCATCAACGGACTGTTCCCCCTCGTCCTCCGAATCCTCGAGGACCGGCACGGGCCCGGCACCGTGCCCGCCCCCTCTCAGGCCACCCTCTACCGGCTGGTCCACCAGTTCGCCCGCCCCTCCGACCTTCCCAGCCGCCCGGTACGCACTGCGCCGATCACCAGCGACGGGCGCGGGCTCATCCCGACCGTCGCTTTGCGGCCCGGGGAGCAGGTACAGATCGACACCACCCGCCTCGACGTCCTGGCCGTCTTCGACGACGGCATCGTCGCCAGGCCCGAGCTCACCATCGCCGTCGACGTCGCCACCCGCGCCATCCTCGCCGCCGTCCTCTGCCCCTCCAGTACGCAGGCCGTCGACGCAGCCCTGCTCCTGGCGGAGATGGCCGTCCCCCACCCAGCGCGGCCCACCTGGCCCGACGTCCTGCACTTCGCCCACAGCACGCTGCTCCCCCACCAGCGGCTGCTCACCCTCGACGAACGCCTCCAAGGAGCAGCCGCGCGCCCGGCTGTCATCCCGGAGACGATCGTCACCGACCGCGGCAGCATCTACCTGTCGAAAGCCTTCACCGCCGCGTGCGAAGCCCTCGGCATCAGCGTCCAAGCTGCCCCGCCGTACACGCCGACCGCGAAAGGCATCGTCGAGCGGACCTTCGGGACCATCAACACGCTGTTCTGCCAGCACCTGTCCGGCTACACCGGCCCCAACGTCACACAGCGCGGCCCCCACACCCACCTGGAGGCCCGCTACACCGTCCCCCAGATCCAGGACCTCCTCGACGAGTGGCTCGTCCACTACCACCACCGCCCCCACGAAGGCCTGCGCCACCCGGTCCTGCCCAGGGCCGCGCTCACACCGAACCAGATGTGGGCCGCCCTCATCAGCGTGGCAGGCCATCTACCCGTCCCCCTCACCGGGAACGACTACCTCGAACTCCTGCCCGTGCGCTGGACGGCCATCACCGAACGCGGCATCCGCCTGCACCACCGCACCTACGACCACGACCTCCTCGCCCCCTACCGCGGCCAGCCCTCCCCCCACACCGCCCGCGGCGGGAAGTGGGAGCTCCACCACAACCCCCACGACGCCCGCCAGATCTGGCTACGCCTGACCGACGGAACCCTGGCCGAGATCCCCTGGATCCACCGCGACCACATCCACCACCCCTTCAACGAACGCACCTGGCAACACGTCCGCGCCCAGACCATCCGCCACCCCGATCCAGACCAGCGCGAAGCCGACCTCGCCGACGCTCTTGACCAACTCATGCGCCGAGCACGCAACGGGGACGCCACACGCGCCGAGCAGCGTCTCCTGGGCCGCGCCACCATGCCCCTGCCTGCCCTGGTGTCCACGCTGACCCCCTCCGGGACCACCGGCAAAGAGTCCCCTGCCGGCCCAACAGACGCCGATGCCGATGCCGACAGCCTCGATGCCCTGGACGAGACCCCCGACGCACCGGACGACGCCGAAGACGAAGACGAGCCGGCGGGCGACAACGGCACCTCTACCCGCCCGTACACCGGGCTCGGGCTCTACGACGCGCACACGGAAGCACTCACATGGTGAACAACACCCCGGAACGTCCCAGCACCCCGGCCAGCAGCCTCCGCCAGAGCGTGGACAAGGCCCAGCCCGACGCCGACGGCCAGCAAGCGCAGGAGTCCTGGCCGATCACGACCTGGCAGGGCTGGCAGCAGTTCGTCCACACCCCAGTCTTGGTACCGCCCGCACCCGACACCCCACCGCGCAGTCTCAAGGAGCGCTTGGCCTACCACTCAGCGTTCGTCACCGTCCGCACACCCGCCATCGACACCCTGGCCGCCAGCGTCCGCACTCTGATGGTCCTCGGGCGATATCAGCAGACCACCGCCCGGCCCTCACTGATCGTCACCGGGCCTGCCGCGGCCGGAAAGACCACTGCCCTCCTCCACGTCGGACGCACCTGCCACCTCGCCCACACCCGCCACGCGCCCCCACCCGGCAAGCCTTCCGACATCCAGGTGCCCGTCGCGTACGTCCTCGTCCCGCCCGGAGCGACCGCGAAAATGCTCGCGGCGGAATTCGCCCGCTACCTCTCCATCCCCATCAGCAGCCGGATGACCCAGACCCAGATCACCGAGAGCGTCTGCCACACCTACAACCAGATTGGTGTCCGCCTCGTCCTCATCGACGAAATCCACCGCGTCAACCCCCGCACCACCACCGGCGCCGAAACCGCCGACCTCATCAAAGACCTCACCGAACGCATCCAAGCAACGTTCGTGTACGCCGGCATCGACGTCACCCAGACACCCCTCTTCTCTGGTGTCCGCGGCGCGCAACTCGCAGGCAGGGCCTCACTCATCGAATGCGGGCCCCTCCCCGCACGCCTCGGCAACAAACACCCCTTCACCGACACCATCACCGACCTCGAAAACGCCCTCGACCTCCACCACCACAAACCCGGAACCCTCCCCCGCCACACCACCTACCTCCACCAGCGCACCGCCGGCCGTATCGGATCCCTCACCCGACTCATCCGCCAAGCCGCCATCACCGCCATCGGAGACGGCACCGAACGCATCACCAAAACAGCGCTCGACGCCATCCGCCTCGACCACCACGCCGAAACCACAAACCAGCCCCGCACCCGCACCCTGAACCGCCGAACACCCCACTGACCTGCATAAACACCTGAAAACGCGAAATGACGCCTCGGTCCTTTAGACCCAGACGCCACCTACAACACCCACAACTTTTCCCAACCAACCCGCAACACCCGCAGGTCAAGCCGCCTCTGACGCCGCAAAACCGTTCTCACACAGACCTACAACACCCCAGCTCACCGCCCCACCGACACCTCAACCACCCTCCCCCTCAGCGACACCTGTGCCGGAAGGGCTCCTTGGCGTACGGTTCGCCCATCGAGGGGAGGTACCGGCTATTTCCGTATTCGACGAACTGCACGAACTCGGGTGCTTCGGCCCCGCGTGTCTGACTCTGACAGGGACGCTGGTGCGGCAGGAAGTACAGCGCTTTCCCGTTCTGGCTCCGCTGGCCGGCTGGCAGCAGGCCGATGAGGAGGATCTGCTGAGTGAGTTCCTGGCAGATCGCCTCCAGGCGGTCACCGCCAATCTCCTGGCTCTGGCCACCGACGATGGCAGTGTCGGACGATTGCTGCGGACGTCGATCCGGCGCTGGTTGATCGACCAGGCACGCAAGACTGCGCTCGGTTCGGTCAGGCGCTCGCTGGAAGAGGTGCTGACGGACTGCAGTGCCTTCGAGGCTGTGCCGCCTGGCGAGGCGGGGGCCGGTAGGTGGCGCTTGTCCGGCACCACGGTGCAGCCCTGGTCCGGTCCCCCCGACCTGCTCGTCGAAGCCGCGTACGCCGTGCCGAACATCAAGATCCCGAAGTGGACCAGTGAAACGCGTCGTGCCCCTCTCGCTGACAGGAAGTCTCTGGAAGCTGTGATCCGTGCGGTTTTGTCCACCGCCACCGGATCGATGGAGGTCGCGCAGCTCGTCGAGGTGTTCATCGCTCGTTTTCCCGTGGCGCTGGATCCGAGAGTCCTCCCGCTCCCCGACGATGCGGGATCGCAGATCACCGTCAGTACGCACGCCTCCCCGGAGGAGATCGTGCTTGCTCGCGACGACGAGGCCGGTGCGGCGTCTGCCGCGGCACAGATCGTGGCCATGCTCAGCCCTCAGGAGCGGGGCATGGTCACTTATCTGGATAGCCTGAGCGAGCTCCAGGCGTTGTTGGGCTGCGGCCGGACCCAGGCGTATCACCACAGAACACGTCTGAAGGAGAAACTGCAGCAGCTCGTCGGGAACGGAGACGGAGACCAAGTACGTTCGGTGGGGTCGGAGGTGATCCGGCTGTGCAGCGAAGCGGCGCAGACACGATGAGTGGGGCCGGGGCCGGACGTCCTGGCCGGTATGACGTCAGTCGATGGTGGAGGCCTGCTCAGTCGATGGATGCGGGAGGACACCATGAGTGACTCAAAAGTGCCGCAGCGGTTCCTGGACCTGGCCCAGCAGATGCATGGGCCGCATGCTCTGTCGGAGGCAGGGCTGAGAGAGCGCTTCGGTGATCCGGCTCAGGCGGAGATCAAGGCTGGTCAGGTGTGGCGGGCACGCTGGGACAAGGTCAGCGTGCTTGTGCTGATCCTGGATGTGCAGGCTCGTGAGGTGAACGCCGTCCCCGTTACGATCGACCCGCCCGGTGAGGATGAGACCAGTGTGGTGGTCGACGGGGCACGTACCGCGTTCGGCGTCGAGGCCACCGTGTGGGCAGGGCTGGTCTCCTGTGTCCCCATGCGCGTGCTGGAGCGCGTGGTCGATGCCTGGGACGAGGACATCGTGGGATGTGCGGCGGCCCGGGCCCAGGGCCGGCCGGCGCCGGCCGCGGCAGGGGTACGCCAGGGACAGATGATCCGTTCCGCCCTGGAGCCGGACGCCGAGACGCGAGCCGGCCTCGCTGATGATCTGGAGTGTCTGCAACATGCGCCTGGTCTGCCGGTTCAGGAGAGCGGACGGCCTGCCGGGACCTTGGCGTCGCTGCTCGGCGACCGGTTGGACTTGAGGACGCTGTGCTCTGCCTTGGAGATGCCACAGCCCGAGGTCATGAAACTGCTTCGCGGCAAGGCCCCGCTGCCTGCCGACCGGATCGATGCCATCGCTTCGGCGACCGGGCTGAGCGCAGAGCAGATCGCCCAGACGGTCCGTCCCCTGCCCGCCGATCTCGTCAGGGCCATAGAGCACCCGCGGTGGCGCTCGGTATGGGTACGCCGCGCCCGGCAGCTGGAGATCAGTGAAGCCCAGGCGCGTCTTTGGGGCAGTTACGGCGCCTTCGCCCTGGCAGCTCGCCAGACAGGCGGTGGCACGGCCGACTGGGACGCCCGTCTACGGCAGTTCCTGCGCGGCAAGGACACTACGAAGGGCGGCGCGTGACACGGCGCCGGTTCGACCAGGAGGCTCCGCACCAGGCGGAGGCGATGATTTCGGCTCTTGAGCGGCTACACCCCGGCGCCGTCGAAGCGCTGGGCGCGGATCCGCTAGCCGAGCTGGGCCGCTGGACGGACGTCCAGGTGTCGCTGGAGGCCGCGTCGGACGACGGTGGCCGGTGCTCGGTCGCCGGCAGCTACCGGTCGCAGACCGATCCCCCCACCTTGGTGGTCGGGGCGGCCCACTCGCATCGGCGCCGTGGATTCACCGGCCTGCACGAGCTGGGCCACCATCTCCAGCAGACCGACCCCGAGCTGGGGCAGCGCCTGTTCGACTGGGAGGACTCCGAAGCGTTCGAGGAAGCGGCGTGTGACGCCTTCGCCGCGCGCATCCTCGTTCCGGATGCGCGGATTGGCGCGGACGTACGCCGCCGCGGGCCCTGCGCCGACGATGTGGTCGCCCTGTTCCGCGCCTCTCGGGCCTCACGCGAAGCGTGCTGTGTGCGTGCGGCGCAGTACCTGGCCGGTGGGGGCGCGGTCGTCCTGTTCGACGCCGCGGGCCAGGTGCTGTTCGCTGCGGCTCACGGCATGATTCCGCCGGCCCGTGGCTCCGACCAGTCGGGTACTCCGCTCCTGGCCGCGGCCTTGGGGACCCGCGCCACGGTGGAGCGCGACAAGACGTTCGTGCTCTACCGGTCCGGCCATCAGAGCGATCTGTTGTACGGGCAGGCGGTCTGGTGTGACGAGGACTATCTGATCGCGGTGCTCGCCGAGGACAACGTGGCCTGGCGTGCCTTCACAGCGCCGCGACCACGGACCGGGAGCTCCCGGTTCGGTTCCTGGTGGGAGTGCGAGACGTGCGGGGAGTCGTTCAAGATCACTGAGCTGGGATGTGCGGAGTGCGGGGACCCTTCGTGCGGGCAGGGGCACTGTGGCTGCACGGCCGCCAGGAGGCGGAGCGATCGTCCCTGTAAGGAGTGTTTCATGGTCCTGGCCCCGTCCCGGTTCGAGGGTACGAGCACTGTCTGCCGCGACTGTTCCTGACCTGATCTCAGCGAGGGAGAGGGCCGCCCGGACGATCTCGACGGTGTGACGTCAGAGGAGGGTGAGCCGCCGAGTGACGGCTCCGCCCGGGGAACGTCCCGGGCGATGTGCGGCGCTCAGCGCCCCTCACCTGAACGGACACATCTTCATGGGATACACCGAGGACATCCTCAACGACATCCGCAGCCAGATCGATGCTCACCCTGAGCCGCTGGCGCAGGCACGTACGCGGCTGGACCTGGTCACCTCGAGCGCGATCGGCTTCACGGGCGCCCGGCATACCTACCGCAGTGGTTCGCTGCCCCAGCACACCTTCATCCACCCGGTCTGCGACGGTGACGGCGGAGTCGTCCTGGACCGGCGCGTGTATCCGCGGCTCGGGCCGGACGGGGGCGGCGAGACGCCGACCGCGATCACCACCGAGCTGTGCGCGCTGCTCGGCCCCGCGGTGCGCAAGGTGTACCCGAAGGCCCGCTGCGGCACCTCCAAGCGCGGCCCGAAAATCACCTTCGGGGAGCCGGTCGACGGCCAGGACCCGACGGTGGACCTGGTCGTGGCCCTCACCCGAAAGGAGGGGGGTGGGCTGTGGATCCCGAACCTGGAGACCGACCGGTGGGAGGCGTCCGACCCGGAGGGGCACGTCGAGCTCTTCACCGGCGGGACGCAGTCCCAGCGCCGTACCCGCCGCAGGGTGGTGCGCCTGCTGAAGGCGTGGAACAAACAGTACTCCCAGCCGGGCTTCTCCTCGCACAACCTGACGGTGTGGGCGTGGGAGTTCATCGAGCCGGGGATGGGCGTGGCGAAGGCGCTGAGCGCGGTGCTGACCAGGGCTGCGGCCGGGGTGGAGGCCGGTACGGCGACCAAGGACCCGCTGGGGGTCTCGCCGAACGTGAAGCTGCTGGTGGGGCGCGAGGCTGCGGCCCGGAGGCTGCGGGGGGCGGCGGACGGCGTGGCCGAGGCTCTGGCGGTCGACGACGACCGCGAGGCGGTGCTGTCGGCGCTGTCGGGGGTGTTCAACCGGTACGTGCAGGCCCCGGTGTCCGACAGCTTCGCGGGCAAGATCGCGGCGCTGCGGCAGTACGCCCCTGTCACGACGGTGGCGCTGGGGCTGAGCGGGCCGGCGGCCGATGTACGGCCCACCCGGGCCTACGGCGCCGGGCATCACGCGTGAGACGCCGTCCTGCCTGGCGTGCGCCGGCCTGGTTCGCCAGGCCGGCGGCCCGCATCGCCTTCCAGCGCCGCCTGGCCGCCTGCGGCCAGGCGGTCAGGGTCATCCCGCCTCCGCGCCGCTTCCGCGGTGGCTTCGCCCTGGCCGTCCAGCTACGTGTCGCGGACGTCGGCGAGCAGACGGTCTCGATCGTTTTCAACCCAGCGGCCCCCGACGTGCCGCACGTGTACACCGACGGGCCGTCCAAGTCGCCTCACCGGTACTCCGACGGTGCTCTGTGCATGTGGTATCCGTACGATGCGCCTGAGCAGCGCTGGATCCGCAAGGACGGGCCGGAGGCCTTGTTGGGGCATGTGGTGGCCCATCTACTGCGTGAACAATGGTGGCGCGGCACGGGCGAGTGGCCCGGCCAGGAAGCTCCCCACGGCACGTGAGCGGCGTGCCCGGTATCGGCTTGGAGGTCGTCATGACGTCCGTGCAAACGGCACTTGCACCGCCGACTCCATCAGGATCGGCGACCGCAGCGGTGCCTTCCGCGACACCTGCGGCCCCTTCCCTGCCAGTTCCGGTGGTGTCGACGGCCACCGTGGTTCCTTCAGCTCCCCCCGCAGCCCCTGCCGCGGCTGATGCCACCTCGGTGTTGCCAGCCGTGGTGTCCGGGGCGTTCCTCGCCGCCATGCTTACGGCGGCCATCAACATATGGCTGGCACGGCGAAAGAGCCGGGAGGAGGAGATCAGCAGGCTCCGGACCGCCTTCGCTGAGGCCTTCGCCGCCCACAGTGCCTATAAGGAGATGCCCTACGCCATCAGGCGGCGCCGGTTCGACGCCGCACCCGAGGAACGCGTGCGGCTGTCGGAGACGCTGCGGGAGATCCAGGGCAGCCTCTCCTACCACCTTGCGTGGACGAAGATCGAATCCGAAGCAGTGGGCGCTGCTTACGCGGAGCTCGTCCAGGAACTGCGTAAGACGGCCGGAGCGGCCATGCGCGCAGCCTGGGAAGTATCTCCCATCGAGAGCGACACGGCCATGAACATCCCGTCGGCGCAGATCGACCTCAGCGCGCTGCAGACGCTGGAGACCGCCTACATCGCTGCCGTCCGGGAACACCTGCGCGCGCTCAAAAGACCTTGGTGGTCCCGGTAGAAGCGCCAGAGCGCTTGTCGCAGGCGTTTGTCGGGTTGAGTGCGACTTATGTCAATCGACTGGGAGAGAGCGATTCAGGCCGAATGCGCATCCGGTCGCAGAGGGCGGCGAGCACCGGACCGGGATGCGGATCACGAAACAGAACAGGGTCGAAAACCGCTCGACCAAGCGCAGCTCAGGCATGAACAGGGCCCGCTGATAGGGGCCCAGTCGAGCGCCGATCCAGGCCTTCGGATCCGGAGACCGCTGCAGCGGCGACCGGGCGTCACGCTGTATGAGGAAAGGCATTATTCCAGGGCGAACACCTGGATCTTCCCGTTATCGACATATAGGGGTTGTTGGAGTCCTCGGTCTGGGATGACGGTGTAGTGCGTGACGAAGAAGCGGAGGAGGCGAGGCAGGAGGCGGGGTGTTTTCGCCGGCCTTGGGGCGGGCCGCGGCGGTGCCGCGGTTGTTGGACCTGGATGGGCGGGGTGAGCTGACGCCCGCGCACGTACGCCTGGTGGCAATGGCGGTGGGGCGCAGTGAGCGGACGGTGTGGCGGTGGCTGGCCACCGCTCGCAGTGAGGGCCGTACGGGACGCAAGGTGTCGACACGGTTCGTGGTGACGGCGGAGATCCGCCGCCTGCTGGCCTTCTACGGCGGGAACGCCTCGCGTCTGCACGAGGAACTGGTGCGCCGGGCCGCCGAAAGCCAGGATTCCGGACCGGTGCCGTCTCTGTCGACGCTGCACCGTGCGCTGCGGCGGGACCTGACCCGAGGTGAGCGTGCCGGGCTCCGGTCGGGCGAGGCGGCGCGGCGTGCCCACGACGTCTTCGGCAAACGGCCACCTTCCCACCGCAACGCGGCCTGGGAAGGCGACCACAAGCACCTGCCCGTC
This sequence comes from Streptomyces sp. NPDC006529, assembly GCF_040611795.1. Lineage (NCBI taxonomy): Bacteria > Bacillati > Actinomycetota > Actinomycetes > Kitasatosporales > Streptomycetaceae > Streptomyces > Streptomyces sp. NPDC006529. The sequence continues at coordinate 6,103 of NZ_JBEXPB010000078.1, read as the reverse complement.
GAGGTGGACCTGGAAGGGGAACTGGTCACCCCATGGGTGACCTGGTTCATCGACTGCGCGCACAACGTGATCACCGGCGCGTCCGTTACCGCACACGCACCCAGCAGAGACGGCGTCCTCGCGGCGCTGCGTGTCGCCCTGGTCCGTGACGAAGCAGTGTTCGGGCCGGTCGGCGGGCTGCCCGGGAAAGTGCGGGTGGACCGGGGAAAGGAGTTCCTGTGTGAGGCCGTGACGGGAGCGCTCGGGGCGTTCGCGGTGGTGGATCTGCCAGCCGGGACGCCGCATCTGAAGGGCAGTATCGAGGCCCTCAATGACGCGGTCGAGGAGATGTTCCTGGTCACCCTCCCCCGCTACCGGCACCGTCAGCGCCTGGCTGGCGGCAGGCTCGCCGACCCGGACGCCCCGCCGTTGGCGTTCGACGCGTTCGTCGCCGCGCTGCTGGAGTGGGTGCACTGGTGGAACACCAGCCACCGCTCCCCCGCCCTGGGCGGCCGGACTCCGCTGCAGGCCTGGCAGGCCGACCCCACCCCGGTCACCGACGTGTCCAAGGAGGCGCTGATCGGGTTCGGGCTGGAAGGCGACGGCCGTATCCGGCTGATCTCGACCAGCGGCGTGCGGTTTCGGCGCCGTGACTACATCGCCGACTGGATGGTCGGGTGCGCAGGCGACCCGGTCACCGTGCGCCGTCTGCCACATCACGACGAGGAGATCGAGCTGTTCGAACCGGTCAGCGGACGGCATCTGGGCAGGGCGTTCCTCGCCGACGCCGCCGACCTCGAGCAGTTCACCGCCGTACGCTCCGCCCGCACCTCGGCGGCCAGGCAGCTGCGGGCCGATCTGAAGGCCGCCGAGAAGCTACGCCGTAAGCGGTTCGAGGCCGTCACCACCGCCAAGGTCCCCAAACAGCTGAACACGCTCACCGCCGAAGAAGCCGAGGCGGAACTACGGGCCGCCGATCAGCGCGGGCTGCGTGAACTGGCCCGGCCCGACTACATCCCCCACGCCCCCGTGCCCGACACATGGGCGCGCCCGATCCCCCCGACCCCGAGGACACCCCCACCAGGCAAAGATCACGAGGAGAACCACGCATCATGATCGACCTCGACTACGGTCTGCTCCCTCCCGAGACCGCCGATCACTTCCTGTCCCTGCCCAACGCACAACTCGTCGGCACCGAAGCCCTCCTGACCACCCGGGACAACATCGAGACCGTCATCGAAGCCAAGGCCATGATGTGCGTGTACGGGCCCGCGGGGTCCGGGAAGACCATGTCCGTCAACTCAGCCCTACGGCTCCTGGCCCCCGACCGCACCCACCGCCTGGAACTGCGTGCCGGCCCCACTCCCCGCGACATCCGCCACGGACTGTTCAGCGCACTCGGCCTGCCGGGGGAACCTCCCGTCCGGCCCATCGAGTTCGACAACCTCCTCAAGGACGCGCTCTCCGAGGAGTTCAGGATCCTTGTGTGCGATGAGGCGCAGTGGATGAAGAAGACCTCGTTCGAGTACTGGCGACACCTGTGGGACGACAAACGCACCGACATTGCCGTGATCTTCGCCGGCGGTGACGGCTGCTACAGAGTCCTGCGCCGAGAACCGATGCTCGCCTCCCGCATCCACGTCTGGCAGGAGTTCACCCGCCTCTCACGCGCCGAGGTCCTCCAAACCATCCCCGTCTTCCACCCCGTCTGGACGACCACCACACCCACGCTCATCGAAACCATCGACAAGCAAGCCGCCCACGGCAGCTTCCGCAACTGGGCCTGCATCACCGCCCACGTCACCAACGGAATGCGGAAGAAGAATCTGACCGAGGTCGACGAACCCCTCATCCACTGGGTCTACAGCAAAATCGGCGGCATGTAGTGCCAGCCGCCGGTCCCGCGGCCACCCCCGTACCGGCTCCGGCACCGCCCGTCATCGTCGTCATCGACACCGACGACTACCCGGCCACGACCGCCCAAGCGCTGGCTTCACACCATCCAGCAGCCGGACGGATCACCGTGGACCCCACTCCCGCCACCACGGCCCCGGCCGCCCTGGCCCAGGACGTCCTCCACGCACTCGGCAAAACCCGCTTCGGCACACCTGCCGGGCACGGCACCTGGGCCGACTCCCTCACCCCCGCATGGACAGCAGTCCGCGCCTGGATCACCGCCCTTCACATCAGCACCCTGACCGTCACCCGCGCCCACCGGCTCACCGAACACCGCGTACGACAACTCCTTCACCTGCGAGAACACACCGGCATCCACCTCACCCTGCTCTGGCACACCCGCCCCAGCCGCACCCTCCGCGAGCTCCTGGCCAACATCGACCACCACCCCACCCACACCCTCACCACCCCGGCCGGCACGACCCCCGCACCCGCCAACCCCCGGCCACCACGCAAAGCCCTCCCGTGGCTCGATCCGCCGAGGCCCCAGCCCGGCCTCGCAGGCCCGCGGGCAAGACGCGGCCCCTGTGACGGAGCCGAGACGCACCCCCACCCAGCCCGACCCGGCATACCGGCAAGCGACGGCCACAGCGAGCTCGCCGACCGCCTGCACACCCTCGCCCACCCCCTCCACGCGGCAGCCCTCACCACCACCCTGCTCACTGGAGCCGCCCCCGCCCGCCTCGCGCTGATTCGCGGCATCGATGTCCACCCCCACGGAACCCACGTCAAGGTTCACGACCCCCACACCCACCGACACTGCCGCGTCCACGCCCTGCCCACCTGGGCCCACACCCTCATCACCGCAGCACACCACCACCATCACGACACCGGCCACCTACCAACCAGCCCCCTCCACCCCCTCATCACCGCCCGTGATGCCGCCACCCTCACCGAACACGCCGACGCCATCCACATCCGCCTGCCCCACTGACACCCCACCGGCCCGACGAACGGGCTCGGCGTGCCCTCCGAAAGCGACGACGTCGAAATGCGGACCAAGCGGCAGGCCAGCACGTGGGCACAGCGGTCACAGAACAGCACCGACACCTCCCCGAGTCAGGCACCACGCCCTCCGAACACCCCGCCCACGCCCCGCGGACCGGGGCGCGCGGCGCACGCACGAACAGGGCGTAGTTGGCACTCGGCGAGGCGGCATGATGATCGGCATGATGGAAATACCCGGGTACGAAGGCCGCCCTCTCGTCCACCAGCCGGAGCTGCTGGACGAACCCCTCTTCTGGCCCGGCCACCTGTACTCGTGCGCCCACGACGAGGACACAGAAGAGCTCCTCTTCGGCGCGGACTACGACGCGGCCGAGGAGTTCCACCGAGAGCTCATCGAGCAGGCGCAGTGGCCCGTCTTCACGATCCCGCTGACTGGCGGGCATCTCCTTCATGTGGTCCACCGCGCATGGAAAGACGATCCAGGAGTCGACTACGTCCTGCACCACTCCAGCTGGAAGCGGGCGTTGTTGCTGGCCAAAGACGACGGACACTTCATGGGTCCCGCCCTGTCCTGGCCCGAGCTGCTCTCCGCCACCGATAACCAGCTGCCCGGAGGCAGCACCGCCGATCCAGACAGCCGACTCCTGCTACTGCTGCCCGCACTTGGAGACGACCGCGCCCCAGAAGGCGTGAAATGCCGCCTCACGACAGCCCTCGCTGCCCGGACAACCGTTGAGGACCCCGAAAGACTCGCTGCCGCCCTGGCCGACGGCCAGGGCACAACAGGACCCTCCCGCTGGACAACCAAAAACGGCATCCGCGTGGACAACGGCACGCACTCCTACCGCAACCCGTCCAACAACTTCGCCCTGAAACCAGAAGACCAGGCCCGTGTCTCGGCCGCTTTCCTCATCTGAACTGCGAGCCATCACAAAGGCGCATGCCAACCCGACCAGCACCAAAACGACCAGCACAAACGCCAGACCTGACAGCGCCAAATCGGCACCCCACGTCAGTACCGAACACCCACGCCTACCTGCGGAAACGACGCCCAGACCACTGACAAAAACCTGCCGAAGCCCACCGACAGAACCACGCAGATCATCACCGCTTCGCTTCGAGCTGGGTTGCGTTGCGTGTGCGTTGCGCCTTCACACCCAACGGGCCGGCTTCGCTGGCCAGGACCTCCCGCGCTGCGCGCGGGAGGCAGCCCCGTTTCACCGGATCTGGGCTTCAGCCCGTTACGGTGCTCCAGATCTGGCCTCGAACCGTCGGCCACGCCTCAGACCACTGCTGAACACGGGCCCCGTCCGCACCACTGGAGTTCTCTACTTCGAGGAACTTTCCGGTGCCCACGTTCTTATAACCGTAATAATCTTTATTCAAGCCCATGTACTGCCAACGCTGGTGGCTCAGGTTCAGGTTGCAATCCCACTGCTGGACCTGAGCCCCGTTGTCATTCCAACCGTTCTCGACCTCAAGACACTTACCACTGTTGACATTGACGATTGCGTAGTTCCAGTCACCAAGCTCAACGAACCTCCATACGGCGCCACGCTGTCCGACACACATCCACTGCTGGGCATTCGCACCGTTAGCTGTACTGGAATTCTCAATCTCCAGGCACTTACCCGAGCCGTTGATAATTCGGTACGTACTAGAGGTAGGAGGAGAAGCCTGGCCTACCCCCGGCACTGCAAGCACCAGTGCAGCAGCCGATGCGCCGGCCGCAGCAAATCTCGAAGACATCCTCAACTCAGAACCCCCAACGGCATTGCAGCAGAAGAGCTGCATCATGATGATCTTGACAGCGCCGAGCTTCGCACACTGCACGGTGCGGCGGCAAACACAATTCCATCCGGCGTTGATCTCGGTATCCCCGCCCTGATGCCACCGCGCCCGTAACCTGCCCAGCCACCGCAGGGCTGGCCCTTCAGGCCGGAGTCCTTGACTCCGCTTTCGGACTGCTCAAGCAAAAGATGACCCCATTTCGCGGGATCACGGTTGTCCGCCTGCCCGGATGGGGCTTCTGTCATCGATCGCCGTGCGGGACGGATGTGGCGAAGTAGACAGGACCGGATTCGAACCAGCGTCAGACCCCCTTGAAGGGGGGGCATCGACCTCTGCGCTACTTGCCCTCTCCGCCAACAAGCACAAGCTAGGTGGTGATCTTGCAGTGATAGCCGGGGTGATAACAGATAGTCACCATAGGGAACCCTGCTGGGAGTTGCCAAGGCTCGAAAAGGGGGAACTAACAGTGTGTCACTTACGGTCTGTCGCTGCAGCCTAGAGTATCTATATAGATTCAACGAAGCGGCTCTGTCAGGAGGACAGACATGGGTCACACGATGGTGGTGGCTGTACCGCCAGCCGACCTTGAACGGCTGGACGCCTTGGTGGCCGTCCACCAGGCCGACGAAATCAAGTGGCAGGCCTGGGCCGAACGGGAAGCCGGGGTGCTGGACCTGCGGGGCGCTGCGCTGCGAGGCGCGGGCCCGGATCCGGGCCGAGCGGGACCGGCTCCGCGAGGCCGACCTTCACCGGGTGACCCGCTGGCGGGCCCTAGCCCCCGCGCTCCACGCCGAGCTGGAGCAGCGCGGCTACCTGCGGCCCTGGCCCCCGATCCCGGCGGGCGGCCAACCGGCTGGACAGACCCTCGGCGGGACCGCGCCCCACCGCGGCACCGGCCTCACCGCCCGGCTCTGCGTCACCCTCCCCGACACCCTCGCCGTCCCCCTGCACCACGGCGTCTACTGGACCAACCTCCCCCACCTCCAGGCCCTTGAGGCCTGGACCGACCGGTGGGGAACCGACCCAGCCACCCGGCGCACCGCACCTCCCAAGGCTCTCGCCGAACGCGACCACCACGCGGGATCCATCACCACCACCGGGCAGATCATCCGCACCGCCCTGACCCACACCCTCCACAACGCCCACACGGCCCCCTGACGGCCTTTCAGACCCCGACCGGCACAACCCCCACCCGAGCCCACCCCCGGGGCCCGCCATGACGCAACACGGGGCCGTCGCCACGGCATCCCCCGCGCTGACGCTCACGACGTTCCACGGAACCCAACCACCGCAGCGCCCCACCCGCGAGACCGGATCCCATGACGCGCCGCACCCTAGTGCCGTGACCGGGAAGGTTCGCCGGGTTGCTCGTTGTGCTGGTTGGAAATGAGTTCTCCAAGCAGCGTGGGGAGGCGGGATGGCGAAACCG
>NZ_JBEXPB010000077.1:0-20798 GCF_040611795.1 Streptomyces sp. NPDC006529 | reverse complement strand
CGCCCACCCGGACCTCGCGCCCCAGCCCGGCCGACAGTTTCGCGGCCAGCCGCAGTTCCACCGGGCGCCCGTCCCGGGCCCGGTCGGCGTCGGGCCCCGGCGCGTTCCGGCTCAGTGGGGGTGGGGCGCGGCCGGGGTGGTGGTGTTCTTGGGGCAGGTCAGGGCGGGGTTCCAGTTGTGGAAGCGGCCGGCCGGGTTCTCCTTGTACGCCCACAGGTGGAGGTCGTAGTGCTTGGGCATGCCCGCCCAGTGGCCGGGCATGGGCCCGTCGAAGGGCAGCCCGAACATGTGGGGCCGGTCGTCAGTGGTCTTGAGGTCCTGGTCCCGGTCGGCGGACATCCACTCCACGGTCTGGAGCCTGCGGTGGCCGGAGCGGTCCTTCTCGGAGCTGTAGAGGAGCGCGGTCGGCCTGCTGGGGTCCGTCGAGCCCCAGTTGGCCTCCTTGACGTAGTGGTAGCCCATGGAGCCCACTCCGAACGGGTTGGTCATGCACTCCTGGCCGTGCGGCACGTAGCCGTCCTCGACGGCCGTCCGCTCGTCCGCGTACTTGGCGGTCACCGCCATCGCCGTGGCCAGGTCGCGCATCGCCTGCCGGTTGCGGGGGTCGGGCGCCGGACCGTCCACCGCCTGGGCCGCGGGGACGGCGGCCAGGGCCATGGAGGCGGCGGCCGCGCAGGTCAGGGCGGCCTTCAGGGGGCGTACGGACATCGGGGACTCCTGGCGGGTGGCGGGGCGGGGCGGGGGACGTGTGTCCACCCTGGCCGGGGGCGCGGGCGGGCGCACGCGGTGCTCGCCCAAAGGAGGGGCCGGGGCCGTCAGGGGGTCTTGGGGGGACGCGTGGTGCCGGGCAGGCAGCGCGCCTTCGGGTTGTACGTCGCGAACCGCCCGGCCGGGTTGTCCTTCCACAGCCACACGTGCAGGGCGTAGTGGACGGCCTGGCCCTTGAACCGGCCCGGCAGCGGGCCCTTGAAGGCCTGGCCGAACAGGCGGGGGCGGTCCTCGTCCGTCCGCGGGTCCTGGTCCCGGTCGTTCACCACCCACTCCAGGGCCACCAGCCTGCGGCCGCCGTGCCCGTCGTCCTCGTAGATGAGGGCCGCGGGGCGCCGGGGGTCGAGCGAGCCGTCGTTGGCGTGGTTGAAGTGCGGGTAGCCGAGGGCGCCCGCCCCGTCCGGGGCGGCGACGCAGTACCGGTCGGGTACGAAGCCGGCGGCGGCCGCGTCGCGCTCGTTCAGGTAGGGAACGCTCGACAGCCGGGCCCGCGCCAGCTCCACCGTGACGGGGGCGGCCCGCCGGTCCGGTCCGGGCGCGGGCGGTGCGGTCGCCGTCGTCGCTGTCGCCGTCGTCGGGGACAGGGCGAGCGCGGTGGCGGCCGCGAGGACCAGGGCGGCGAGGGGGACGGTCCTGCCGGTGCGAGGGGTCATGCGGGAACTCCTTGGAGCGGCGACGGGCGTGCGGCTCCAGCAGCTTCGCGCGGGCGCCCCCGGCCCGCCACGCGGGCGGGGCCAGGGGGCTGACGGACCGGGACCGCTACACGGCGCCCCGGGGGGCGGCCGCGGTACGGGCGGGAGCGATGGTGCCGGTGACCTCGCCGAGGCCGACCCTGGTGCCGTCGGGGCCGGGGGCCCAGGCGGAGAGGGTGACGGTGTCGCCGTCCTCCAGGAAGGTCCGCTTGCCGTCGGGGAGTTCGAGGGCGTCGCGGCCGTTCCAGGTCAGCTCCAGCAGGGAACCGCGCTGGCCGGTCTCGGGGCCGCTGACCGTGCCGGAGCCGTAGACGTCGCCGGTGCGCAGGGAGGCGCCGTTGACCGTCATGTGGGCGAGCTGCTGGGCGGCGGTCCAGTACATCGAGGAGAACGGCGGGTGCGCGACCTCGTGCCCGTTGATCGAGACCGTGATGCGCAGGTCGAAACCGCCCTGCTCGTCGGCCCCGGCGTCGGAGTCGTCCAGGTAGGGCAGCAGCGGGAAGTCCCGGGCCGGCGGCGCGACGCGGGCCGCGTCCAGGGCCTCCAGCGGGGTGACCCAGGCGGAGACGGAGGTCGCGAAGGACTTGCCGAGGAAGGGGCCGAGCGGCACGTACTCCCAGGCCTGGATGTCGCGCGCGGACCAGTCGTTCAGCAGGAAGAGGCCGAAGACGTGCTCGCGGAAGTCGCCGAGCGGCACCGCCGTGCCCAGTTCGGAGGGGGTGCCGACGACGAAGCCGACCTCCGCCTCGATGTCGAGCTTGACGCTCGGGCCGAAGACGGGCGCCGGGTCGGTGGGCGCCTTGCGCTGGCCGCAGGGCCGTACGACGTCCGTGCCGGAGACGACGAGGGTGCCCGCGCGGCCGTGGTAACCGATGGGCAGGTGTTTCCAGTTGGGGGTGAGCGCGTCTCCGTCCGGGCGGAAGATCCGGCCCACGTTGGTGGCGTGGTGCTCGCTCGCGTAGAAGTCGACGTAGTCCGCGACCTCGTACGGCAGGTGCATGGTGACGGCTTCGAGCGGCACGAGGTGCGGCTCGACGGCGGGGCGCTGGCCCGGGTCGGTCACCCAGGCGGTCAGGGCGCGGCGCACGTCGTGCCAGGCGGTGCGGCCCGCCGCCAGCAGCGGGTTGAGGGTCGGCCGGCCGAGGAGTCCGGCGTACGGGGACCCGAGCGCGAGGGCGACGGCTCCCGCGTCCAGGACGTACCCGCCGATCCGCACACCGATGCGCCGCCGGGGCTCCGCGTCGCCGCCCGTGTCCTCGGCGGTCGAGAACACGCCGTACGGGAGGTTGTGCGGCCCGAACGGGTCGCCCTCGGGAACATCGAGGGGGCTCTGCAGGGGCATGGGATACTGCCTCGCTTTCCGGGCGGTCCGGGGGTGTCCCGGGATCTGGTTGACACGTTACGTGCCTGGTGGGGCCTTCGGGAGGCCGGATTCGGGCGCTATTTGTAGGACTTGTCCAACGAGGTCCGTATCCTTTGACCCGTGACTTCCGCCCCCCTTCGCGCGCTCCCCTATGCCCTGATCGCCACTGACCTGGACGGGACTCTGCTGCGCGCAGGTGACACAGTTTCCGCCCGTTCGTACGCGGCGCTCGCGACGGCGCGCGCAGCGGGCGCCCGGCACATCATCGTCACCGGGCGCCCCGTGCCGCAGGTCCGGCACGTACTGGAGGACCTCGGCTACACGGGGCTCGCGGTGTGCGGGCAGGGCGCGCAGGTGTACGACGCGGCGGCCGGGCGCATGCTGCACTCCGTCCCCCTCGACCGGGACCTGGCGGAGGTCGCGCTCGGCAAGATCGAGGCGGAGATCGGCGAGGTGTACGCGGCCGTCAACCGGGAGGGGGTGGACGCGGAGATGCTGATAGGGCCGGGCTACCGGATGTGGCACCCGCACCTCCCGACGGTCCGCGTCCCGCGGCGGGCGGACCTGTGGTCGGCCCCGATCAACAAGGTGCTGCTCCAGCATCCGGAGCTGGACGACGACGAACTGACGCGGGTGGCGCGGGCGGTGGTCGGTGACCTCGTGAACGTCACGATGGCCGGGGAGCACACGGTGGAGCTCCAGCCGCCGGGCATCGACAAGGCCAGCGGCCTCGCTTTCGCGGCGGCCGTCCTCGGCGCGGACGCCGCCTCGACGATCGCCTTCGGCGACATGCCGAACGACATCCCGATGTTCACCTGGGCCGCGCACGGGGTCGCGATGGCGAACGCGCACCGCGAACTGGTCGCGGTCGCGGACGAGGTGACCCTGTCGAACGAGGCGGACGGGATCGCGGTGGTCCTGGAACGCCTGTACGGGTAGCGCCCGCGGGGGCGGGGGTGCCGGCTTGCCCGGGCTCGGGGCGGTATTTCAGCCCGCCCGGCGTTTGAGGGCCCGCCGGAGGCGAGTCCGGGCGGTGGCGGGGTGCGGACGGTGGTGCCGTGCGGCGCGTCCGCCCTCCGGGGGCGCCTCAAACGCCGGCGGGGCTGGGGTGGGTCCGGCTCGGAGCCGCCCTCAGCTTGCCGGGCCGGGGCCACGGGGCGGCATGTCAGCCTGCCCGGCGTTTGAGGGCGTCGGTCTAGGCGGCCCCGCGGGGGAGGCGGCGGTGCCAGGTGCGGTGGAAGACGACCTCGTCACCCTCCCGGCACACGACCTCGTTCGACGTCACGAACGCGCCCTCGTCGCACGAGATCTCCGACCGGCTCTCCACCCTCGCGTCCCAGCCCCGCTCGGGCCGGTGCAGCCGGATGCGCCACCGCGAGCACGCGCGGGCCGACAGCGGGTCGCCGTCCTCGATCTCGTACTCCTCCCACGCGTCCTCGCCGTACTCCAGCCCGTCCGGGTACACCCGCGTCCCCCCGTACCGCGGGTCGACCTCCAGCCGCCACAGCCCGCGCGCCACGTCCCGTACGACCAGCCGTTCCGGACGCGGTTCGTCCAGGGTGGCGGGGTACACCACGCCGAGCCCCTCGGACTGCTCCGGCGGCTCGAAGCCGATCTCCGCCCCCGCCCCGGCGGCCGGGTCCCGCACCGGCAGGGTCAGCGCGCTCCCCGCCGGTTCCAGCGTCCAGCCCGCCCCGGACCCGGCCCGCGGCCAGATCCACGGCCAGTACGCGGAGGACACCGCGAGCCGGATCCGGTGCCCCGGCGGGAAGGCGTGGCCGATCGCGTTCAGCTCGAAGGTGACGTCCTCGTACGCGCCCACCGGCCACGGCACCGCCCGGTCCCGGCCGCCCCGCGCGGACAGGTTCAGGGCGCCGCGGGTGACCAGCGTCGAGGACCCGTCGGGCGCCACGTCGCAGACCCGGGCGACCACCTGCCCGTACGGCACGTCCATGCGCAGCCGCAGGGTGACCCGCGGGCGGCCCAGGATCTCCAGCCGCCCTCCGGTGCCCAGCGGGAACTCGAAGCACGCCGACTTGGCGTCCTCCTCCCGCTGGTCCGGCGGCAGGTCGCCGTCGTTGCCGAAGGGGAAGAAGCGGCCCGCGTCCAGGCCGGTGTGCTGCGGGGACGCGACGAGGACGGGGTCGCCCCGCAGCCCGTACGACACCGGCGAGACGGCGGGGGAGGGCCAGGCGGTGTCGCCGACCCAGCGGCCCTCCATCCGTTCGTAGACCGTGGCGGGCGGGTGCGACTCGCTGATCCAGGAGCGCAGCAGCGGCTCGTCCATGACCCCGTTGTCCACGCCCTTGAGCCAGTGGTCCCACCAGCGCAGGGTCTCCTGGAGGAAGCCGATGGCCGGCCCCGGCGGCAGGCCGCGGTCGGGGTACTGGTGGGACCAGGGCCCGATCAGCCCGCGCACCCGGTCCGGCGGCAGGTGCTCGACCAGCCGCAGCACGGTGTCGCGATAGGGGTCGTGCCAGCCGCCGACGGCCAGGACGGCCGCGCCGATGGCGGAGTAGTCCTCGCAGACGCTGCCGTGCTTCCAGTAGGCGTCGCGGGTCTGGTGGGCGAGCCAGGTGTGGACGAGCGGTTCGACGGCGTCCAGCCGGTCCAGCCACTGCTCCTTCCAGCCGTCGCCGGCATAAAGGGGGTCCGGCGGGCGGGCGGCGAAGGCGAGCATGGTGGCGGACCAGGCGTGCATGTCGACGGCGAGGACGGAGCCGCCCATGTAGTGGACGTCGTTGTCGAAGCGGTCGTCGGTGGAGCAGACGGTGACGACGGCCTTGAGCGGCGCGGGCGCGAGGGCGGCGATCTGGAGCGAGTTGAAGCCGCCCCAGGAGATGCCGAACATGCCGACCGCGCCGGTGCACCAGGGCTGCGCCGCCAGCCATTCGACGACGGCGACGCCGTCGGCCAGTTCCCGGGCGTCGTACTCGTCCCCAGGATGGCCGCCGCTGTTGCCGTGGCCGCGCACGTCGACCCGCACCGAGGCGTAGCCGTGCCCGGCGTACCAGGGGTGGCGCTGGTGGTCGCGGGGCGCGGTCCAGTCGGTGAGCCGGTACGGGAGGTACTCCAGCAGCGCCGGAACGGGCTCGTCCGTCACCGGCCGCCAGACGCGGGCGTACAGCTCCACGCCGTCGGGGAGCGGGATCCGGACGTCCTCGTGGGTGGTTCCGTAGGGGAAGTCGGTACGGATGATCATGCGTGGCCTCGGTCCCTCGCGGTGCTGGTAGGGGTACGGGTGCGCCGGACGTCAGTGGACGGGGTGCATGGTGCGCCGCAGCCAGGGCCCCAGGGCGATCACGGCCAGGCCGGCGGCGACCGCGACCGCTCCGTTGACGCCGAAGTAGGCGGGGAGGGAGACCGTGCCGTAGACCTTGACCACCTGGGCCTGGATGCCGTTGGCGAGGGCCAGCGAGAGGAACCACAGGGCCATGGTCTGGCTCGCGTAGGCCTTCGGGGCGAGTTTGGTGGTGGCCGACATGCCGGAGGTCTCCAGCAGGACGTCGCCGAGGCCGAGCAGCAGGTAGGAGCCGACGATCCACCAGGCGGCCATCCGGAAGGTGTCGTCGCCGTGCCCGGAGGTCGGGATGACCATCAGCAGGAAGGACAGGCCGCCCAGGACCACCCCGATGGCGATCTTGTGGGAGGCGTGCGGCTGGCGGCGGCCCATCCGGACCCAGAGCGCCGCGACGACCGGGGCCAGCGCCACCTCGAAGGCGCCGAGCGCGGAGGCGTACCAGCCGGCCGGGAAGTGGAAGCCGAGGATCGAGGTCTGCGCGTTCGTCGAGGCCAGCAGCATCATCGTCGAGTACGCCTGGAAGAGGATGAAGTTGAAGGCGACCGAGGCCAGGAAGAGCACCGCGTAGGGGCGCAGCCGGCCGCGCTCCTCGGCGCTCACCCGGGGGCTGCGGAACATGACGGCGAAGTAGACGACCGGGGCGATCACCGAGACCAGGGTGAGCAGGTCGACGAACCGGGCCAGGGTGAGCCACCCGGCGGAGGCCAGGAGGGTGGCGAGCACGGCCGCGCCGAGCAGGCCGCCCACGAGGGCGCGGACGGCGCGCCGCATCGCGGCGGGGGCCAGGGCGTACTCGGCCGAGTGCTTTCGTCCGGCCAGATGGCGGCGTCCCAGGACGTACTGGACGAGGCCGGCCGTCATGCCGAAGGCGGCGGCGGAGAAGCCCCAGTGCCAGCCCTTGTGGTCGCCGAGCCAGCCGGTGACGAGGGGACCGGCGAAGGCGCCGATGTTGATGCCCATGTAGTAGAGGGCGAATCCGGCGTCGCGCCGCTGGTCGTCGGTGCGGTAGAGCTTGCCGACCATGCTGGCCACGTTCGGCTTGAGCAGGCCGGTTCCCGCGCTGATCAGGCCGAGGCCCGCCCAGGTCATGGCGGCGGTCGGCACGGCCATCGCGTAGTGGCCGCAGGCGATCAGGACGCCGCCCCACAGGACGGCGCGGTAGGAGCCCAGGATCCGGTCGGCGAGCCAGCCGCCTGCCACCGAGACCAGGTAGACCATGGTTCCGTAGGCGGCCGCCACGGACGCGGCGGCGCCCGGATTCATTCCGAGGCCGCCGTTGGCTACGGTGTCCGCGAAGTACAGCACCAGAATGGCCTGCATGCCGAGGAACGAGAAGCGCTCCCAGACCTCCAGTCCGGAGAGCGTCGCCAGACCCCGGGGGTGGCCCAGGAAGGCGTGGTCGTCACCGGGCGGCGGCCGTTCGGCCTCCGGGTCCGCCGGTTCGTCGATGTCGGGCGTGGTTCTGGACAATACGCATTCTCCGGTCGCATCGGCTGCTCAAGAACATACCGGTGCACTTCGGACAGTGCGCGGGTGGCGGCCGGGCGGGCGCTCTCGGTGATCGAAATCAGACCGGATACGCTGGCTTGAGTGATGGCAGCGACACATCGACAATCCAGGTGATCGTCACCGTGATCGTCAGCAGACAGGAGTACCCCTCGTGACCGTCGTCGGGCCGTTCGGACTGAGCGTGCGGGACCAGGCTCTTGAGAGCGATGTCCAGGCCGGACTGGCCGCAGTCGAGGCGGGTCTGCTGGAGGCCACCAAGAGTGAAGTCCCCTTCATCACCGAGGCCGCGCAGCACCTGATCAAGGCGGGCGGCAAGCGCTTCCGGCCGCTGCTGGTGATGCTCGCGTCCCGTTTCGGCGATCCCTACGCGCCCGGCATCGTGCCCTCCGCGGTGGTCGTCGAACTCACGCACCTCGCCACGCTCTACCACGACGACGTCATGGACGAGGCGGACGTCCGGCGCGGGGTGGACAGCGCCAACACCCGCTGGGGCAACTCGGTGGCCGTCCTGACGGGTGACTTCCTGTTCGCCCGCGCCTCGCACATCCTGGCCGACCTCGGACCCGAGGCCGTCCGGATCCAGGCCGAGGCCTTCGAGCGGCTGGTGACGGGCCAGATCCTGGAGACGGCCGGGCCGCGCGACGGCCGCGACCCCGTCGCCCACTACCTCGACGTCATCGCGGGCAAGACCGGCTCGCTGATCGCCGTCTCCGGCCGCTTCGGCGCGCTGATGGCCGGCGCCGACGAATCGGTCGTCGACATCCTCACGCAGTACGGCGAACGCCTCGGCACCGCCTTCCAGCTCGCCGACGACGTCCTGGACGTCGCCTCCGACTCGCACGAGTCCGGCAAGACCCCGGGTACGGACCTGCGCGAGGGCATCCCCACGCTGCCGGTGCTGCTGCTGCGGGAGATGGCCGCCCGCGGCGGGCGGGAGGAGGACCTGGAGCTCGTACGCCTCCTGGACGGCGACCTGACGGACGACGCCCGGCACGCCGAAGCGCTGTCCCGGCTGCGGGTGCACCCGGCGCTGGAGCAGGCGCGGCGCGACACCATCCGCTACGCCGAGGAGGCGCGGGCCACGCTGGCCCCGCTGCCCGAGTGCTTCGCGAAGTCGGCCCTGGAAGAGCTGTGCGACGCGGTGGTGCACCGGGCCGGCTAGGCCTTCATCCGTACCGAGTACCCCGCGAGGCCCTCCGACCCCCTACGGGATGGGGACGGGGGGCCTTCGCCGTGTCATCCCTCGGTCGTACACGGAGTTGGCTCCGAGGAGTGATGCCGTGGGGCCTTCCGTTTGGTCAGATAGAGGCACATCCCCACCAGATCGGGTGAGAGTGGCGGCGCGGGGTGGACGGGAACAAGCCGGGATGGGTAGGTCGCCGCCTACACACAGAGGTAGGGCAGAGACATGGCAGCGAACGCAAAGACTCCTCGCAAGGCCTCGCGGTACGCGGTACCGGTCGTGGTCGTGGGAGTGGCCGTGGCGACCGTCGGACTGGTTCCGGCCTTCGCCAACGCGAGCGGACCGGACCTTCCCAAGGTGACGGCGCAGCAGCTCATCGAGAAGATCGCCGCATCGGACGCGCAGCAGCTGTCCGGTACCGCGAAGATCAGCACCGACCTGGGCCTGCCGTCGCTGGCGACCGGCCTGCTCGGCGACCGGGGCGTCTCGGGCGGCTCCGCCGATCCGCAGGACAAGCTCACGCAGCTCGCCACCGGCACGCACACCTTCAAGGTCGCGGCCGACGGCCCGGACCGTCAGCGGATCACCTTCCTGGACGGCAAGGACGAGTACAGCCTCATCCACAACGGCGGCGAGGTCTGGGGCTACGACAGCAAGTCCAACGAGGTCTTCCACGAGAAGGACGGCGGCGCCCGGGCGGGGGAGAAGGGCAAGGAGCACAAGACGGCCGACCGGCTCGGCTCCTCACCCGCCCAGCTCGCCCAGGAGGCCCTGAAGGCCGCCGGACCCACCACCGACGTCAGCGTCGGCGACACCGCCCAGGTGGCCGGGCGCGACGCCTACCAGCTGGTGCTCAAGCCGAAGGCCTCCGGTTCCACGATCGGTTCCGTACAGATCGCGGTGGACGCCAAGAACGGCGTGCCGCTGCGCTTCCAGGTGCTCTCCAGCCAGGGCGGCAAGCCGATCCTGGACGCGGGCTTCAGCAAGGTCGACTTCGCCAAGCCCGCCGCCGACACCTTCGCCTTCACCCCGCCCAAGGGCGCCACGGTGAAGGAGGGCTCGGCCGCTCCGCACGGGGACAAGGCGGAGCGCCGCATGGACTCCCTCCCGATCCCCGGCCTGGACGGTCTGACCGGCGGCGCGGGCAAGGGGCAGACCACGGTCCTCGGCGAGGGCTGGGCCTCCGTCGCCCGGATCGACTCGGGCACGGGCAAGGGCCTGAAGGACTTCGAGGGCAAGGCGAACGAGAAGGGCGCCCCCAAGGAGGCCAAGCAGTTCCTCGACAGCCTCGGGGACAAGGTCACCGGGAAGTTCGGCTCCGGCCGGGTCTTCTCGACCCGCGTGGTCAACGCGCTGATCACGGACGACGGCAAGGTCTACGTCGGCGCGGTCACCAAGGACGCACTGGTGAAGACGGCCAACGCCGCGAAGTAGCCCGGCCGCCCGCCACGCGCGGGCGGAGGCACGGAGGGTGGCCCGGGACATGTGTCCCGGGCCACCCTTGCGTCGTAACCCTCCTGTGTACAGCGGAGCCGCTGTACGGTGAGGGACATGTCGAGACACGTCACCATCCGCCTGGAGGAAGAGTTCCACGAGCGCCTCAAAGCGCGCGCGGCGGCGCTGGGGACGACGGTCACCGCGCTGATCACCGAGGTCACCGAACGCGAACTGGACGAGGACCGCAAGAGCTTCCTGTCCGGCATCGAGGAGTTCGCCGACCACTGGGGCTACTTCCAGGAGCGGTTCGGCCATTGAAGATCACCATGGAGTGGGCCTGGACCGCTCTGGCCCACCACCTGCCGTCCGATCCCGCCGTCTGGGACCCCTCCGGGGTGGCCGCCGCGGTGGCCCGCCACCAGAACGACCTGGTGCTGGTCCCGGAGCAGCCCGCCCCCGACACCGCCTGGCGCGCCGCCGCGTTCCTGCACACGCTCGCCGTGTGCCCGGCGCTGGAATCGCCGATGAACGAGTTCTACGCGGCCGCCGCCACCCGCTCGTACCTGCGGGTGGCGGGGGCGAAGCAGCTGCCCTCGCCCGAGGCGCTCGGTGACCTGGTCGAGGCCGCGAAGCGCGGCCGGGCCGACATCGCGGCGGTCGCCGAGGAGCTGCGCGCGCGGATACAGGAACCGGTCCCCGAATCGCTGCGCGCGCACCCCGGGGGCACCTCCTAGAAGGTGATCTTCCAGCTGTTGATGTAGCCCGTGTCCTGCGCGGCCACGTCCTTCACCTGGAGCTTCCAGACGCCGTTGGCGAGCTCGCTCGACGCGTTCACCGTGTACGAGGCGACGACGTTGTCGGCCGAGTCCGAGCTGGAGTTCTTCAGCCGGTACGCCGTGCCGTCGGGGGCGATCAGGTCGATCTGGAGGTCACCGCGGTAGGTGTGGACGATGTTGACGTCCACCTTCGTGGTGGCCGGCGCGTTGCCCGTGACGCCCGAGACGGTGATCGGTGAACTGACTCCGGCAGCCGGGGAGTCCGGGATGGCGACGTCCGCCGTGTTCTCGAAGGACGGGCCGGGCGGCACCACGGTGCCGGCTCCCAGGGTCCAGACCGCGTAGGCGATCGCGTCGCTGTTCTTGTCCAGGGCCGCGTCGTTGATGTTCGCCGAGGTGTCGCACGACCGGTGGTAGCAGGCGTCGAAGGCCTTGCCGGAGGTGCCGCCCCACTTCTGGGCCTGCGCGGCGGTCTTGATGTAGTCGGCGCCGCTGAAGAGACCGCCGACCGGGATGCCCGCGTTCTTGAAGGGGGCGTGGTCGGAACGGCCGTCGCCCTCGGTCTCGATCTCGGTGGGGATGCCGACGCCCGCGAAGTACGTCTTGAAGGTCTGCTCGATGGTCGGGTCGTCGTCGTAGACGAAGTAGCCCGGGTTCGGCGAGCCGATCATGTCGAAGTTCAGGTAGCCGGAGATCTTCGACTTCTCGGCGCTCGGCAGGTTGTTGACGTAGTACGTCGACCCGACCATGCCCAGCTCCTCCGCGCCCCACCAGCCGAAGCGCAGGTGCTTGGTGGACTGGAGCCCGGCCCGGGAGACCGCGAGCGCGGTTTCCAGGATGGCCGCCGAGCCGGAGCCGTTGTCGTTGATGCCGGGGCCCGCGCTCACCGAGTCCAGGTGCGCGCCGGACATCAGGACCGAGTTGGCGTCGCCGCCCGGCCAGTCGGCTATCAGGTTGTAGCCGGTGGCTCCGCTGGAGGTGAAGGTCTGGAGGGTGGTCGTGTAGCCGGCCGCGTCCAGCTTGGCCTTCACGTAGTCGATCGAGGCCTTGTAACCGGCCCTGCCGTGCGCGCGGTTGCCGCCGTTGGCGGTGGCGATCGACTGGAGCTGGGCCAGGTGCGCCTTGACGTTGGCGACCGGGATGTCGGGGGGCGTCGGCGCGGCGGTGACCGCGGTGGGGGAGGCCAGGGCCGCGGGGGCGGTGGAGGCGAACAGACCGGCCACCGCGATCGCGGTGACGGCGGCCAGGCGCCGGGAGACGGACAGGCTCATGTGGGGGCTCCGGGATTCCGCTGGGGATGTGACGGAACGGGTGGGGAAAGAGCGGGTGAGCAGTCGTGCGTCAGTGCGAGCCTGATGTTCAGCGAGAGCATGACTGTCCGTCAAGGTCATAATCCGGTCACAGGGGTTCGGAAAACGGACGATCCCCGGTACGGAGGTTCCGTACCGGGGATCGTGGGGTGGATGATGCGCCGCCGCGCCGACCGCCGCCGTATGACGGGAGCCGCCGCGCGGTGCGTGGCTACGCCGGTTCGCGCGCCGGGGTCTCGGGCGCGGCCGGGGCCGGGACGGCGCCCGCCGTGGCCGCGACGGTCGCCGCGAGGGCCGCGCGCGAGCGCCGGGCGGTCCGCAGCGCGTCCCACGTGAGCAGTGCGAGCGCCGCCCACACCAGGGCGAACCCGGCCCAGCGCTCGGGCGGCATGGCCTCGTGGAAGTAGAGGACGCCGAGGCCGAACTGGAACACCGGGGCCAGGTACTGGAGCAGCCCGAGGGTGGACAGCGGGACCCGGATCGCGGCGGCGCCGAAGAGGACCAGCGGGATCGCGGTGACCAGGCCGGTCGCCGCCAGCAGCGCGGCGTGCCCGGCGCCCTCGGCGGCGAAGGTGGACCGGCCCTGGGCCGCCAGCCACAGCAGGTAGCCGAGCGCGGGCGGGAAGAGCAGCGCGGTCTCGGCGGCCAGCGAGTCCAGGCCGTGCAGGTTGATCTTCTTCTTGAGCAGGCCGTAGGTCGCGAAGGAGAAGGCCAGCACCAGGGAGATGTACGGCGGCCGGCCGTAGCCGACGGCCAGCACCACGACGGCCGCGGCGCCGATGGCGACGGCCGCCCACTGGGCGCGGCGCAGCCGTTCGCCGAGGACGAAGACGCCGATGGCGATGGTGACCAGCGGGTTGATGAAGTAGCCGAGGCTGGCCTCGACGACGCGGCCGTTGTTGACCGCCCAGATGTACAGGCCCCAGTTGACCGAGATCACCGCGGCGGCGAGCGCGGTCAGCCCGAGCTTGCGCGGTTCGGCCAGCAGGGCGCGTATCCATCCCCAGCGGCGGGTCGCGACGAGCGCGAGGCCCACGGCGGCCAGGGACCACACCATGCGGTGGGCGAGGATCTCGACCGCGCCGGAGGGCTTGAGGAGCGGCCAGAACAGGGGCACGAGCCCCCACAGTCCATAGGCGCCGAATCCGTAGATCAAACCCGTGCGCTGCTCGTTCTCTGCCTTCACGGGCCCTCCTGGGTCATTTCGAGCCAACCTCACGAAGGTAGCGCCGCGTCGGCCGGATGTCATGCCCGTTGGCGGGTGACAGTCATGACATCCAGGCCGTGCCCACCGGGGCTCCGGCTGGTGCCCACCGGGGCTCCGTCCCGCGCCCGCCGCGGCTCCGGGCCGCCTGCGCCGCGGCTCAGGCCAGCGCGGCGGCGATGGCGGCGGCGATCGGGGTGGTCGGGCGGCCGATCAGCCGGGCCAGGTCCCCGCTGGTGCCCGCGAGCCGGCCGCGGGCGATGGCCGCGTCCACGTCGACGAGGATCGCCGCGAAGGCCGCGGGGACACCGGCGCCGGTCAGCACGTCGAGGTGCGCGTCGGCCGGTACCGCCGCGTAGCTGATCTCCCGGCCGGACTGCGCCGCGACCTCGGCCGCGTACTCGGCCAGGCTCCAGGCGGTGTCGCCGCTCAGCTCGTACACCCGGCCCAGGTGGCCCTCGCCGGTCACGACGGCCGCCGCGGCGGCGGCGTAGTCGGCGCGGGCCGCGGACGCGATCCGGCCCTCGCCTGCGCTGGCGACGACCGCGCCGTGCTCCAGTACCGCGGCGAGCTGCGCGGTGTAGTTCTCGTGGTACCAGCCGTTGCGCAGGAAGGTGTACGGCAGGCCGGAGTCGAGGATCAGCTGTTCGGTGACGCGGTGCTCTTCGGCGAGGTCGAAGTCCGCCTCCGGGCCGCCGAGGACGCCGGTGTAGGCGAGCTGGGCCACCCCGGCGGCCTTAGCGGCCTCGATCACCGCGGTGTGCTGCGCCACCCTGCGGCCGACCTCGCTGCCGGAGATCATCAGGACCCGGTCGCCGGCGCGGAAGACCCCGTCCAGGCTTGCCGGGTCGCTGTAGTCGGCGACGCGCACCTCGACGCCGCGCTCGGCCAGGTCCGCGGCCTTCTCCTTGTTACGGACGACGGCGGCGATCTCCGTGGCGGGGACGGTGGCCAGCAGGTCCTCAAGGACCAGGCGGCCGAGGGCTCCGGTGGCTCCGGTGACGACGATGCTCATGGGGTGCTCCTTCGGTTCCTCGGGGTGATGACACCACCCTAGGCGCCGCGCTAACTTTCGGATAGTACCCACTTTGAAGTAAGGTACCGCCATGGAAGTGAGCGTCAAGGCCCCGATGTGCCCCTCCCGGGGCGTCCTGGAGCACGTCACCAGCCGCTGGGGGGTGCTCGTCCTCGCCGCCCTGCTGGAACGCTCGTTCCGGTTCAGCGAACTGCGCCGCGAGGTGGGCGGCGTCAGCGAGAAGATGCTGGCCCAGACCCTGCGGACGCTGGAGCGGGACGGCTTCGTACTGCGCGTCGCGCAGCCGGTGATCCCGCCGCGCGTCGACTACTCCCTGACCCCGCTGGGCCGCGAGGCCGCCGAGCAGGTGTGGGCGCTGGCCCGCTGGACGGAACGCAGCACGGGCGCGGTGCAGGCGGCCCGGGCGGCGTACGACGAAACCCGCGCCGGCGACGGGACCCGCGCGGGCAGCGGCGGGACGCGCCCGGAGCACGACGGGGCCCCGACCCCCTGACGGTCACAGGAGGCCGGGGCCCGGTGGACTGCCGGATCCGGATCCGGCTCAGCCGATGACGGTCCAGTTGTCGTTGCCGGTGAGGAGGGCGCCGAGGTCGCCCTTGCCGTGCTGTTCGACGGCGGCGTCGAGCTGGTCGGCCATCTGGGTGTCGTAGACGGGCCGCTCGGTGCTGCGGAAGACGCCGATGGGCGTGTGGTGCAGGGTGTCGGGGTCGGCGAGCCGGGACAGGGCGAAGGCGTTGGTCGGCGAGGTGGTGCGGGCGTCGTGGACCAGGATGTCGGCTTCGTTGTCGGGGGTGACCGTGACGACGCGCAGGTCACCGGTGGCGTGGTCGCGGACGACGCCCTTGGCCCGGTCGGTGCCGAAGCGGATGGGCTGCCCGTGTTCGAGGCGGATGACGGCTTCCTGGGCCTGTTCCTGGTCTTTGAGGACCTCGAAGGCGCCGTCGTTGAAGATGTTGCAGTTCTGGTAGATCTCGACGAGGGCGGTGCCCTGGTGGTCGGCGGCTGCGCGCAGGACCTCGGTGAGGTGTTTGCGGTCGGAGTCGACGGTGCGGGCGACGAAGGTGGCCTCGGCGCCGATGGCGAGGGAGACCGGGTTGAAGGGGGCGTCGAGGGAGCCCATCGGGGAGGACTTGGTGAGTTTGCCGACCTCGCTGGTGGGCGAGTACTGGCCCTTGGTCAGGCCGTAGATCCGGTTGTTGAAGAGCAGGATCTTGAGGTTGACGTTGCGGCGCAGGGCGTGGATGAGGTGGTTGCCGCCGATGGAGAGGGCGTCGCCGTCGCCGGTGACGACCCAGACGGACAGGTCGCGGCGCGAGGTGGCCAGGCCGGTGGCGATGGCGGGGGCGCGGCCGTGGATGGAGTGCATCCCGTAGGTGTTCATGTAGTACGGGAAGCGGGAGGAGCACCCGATGCCGGAGACGAAGACGATGTTCTCTTTGGCGAGGCCGAGTTCGGGCATGAAGCCCTGGACGGCGGCCAGGACGGCGTAGTCGCCGCAGCCGGGGCACCAGCGGACTTCCTGATCGGACTTGAAGTCCTTCATCGACTGCTTCGCCTCGGCCTTCGGCACGAGCGAGAGCAGCGTGGGCGGGTGGGCGGGGGCGTCGGTGACCTCAGTCATTGATGGCCTCCTGAAGGACCGTGGCGAGCTGTTCCGCTTTGAAGGGCATGCCGTTGACCTGGGTGTACGAACGGGCGTCGACCAGGTACTTCGCCCGGATCAGGGTGGCCAGCTGGCCGAGGTTCATCTCGGGCACCACTACCTTGTCGTAACGCTTCAGGGCCGCTTCCAGATTCCGGGGGAAGGGGTTGAGGTGGCGCAGGTGGGCCTGGGCGATGGGCTGCCCGGCCTGGCGCAGGCGGCGGACGGCGGCGGTGATGGGGCCGTAGGTGGAGCCCCAGCCCAGGACGAGGGTGGTGGCCTGGTCGGGGTCGTCGATGTCGAGGTCGGGGACCTCGATGCCGTCGATCTTGGCCTGGCGGGTGCGGACCATGAAGTCGTGGTTGGCCGGGTCGTAGGAGATGTTCCCGCTGCCGTCCTGCTTCTCGATCCCGCCGATCCGGTGTTCCAGGCCCGGGGTGCCCGGTACCGCCCACGGCCGGGCCAGGGTGTGGGGGTCGCGCTTGTAGGGCCAGAAGACCTCGGTGCCGTCCGCGAGCGTGTGGTTGGGGCCCGACTGGAACTGCACCCGCAGATCGGGCAGGTCCGCGACGTCGGGGATCCGCCAGGGCTCGGAACCGTTGGCGAGGTAGCCGTCGGAGAGCAGGAACACCGGCGTGCGGTAGGTCAGGGCGATCCGGGCCGCGTCCAGGGCCGCGTCGAAGCAGTCCGCCGGCGTGCGCGGGGCCACGATCGGCACCGGCGCCTCACCGTTGCGCCCGTACATCGCCTGGAGCAGGTCGGCCTGCTCGGTCTTGGTCGGCAGCCCCGTCGAAGGCCCGCCGCGCTGGATGTCGACCACCAGCAGCGGCAGCTCCAGCGACACCGCCAGCCCGATCGTCTCCGACTTGAGCGCCACGCCCGGCCCCGAGGTCGTGGTCACCGCCAGCGACCCGCCGAAGGCGGCCCCCAGCGCGGCGCCGATCCCCGCGATCTCGTCCTCCGCCTGGAAGGTCCGCACGCCGAAGTTCTTGTGCTTCGACAGCTCGTGCAGGATGTCCGAGGCCGGAGTGATCGGATACGAGCCCAGGTACAGGGGCAGGTCCGCCTGCCGGCCCGCCGCGATCAGTCCGTACGACAGGGCCAGGTTCCCGGAGATGTTGCGGTAGGTACCGGTCGGGAACGCCTTCGTCGCGGGGGCGACCTCGTAGGACACCGCGAAGTCCTCGGTGGTCTCACCGAAGTTCCAGCCCGCCCGGAACGCCGCCACGTTCGCCTCGGCGATCTGGGGCTTCTTCGCGAACTTCGACCGCAGGAACGCCTCCGTCCCCTCCGTCGGCCGGTGGTACATCCACGACAGCAGACCCAGCGCGAACATGTTCTTGCTCCGCTCGGCCTCCTTGCGCGAGAGCCCGTACTCCTTGAGCGCCTCCACCGTCAGCGTCGTCAACGGCACCGGATGGACGTTGTAGGCCTCCAGTGACCCGTCCTCCAGCGGCGACACCGCATAGCCGACCTTCGCCATCGGCCGCTTGGTGAACTCATCGGTGTTCACGATGATCTCCGCGCCCCGCGGCACGTCCGCGATGTTCGCCTTCAACGCGGCCGGGTTCATCGCGACCAGCACGTTCGGCGCGTCCCCCGGGGTGAGGATGTCGTGATCGGCGAAGTGCAGCTGGAACGAGGACACCCCCGGCAGGGTCCCGGCGGGCGCACGGATCTCCGCCGGGAAGTTCGGCAGCGTCGAGAGATCATTGCCGAACGACGCCGTCTCGGACGTGAAACGGTCACCGGTGAGCTGCATCCCGTCACCCGAGTCACCCGCGAAACGGATGATCACACGGTCCAGCCTGCGGATTTCCTTCCCGCCGGGGCCCGCGGGAGTGCGCTGTCCACCGACAACCGCACCCCCGGCCCCGTCGGCCTGCTCGGCTGGGCTACTGACCTGGCTGGTCACTGAAACGGACCTCCTTCGAGGCGTGGCGTTCGCAAGGCCAACCCTACGTCGGTAAGGGTGTCCTTCCTTGGGCCGCTCATATGCTGGACCGTCCCGTGAGACGGTCTGTTCCGGAGTGTCCCCCGCCCGGCAAACCATCCGGGAGGAGACACTCCGCCGTCAGAATTTCCGGCACCGCGTCGAGCCCGGCACCGCCGCACCGCCTGACAGGGTGTCAGTCGATCACGATCTCAGATAGGTGAGGACGGCGAGCACGCGCCGGTGATCCCCGTCACTCGGCGACAGGCCGAGCTTCATGAAGATGTTGCTGACGTGCTTCTCCACCGCTCCGTCGCTGACCACCAGCTGCTTGGCCACCGCGGAGTTCGTCCGCCCCTCGGCCATCAGCCCCAGCACTTCGCGCTCGCGCGGCGTCAGCCCCGCCAGTACGTCCTGCTTGCGGCTGCGGCCCAGCAGCTGGGCGACCACCTCGGGGTCCAGGGCCGTGCCGCCCCGGGCCACCCGGACCACCGCGTCGAGGAACTCCCGCACCTCGGCCACCCGGTCCTTGAGCAGGTACCCGACCCCGGTGCTGGACCCGGCCAGCAGTTCGGTGGCGTACTGCTCCTCGACGTACTGCGACAGCACGAGCACCCCGATCCCGGGGTACTCCTTGCGCAGCCGCACGGCCGCCCGGACCCCCTCGTCGGTGTGGGTCGGCGGCATCCGTACGTCCGCCACCACCACGTCCGGCAGCGCGTTCTCCGCCGCCAGCTCCGCCACCGTCTTGATCAGGGCTTCCGCGTCCCCGACGCCCGCTACGACGTCATGCCCCCGGTCGGTCAGCAACCGGGTCAGGCCCTCACGCAGCAGCACTGAATCCTCGGCGATGACCACCCGCACCCTGTCTTCCACGACTCAGCAGCTCCCGCATCACTCGTTGTCGATCCCTGGCACAGCCAAGCATCCCAGCCTCGGGGCCGGGTCAAGGCCGGTCCGGGCCAACGGATCCGGGTACGAACCCACTTTGCGAGGTCGGGGCGTCCGGAGGGGGTCCGGACGGGGTGGATCAGGGGGGATCAGGGCCGAAAAGAGGGCGGACATGACGAAGTGCGGGTCCGGGGACCCGTCTTCGCCGCGCCCGGACCCCGGGCCCCGGTCCTCAGACCCGCCAGGGCAGCTCCGCCGTCACCGTCGTCCCGCCGCCGTCGGGGGAGTCGACGACCAGCACGCCGTCCACCGCGTCCAGCCGCTCCGCCAGCCCCGCGAGCCCGCCGCCCGCCGCGGTGCTCGCGCCGCCGCGCCCGTCGTCGGCGACCTGGATCAGCAGCCTGTCCCCGGATTTCCACACGTCCACGCTGACCACACCGGCGCCGGAGTGCTTGCTGACGTTCTGCAGCAGCTCGGAGACCGTGAAGTAGGCGATCCCCTCGATCGCCGCCACCGGCCGCCCCGGCAGCTCCACCTGCACGCGGACCGGGACGGTGCAGCGCGAGGCGACGGAGGACAGGGCCGCGTCCAGGCCCCGGTCGGTGAGCACCGCCGGGTGGATGCCGCGCGCGAGGTCCCGCAGCTCCTGGAGCGCGATCTTCACCTCGCCGTGCGCCTCGTCCACCATCCGGGCGGCGACCTGCGGGTCCTCGGCGAGCTTCTCCTTGGCCAGGCCCAGGTCCATGGCCAGCGAGACCAGCCGGGCCTGGGCGCCGTCGTGCAGGTCCCGCTCGATGCGGCGCAGGTCGGCGGCCGCGGTGTCGACGACCACCCCGCGGTCCGACTCCAGCTCGGTGACGCGGTGGGCCAGCCGGGACGGGCCGAGCAGCCCGCCGATCATGATCCGGTCCACGGACGCCAGCGCGTGGATCACCCACGGGGTCGCCAGGGTGAAGAGGAGTCCGATCGCGCCGGCGAGGGCGATCAGGGCCGGCGAGTCCAGGTAGAAGCTGTAGTGCTCGCCGTTCTGGAACAGCTCCAGTCCGGGCTGGTCCGTGAAGGCGGGGAAGACCCAGAACCAGAGCGGGTAGAGCAGCATCGCCCAGCCGTAGGCCCACAGGGTCAGGGCCAGGGTGAAGCTGAAGATCGCCCACGGCAGGTGGATCACCGAGTAGAGGACGTGCCGCCAGGCGCTCCCGCTCCCGAGCATCGCGCCCGTGGCGGCCAGCACGCCCTTCTTGCGGGCCCGCACCGGCTCCGGGTCGGCGATGTCCATGCCGAGCAGGGTCCGCGCGCGGCCGCGCTCCAGGTGCCCGAAGCCGCGGGCCATGGCCAGGACGCCCGCCAGTACGGGCACCCCGAGGAAGGTGACCAGCAGCCCGGCGCCCAGGCTCACCCCGGTGATGGCGAGCGAGAAGTAGAGGACGCTCAGCGGCAGCCCGATCAGCAGGTGCCCGAATTCGCGCCAGGTCCGCCCCGCGAAGGGCGCCGTGAGCACCGAGGGTGCCCGCGTCGCCGCGCTGTTGGTGCCCGTGCCGTAGCCCGTGCCGTAGCCGATCGCCATGATCCCGTCCCGTCCTGTCCCTGTGCCCCGCTGCACTTCCCCCACCCTCTCGTCCGCGGCTGCACCCGACCATCCGGCACGTCGGCGTCCCCGCCGGGGGGTTATCCCCACCCCGTCCGCCCGGGCCGGCCCGGGCGCGCCCCGCCCCGGACACGGGGGAGGGCCCACCCCCCACAACCGAAGAGCCGC
>NZ_JBEXPB010000076.1:0-20892 GCF_040611795.1 Streptomyces sp. NPDC006529 | reverse complement strand
GGCCGTCGGGGTGGGGGTGGGAGTAGGCGTGGGGGTGGGCGTCGGATCGGTGCCGGGCGCGAAGACCTCGCTGATCGGTGCCACGTTCGCCGCGTTCCCCGCGTGGGAGGTGGTCCCGGCCAGGTCCTCCAGCGTGCGCAGGAGGTGGTGGTGGCTGTAGGCGGTGGCGTACCGGCCGGTCTTCACCTGGGCGCCGTAGAACACGGTCGCGATCTGGTTCGAGCCGAGGTAGTTGTCCTCGTCCCAGGTCAGCACCAGCAGGCTGTTGTGGGATCCGGCCCACTGCGCGTACCCGTCCAGGCCGTTCTTCGTCCAGGTGTCGCCGGTTCCCACCGCGCAGTCGTGCATGTCGTTGCACAGGTTCGGCACGACGAAGGACAGCTGCGGCAGCGCGCCGTAGTCGCCCTGCGGGAACTGCGCCCACGTCTTGCCCGTGTTCAGCGGCACGTTCTTGAAGGCGAACCACGGATTGTGCTTCTGCGCGTACTTCCCGGCCGAGCAGGCGGTGGAGCCCTCGGCCGGCAGGTCCTCGTTGTACGTCGCGAAGGTCTTCCCCGCCGCGATCACCTCCTGGCCGAGGTTGGCCGCCGTCATCGACTGCGCCGTGTAGCAGCCGTCCCCGGTGATGCCCTGGGTGGCCCCGGAGAAGAGGTTGAAGTAGTTCGGCTGGCTGGGGTGGGTGAGCGCCTTCATGTTGGTCAGGCTCGCGCCGCCGCTCGCCAGCTGGTTGATGTAGGGCGCGCCGGAGTTGCCGATCACCTCGCCGTACTGCTTGTTCTCGAAGACGACGACCACCACGTGGTCGTAGGCGGGCAGCGCCGCCGCGGACGTGCTCTCCGCCGCCTGCGAGTTGGCCATGCCGAACGCGCCGAGCAGGCCGAGCGCGCCGAGCGCCGCGAGGAGCGCGGACCAGCGGCCCCGCGACGGGCGTGCTCCGGGCCCCGGTGGGACGGCGGGTGGTGTGGCCGGTGAAGGTCTGGGCATGGGTCGTCTCTCCTTCTCATTCCTCGCGCCGGGCCGCACCGGCCACGGCGATGTTCAGGAAGCGCGGCACGGGCCTGGAGCGCGCGCGGAACCGCGCCGCGACCGCCGCCCGCGCGTCCGCCACCCCGTCCTCGGGCAGCCGCACCACGACCGCCCGCCCGGGCCGCGCCCCCGGCTGCCAGACGTCGAGCGCCCCGGCCCGCCGCGCGCACGCCACGGCCCGGTCCCGGTCCGCGGCCCGGTCGGCGGCCGCCCCGCGCACGGCGATCAGCACCAGCCGCGATCCGGATGCGGCCGGATCGAATCCGACGTGCCGCGGGGGCCCGCCGGGGTCGCCCCCGGCCCGGGCGCCTTCGGCCAGTGCGTGACCGGGCCGGGCGAAGAGCACGGCGCGGCGCAGGGCGCCGTCCCCGTCCGGCAGCGCCCGCGCGAGCAGCCGGGCGAGCTCCGCGCGGGACGGCTCGACGCCGGGCGGAGCGTCCGGCCCCCCGGTGGGGTCGCCGGGCGGCGCGCCGGGCGAGCCCGCCGGTACCGCCCGCGGGTGTACGTCGGCCACGGCCAGCGCGACCGCGCAGTCCGCGGGCTCCGCGAGGGCCAGCCCGGCGGCCGCGCTGAGCGAGCCCTGCACGTGCAGGTCGGTCCCGCCGCGCCCGTACCCCGCCCGGGCCAGGGCGCGCAGCAGGGCGTAGGTCCGGACGGCCCAGTCGGGGGCGGTGACGGGCGGACCCGACAGGGCGAGCGGCAAGTCGCAGCTGTGCGCGGGATGGCTGAGCGAGCTGAGCCGCACGACGCCGTCCTCGCGGGGCGCCGCCGCGGCGGCCACCGGCCACCCGGCCGCCGCGACCAGCCCGGACGCGCCGAGGCGGAAGGCGTGCGGGGCGCTCCACACGGCGGTGGGCGGCCTGCCGTGCGCGGCTTCGAGGGCGTGGGCGACGAGGCGGAACAACGGGTCGGCGGTCGCGCTCCGGGCCAGGCCGGGACCCCCCGCCACCACCCCGGTCACCGGCCGCCTCCCGGGGTTGCGGGCGGTGCGGTGTCCGGACCGGGGCCCTGTCCGGGGTCCGGGGCCGCCGGCTCCTTGCGGGCCAGCATCCGGTAGGCGTTGCCGCCGTCCGCGCGCCGGGCGGCGGCGCTGCGCAGCGCGTCGAGCACCGCCGCGCCGGCGAAGCAGGGCAGCGCGGCCGTCCGTACCGCGTGGCGCACGGCCCGCCGTAGAGGCGGCAGGGCGGGCGCCCAGGGGCGTCCCGGGTCCGGCGCGAGCCGGGTCACGGTCAGCGCCACCGCGCCGAAGAAGTCGTTGCCCTGGTGCGCCGGCCCGTGCTCCTCGGCCAGGACGGTGAACCCCCGATCGGCCAGCGCCCCGCGCAGGTTCGCCGCCGGGATCAGGTGCTGGTGCTGCGGCTGGAACCAGGGCAGCCAGGCCGACCCCAGCAGCCGGCCCATCCGGGAGCCGGGGTCGGGGAGTTCGATCGCCAGGAGCCCGCCCGGCGCCAAGACGGCGGCGGCCGCGTCCAGTTCGGCGAAGGGGTCCCGGGTGTGCTCCAGGTAGTGGTACATGCTGACCACCTCGTACTGGCCCGCCAGTTTCGCGGCGAAGTCCGGGAACTGGCCCTGGAACCCGGTGTCCACCCAGCCGCGCCGCTCCGCCTCGCGGACCCCGTCGCCCATGTCCAGGCCGTCGAACCGGGTCCGCGGCCAGACGCTCCGCGCCGCGTTGCAGAAATGACCGTGCCCGGTGCCGACGTCGAGCCAGGAACCGGGCCCGGCCGCCTGGGCCGCGTCCGGCGCAGGGGCAGCGTCGGCCCGGTCGGCCGCCGCGCCCGGTGCGACGTACGGGCGCAGCAGGGCGGCGCGGGCCCGGTAGGTCGCCCCCATCCGGCCGAAGACGGCCCCCGCGCCCTCACCGCCCTCGCCGTCGTAGAAGTCCCGGTAGTAGAACTCCAGCCCCTCCACCGTGAGTCGGGGGTTCTGGAACACGTGGCCGCACTCCCCGCACTCGTCCAGGGTGAAGCGGCCCGGTTTGCCCTGGAGCAGGTCGGGCACCGTGACCCGGACCGCGAGCGAACCCGACCCGCACCAGGGGCAGTCGGCGCGGCGCGGTTCGAGGAACCGGTCCGTCCCGGCGGCCAGATCGGCGCGGTAGCGCTCCCGGCGCTCCCGCTCCCGGGCGGCCTCGGCGGGGTCGGCGGCGGTGTCCGGCGCGGCGGCGGCCGCGGCGGTCCGCAGCGCCGCGCCCAGCGAGCGCAGCGGCCGGGCGGCCGTGTCCCGGACCAGGGACGCGGGCCGCAGCGCTCCGCCCGGGCCGCCCAGGATGGCGTACGGCTGGAGCCAGTACAGCCCCGCCGCCACCCTGCCCCAGGCGCCCTGGCGCAGCGCCACCCCGGTCAGCAGGGCCAGCCCGGCCACCTGCGCGGCGGCCAGCGGGCCCGGCGGCAGCCCGTGGGCGCGCAGCTCGGCGGCGCCCGCCCGGCGCGGGCCCGGGCCGCAGGACAGCCCGGGTGCGACGGCGGTCCCGGTGGCGTCGGCGGCGTACTCCTTGAGCGTGTGCACGAGGGTGATCAGCCGCGCCGGGTCCGCGCCCTCCCAGGCCTCTGGGTCGATGCCCGCCCGGGCGAGGACCTCCTCGGCGACGAGGACGGCGTACCCGGCCCCGCGGCCCCGCGCGAGCCGGTCGCCCGGGTACGAGGCCGGGTCGAGCAGCCGCAGCAGGCCCAGGACGGACTCCGCGCCGAGGTCCGCCGGGATCAGGTCCAGCACCCGCAGCCCTTCCCGCTCGGCGTGCGCGCAGGCGCTGAGGAAGGTGGCGCCGTCGGCCCCGGTCCCGCGCGCGGTGAGCAGCCGCCACCCGGCGGCCCGGGGCAGGGCGGCGACGGACGGGGCGCCGGGCAGGACGGGCACCGCCCGCGCCCGTCGGCGGGCGCGCGCGGTACCCGCGCCGAGGGCGGCGACGAGCAGCGCGGAGGTCCAGGGCACGCGGTGCGTCCACGGCCGACGCAGCGGACGACGGGGGAGGGCGAGCGGCTTCACAGTGTCTTCTCCAACCGGTCGGCCGCGGCGGCGGCTCCGCCCGCCGCGGCGAAGGAGGCCTGGATGCGACGGGCGGCCCGGCGGGGACCGGGCTCGTCCAGCACGGCCGTCAGCGCGTCGCGCACTTCCTCGGCCCGGACCCGGCCGAACCGCACCCGGACCCCGGCGCCCGCATCGGTGACCTGCCGGGCCACGATCGGCTGGTCGTCCCGGATGGGCGCGACCACCAGGGGCAGCCCGTGCGCGAGGCTCTCGCAGACCGTGTTGTGCCCCGCGTGGCAGACCACCGCGTCCAGATGCGGCAGCAACTCCAGCTGCGGCACGCTCTCCCGCCACAGCACGGTGTCCCGCGGCGCTGCGCCGTCCCGGAGCGGCAGGGGGTCCGCGGCCCGCCCGGCGCCCGGCTCCGGGAACCGCCCCGCCAGTGCGGCGGGTGCGGCCAGGACCAGCTGCACGGACGCGGCGAGCCGGTCGGCCGCGCCGAGCACGGCGGCGTAGAACCGCTCGCCCGCGGCGCCGTTGAGCGTCCCGAGGGAGACCAGCACGCGCCGCCGGTCGGGGTCGAGCCGGTGCCAGGGGAAGTCCGGCGCGGCCGGACGCGCCCCGAAGGCGGGTCCGACGAAGGCGTAGTGCGCCGGGAACGGCGCCCCCGTGCCGATGAGTTCGGGAGTGGAGAAGACCAGCACGAGCCGGTCCGAGAAACGGGGGTCCCACCCCGCGTCCGCCCCACCGACCCCGGCCCGCCCGGCTCCCGGCCCGGTCTCGGCGAGCAGTCCCGCGATCTGGTCGCCCACCCACTCGCCGATCCGGGGGAACCCGTCGAAGGGCCGGGCGAACTCGGCCGAGGTACTGGCCGAGGTGACCCACGGCACCCCCAGCCGGCGCGCCACCACCGGCCCCGCCAGGGCCTGTTGGTCGGCGACCAGCACGTCCGGCCGGAAGGTCCGCACCGCCTCCGTGACCCCGGGCACCATCGCGCGGGCGAGCGGCACCAGGGCCTCCTCCCAGAGGAAGCGCAGCGCCCGGACCCCGCGCAGGTCGCGCCAGCGCTCGTGCAGATCGGCGTAGCCGCCCCCGCCGCCCGGCCCCCGCCCGGCGGCGTCCCCGGCAGGCAGCACGCGGGCGTGCGCGGGCAGCAGCCGGGCCAGCGCCGCGGCGGGGCCGGTCCAGGCGACCTCGTGCCCGCGCGCCGCCAGCTCGGCGCCGACGGCGGCGGTCGGATTGACGTGGCCCGCCAGCGGCGGAACCGTGAACAGCACCCTCATCGGACCAGCGCTCCCGCCCGGCGCGCCGCGACCTCGTCGAGGTGGGCGAGTACGGACTTCCGCAGTGCCCCGCTGCTCTCCTTGAGGACGTCGTGGCCGAGGCCGGGCAGGATCTCCACCGAGCAGGGACCCGCGGCGTGCCGCACCAGTTCCCTTGCGCCCGGCACCAGTTCGGAGTGTTCGCCGCAGACCGCGAGCACCGGGCAGCGCAGTCGCGCGTAGTCGGCCGGGGTGAAGGCGCGCCCGGCCGCGATGTCGTCGATCAGGCTGGTCCGGTTGAGGAGTTCGTCGGCGGTCGCCGTGAGGGAGGCCGCCTTGCGCAGGCGCAGCGCCCGCAGCTCGGCGGGCACCTCGTTGTCCTCCAGGCTCAGTGCGGCGGCCGAGAGGGTGTCCACCATGTTCTCCACCCAGGCCCCGCTGAGCGGCGGTTCGAGCAGGGTGAGCCCGGCGATCAGGTCGGGCCGGGCGAGGGCGGCGTGCACGGCGAGCGTGCCGCCGTAACTGTTGCCGACCAGGTGGACCGGCCGGTGCGCCAGGCCGAGGGCGCCGAGCAGGGCGACCAGGTCGCGGACGGCCGTGGCGCTGTCGTACCCGGTGGGCGGCCGCTCGCTGCGGCCGTGGCCGCGCAGGTCGTAGAGGACCGCCTCGTGGCCCGAGCGGGCGACCGGCACGGCGAGCGGGCAGTAGAAGGAGGAGAGGTTGTCGACGACGAGCCCGTGCAGGAAGACGACCACCGGCCGGTCGGCGTCGTCGGCGCCCGCCGCGGCGGGCAGCCGCTGGACGTGGAAGGCGAGGGAATGCGCGAGGACGTGGGCCACGGCGGGCTCAGCCGGCCGTGACGGGGTGCGCGGCGGATCCACCGGACCGGGCCGGCGCGCCCGGTGCGGCGGCGAGCGGGCGCCGGGTGACGCGGCCGATGTGCGTGACGAGATCGCCCAGCGACATGGCGAGGACGGCCTCCATGTCCTTCTCGGCCAGGAAGCCCATCAGGTCGACGTCCGCGCCGTAGTGCGTATGGAGCTGCTCCGCCAGCGCCACGAACTCGATGCTCTCCAGGGCCAGATCGTCGTTGAAGGTGGTCGCCATCGTGACCTCTTCGGCGAGCAGGAACTCGTCACCGACGATCTCGACGAGCATGCCGGTGATCTCGGCGAGGATGCGGGCGTGGGCGGGGGAGCCGGGGACGTCAGATGCCATGGGTGAACTCCGTGGGGTGGGAGGGGACGGGAACGGAACCGGTCGGGGGCGCGGTCCAGGCCACGATGTGATCGAGGGGCGGGCCGCTTTCGGCGGGCAGGACGGTGGTCCGCACCAGGCGGGCCCGCCCGTCCGGGGCGAGCACCCGCAGCCCGCCGGGCTCCACGGCGCTCACCCGCCAGGCGCGCGGCCGGCCGCCCAGCCCGGTGCCCGCCGCCTTGGCGGCGGCTTCCTTCGCGCACCACAGTGCGGTGAGCGCGGCCGCAGGATCCTCTCCGTCGCGCTCCGCGAGCAGCTCCGCGAGCCGTGCCTCGTCCGGGCCGAACGCGATCCGGAGCAGGGCCGCGGGGTCGGTGGTCACCGTCTCGACGTCGATGCCGACGGGCCCGGTGGGGTGGACCAGGGCGACCGCGAGCCGGTCCTTGTGGGCGAGGGACAGCCGGACCCCCGCCGTGAGCGGCCCGCCGGGCACCGGGCGCCCCTGGGCGTCGTTGCCGACGGGCACTTCGACGGGGAACACGGGGCCCGCCCCGCCGTCCCACAGGAGCCCGCGCAGCGCGTCCTTGGCGGCGATCCGGCCCAGCAGCCAGGGCGCGCGGGCGCGCGGGGCGAGCCCTTCGTACACCGTCCGTTCGGCGGCCCCGAGGTAGCGGCGCATCACCAGCTCCTGCGAGGCGGGGTCGGTCCAGCGCCGCCGGGCCGCGCACCAGCCGCCGGGCTGCGGTTCGCCGATCCCGCAGACCTCCGGGGTGAACTTCATCGGCCACACCCGTTCGTCGGCGGCGAACCGGCGGTACGTCCACCCCTCGATCCGGGCCCGCAGGGCGCCGCTCCCGCCGTCCCGCAGCTCGACGTCGCCGAGCACGGTCAGGTCACGGACCTCCCGCACCCGGGCGACCGCCTCGACGAGGGAACCGGGGGCGGGCGGAGGACCGTAGAAGCGGATCCGCTCGATGGTGGCCGGGAACACCAACCGGTCCACGGGGAGCCGCAGTTGCATCCAGTGGCCGAAGAGCTGCCCGGCCGCGTCGAGGAGGGCGCCGGGCGCGGGCAGCGCCCGCAACACCCCGCGGATGCCGTCCGCGGCGACCGCCCGCACCTCGTGCACCCCGGCGAAGCCCGGCCCGTGGAACATCCACCGGTCGCGGTAGAGCGCCTCCGCGCTGACGGGGGCGGGCTGTTCGGCGGTCAGCGGCCGGGGCCCGGAGCCGTCGGCCGCGGGCGGTGCGCCGTGGCGCGCGCCGAGGAGGACGGTCACGACGGCACTGTCGCCGAGCGTGACGCGGAACCGGCCCGGCCCCTCGGGCCGTACGCCGACGTCGATCCGGACGGCGGGCTCGACGGCCAGCCAGCGCAGGGCCCGGACGCCCTCGTAACCGACCACCACGGACCCGGCGGGCGCGGCGCGCAGGGCAGCGTCGGCGGCGAGTTCCAGCATGGTCGTCATGGGGACGACGGGGAAGCGGTCGCCGGCCTCCGGCCAGTCGGCGGGCTGCTCGTAGACGCAGTGGTCGCGGACGTACGGGAGCGTGTCCAGCGACAGCGTGAGGGTGTGGTGCGTGCCGACCGGCTGAGGGGGGAGCGGCGTGGGCGGGGGAGCATGCCGGGGAGCGGGAGCGGGAGCGGGAGCGGGAGCGGGAGCGGGAGCCGGCCGGGCCCAGGCCTCGGTGACCGAACGGGCCGCGGTCCGCGAGGCGTCGAGGACCGCGTCCAGCGCGGCCAGCAGGGGCGCCGAGCCGTCCGGCAGCGTCCGCGGCACGGGGTCCGCGGAGCGGGGCGGGGACGGGGGCGGGGACCCGAGCGGGGGGCCGGGCGGGGCGGTCCGCGCGTCCGTCGCCGGGCCCAGCAGCCCGCGGGCCGCGCCGCCGAGCCGGACCAGCGGCGACCCCAGGTCCAGCGTCATCGCGGCCCGGGCCGGGCGCCCGGGAGCCGGTTCCGGGGCCGGTGCCGGGGCCGGACGCGTGACCG
Source organism: Streptomyces sp. NPDC006529 (assembly GCF_040611795.1). Lineage (NCBI taxonomy): Bacteria > Bacillati > Actinomycetota > Actinomycetes > Kitasatosporales > Streptomycetaceae > Streptomyces > Streptomyces sp. NPDC006529. The sequence continues at coordinate 12,451 of NZ_JBEXPB010000076.1, read as the reverse complement.
GTGCCGGGGCCGGATGCGTGGCCGGTGCCGTCGGGGAGCTACCGAGCCGCTCCCAGCGCGGGGCCAGCCCCTCCGTCCACAGGGCCGCCGCCGTGCGCCGCAGCGCGGCCGTACCGGAGAGGCGCGGTGCGGACGTGGCGACCGCCAGGTGGGGCCGGTCGCGCAGGGTGTCCTCGACGAACCCGGGCAGGCTGCCCGGCCCCATGGTCACGAACGCCCGTACGCCCGCCTCCTCGTAGAGCCGCAGGGTCAGCGTGCGGAAGTCCACGGGCTCCAGCAGGTGCCGGACCACCAGCTCGCGCACCTCGACCGGCGCCTGAGGGAAAGGGGATCCGGTGGTCGCCGACCACACGGGCACGGCCGGCGGCCGGATCGGCAGCCGGTCGAAGGCGGCGCGCACCTGCCCCAGGTACGGCTCCCACATCGGTGTGTGGAAGCCGGACCGGAACGGCAGTTCCTGCCCCAGCACCCCGTCCCGGGCCAACCGTTCCAGCACCCCGGCCACCTGCGCGGGCTCCCCGCAGATCACCGACTGGTGCGGGCAGTTGTCGTGGCTGACCACCACCCGGTCCAGCCCGTGCAGGGCCGCCCGCGCCCGCCGCGCACCGCAGCCGACGGCGGCGTACACGAGGTCGGGCACGGTGAGCGAACCCGGCCGCAGCGAGCCGAGGAAGGCGTCCACCGCCTGGCGCGGGTACATCCCGGCGGCGACCATCGCCGCCCACTCGCCGAGGCTGTGACCCGCCAGCACATCGGGCTCGATGCCGAGTTCCGGCAGCACGCGGGCGAAGAAGCGGCCGGTGGCGAGGGCGTCGAGGGCCCGCTCGATCAACTCGCCGCCCCGGCCGAGCCGTGGGGGCTCCAGCGCGAACCGGTCGGCCACGTCGTCGAGGACCGGGGCGAACTCCGGTTCCAGCCCCGGGAAGAGGAAGGCCACCCGGCCGGGGGACCGCTGTCCGGCGGCGTCCCGGGAGAGCAGCGGCTCGGGCGTGAACCACACGTCCCCCCGGCCGCGCCAGGGCCGGCCGCGCGCCACCACCTTCGCGGCCAGCGCGAGCCGTTGCGGGGTGGGCCCGAGCACCGCGAGCCGGCACGGGCCCCCTTCGGCCACGCCCTCCGCGTCAAGGCGTCCCCCGGTCCCGGTCCGGGCCCCGCCTCCGTGACCGTCCTCGTGACCGGAACCCGTCCCGCCCGAGCGCTCCGCCGCCGCCAGGAGCCCGGCCAGCCGCTCCGGCGTCCGTGCCGTCAGCAGCAGGACCCCGTCCCGCAGGAGGACCCCGTCCCGAGGGGTTGCGTCGTCCCGCGCGCCGGGGTTCGTCACGGGGGCGGCGGCCCGGCCCGGCCCGCGCACCGGCCCTCCCGCGCCCAGCGGCAGGAAGCGGCGCCCGGCGGCCGCGCTCCGGGCGGCGCCCGCGCCCGGAGCCTCCTCCAGCACCACGTGGGCGTTGATCCCGCCGAAGCCGAAGGCGTTCACCCCGGCCCGGCGGGGCGCCGTGCCGCGCTCCCACGGCTGCGCCCGGGTCACCGGCCGCATCCGGGTCCGGGCGAGGGCCTCGTGCGGCTCCTCCACGTGCAGGGTGGGCGGCAGCACCCCCTCGTGCACCGCCAGGGCGGCCTTGATCAGGCCCGCCATCCCCGAGGCCTGCATCGTGTGTCCGAGCATCGACTTCACCGAGCCGAGCCCCACCTCCCGGCGCCCGGCCACGGGCGGGCCGAACACCTGCGCCAGCGTGTCCAGTTCGGCCGCGTCACCGACCGGTGTGCCGGTGCCGTGCGCCTCCAGCAGCCCCAGCGCGTCGGCGGCCCGCGGATCCAGGCCGGCCTCCCGCCAGGCCCGCTCCAGGGCCCGCACCTGGCCCGCGACCAGCGGGCTCATCAGGCTCGCGGCCCGGCCGTCACCGGCCACCCCCGTGCCCCGGACCACGGCGTAGATCCGGTCCCCGTCCCGCTGCGCGTCCGCCAACCGCTTGAGCAGCACCACCCCGGTGCCCTCGGACAGCAGGGTGCCGTCCGCCCGGCGGTCGAAGGGCCGGATCGTCTCGCTCGGGCTCAGCGCCCGCAGCTGCGTGAACACGCTCCACAGCGTGGCGATGTGGCAGTGGTGGGCGGCGCCCGCGACCACCAGGTCGCAGCGCCCGCCCGCCAGCAGCCCCACGGCCTGGTCCACCGCGAGCAGCGAGGAGGCGCAGGCCGCGTCCAGGGTGTAGGCGGGTCCGCGGAAGTCCAGCCGGTTGGCGGTCCGGGCCGCGGTGAAGCTCGGTACGAGACCGATGGAGGCGTCCGGCCGCTCCGGGCCCAGGGCGTCCTGGAACGCGGCGCGCACCTCGGCGATCCTCCGCTCGCCCAGGTCGGGCGCCAGCTCGCGCAGCGTCTGCGCCACCTGGTGCGCGGTGCGCACGCGCTGGTCCAGCCGGGCGGTGGCGACCCCCATGAACCCGCCGCGCCCGAGCACCACCCCGATCCGGGAGCGGTCCGCGGGCAGCCGGTCCTCCCCGCCCGCGTCGGCGATCGCCTCGGCCGTCGCGTGCAGGGCGAGCAACTGGTCCGGTTCAGCGCCCTCGACGGTGGCGGGCATGATGCCGAAACGGGTCGGGTCGAAGGCCGCGAGCCCGTCCACGAAACCGCCGCGGCGGCAGTAGAACCGGTCCCCGGCCGGGGCTCCCGCGGCGCCGGACGGGTCGTAGTACACCTCCGGGTCCCAGCGCTCCGGCGGGACCTCGCCGATGGTGTCCGTACCGGCGAGCAGGTTGCGGCGGTAGGCCCGCAGGTCGGCGGCGCCGGGGAAGACGGCGCCCATGCCGACGATCGCCGCGTCCGTGGGCCGGGGTCCGCGGCGCGCCTCAGCCACGGCCGTCCGCCTCGGACGGGTCCTCGTCGGCCATCAGCACCACCTGCGCGGTCCGCCCGCCGGGGGCGGGCCCGTCCGCACCGCCCGGTCCGTTGGGCTCGTCCGGCGCGGTGAGCAGGGCGAGTTCCGCGAGGAAGGCGGCGGCTCCCTCCTCCGGGCCGATCAGCCGGATGCCGCGCCGGGCGTAGTTCCGCTCCAGTTCGGGCGTGACCATGCCGCCCGACGCGGCGGCCCAAGGCCCCCAGTCGATGGCCAGCACCCGGCCGGGGAAGGTGTCCGACCAGGTGTGCGCGAAGCCGTCCAGGGCGTCGTTGGCGGCGGCGTAGTCGCACTGGCCGCGGTTGCCGAAGACCCCCGCCACACTGGCGAACAGCACCAGGAACGAGGGCGCGGGGCCGCGGCCGTGCTCGGCGGCCGCGGCCGCCAGGTGCCGGGCCCCTGCCACCTTCGTCGTGAACACCTCGGTGAAGGCCGCCGGTTCCTTGTCGGCCACCAGCGCGTCGCGCAGCGTTCCGGCGCCGTGGACGATGCCGTCGAGCCGGCCGTGCCGCGCCCGTACGTCGGCCACCACCGCCCGGACCGCGTCCTCGTCGGTGACGTCCGCGCGGTGGTAGCGCACCGACGCGGCGGCCCCGCCGAGGGAGCGCAGGGTGGCCCGTACCTCCCGCTCCGCGAGGACGCGGGAGGCGGCCGCCTCGATCTCGGCGGGTTTGCGCAGCCCCCCGGCGATCAGCGCGGCCCGCAGGGCGACCCGGTCGTGCGCCTGCGCGAAGGCGTCCGGCTCGGCGGCCGGTTCCGGTGTGCGGCCGACCAGTTCGACGTGGCAGCCGGTGGCCTCGGCCAGGGCCAGGGCCGCGCGGGCGGTGATGCCCCGGGCGCCGCCGGTGAGCAGGACCACGGAGTCCGGCCCCAGGGGCAGCGGGCCGGTGGCCGCGGCCCCGGCCGGGAGCGGCGCCGCGACCGCCCGCAGGCAGACCCGGGCGCCGTCGGAGCCGTACCCCACGGACACCGGGCCGCCGGGGGAGCGGAGTTCGGCCATGAGCCGGGCCGCGATCCGGTCGGCGCGCTCCTTGGGGTCGATGTCCACCGCGCGCAGCAGCACGCCGGGGTACTCCAGGGCCGCGCTCCGCGCGAACCCGTGCAGCCCCGCGCCGGCGGTGGGGTCGGCGCTCCCGGAGTCCGGGGCGCCGTCGGCGGGCCGGTGCCCGAACCGGCCCCCGGCCCCGCTGACCAGCAGCAGCCGCCGGATGCCACCGGTCAGGGCGCGCCGCAGGCCCGGGAAGGTCCCGGGCAGCGCCGGCTCGGGGCCGCCGCGCAGCGCGCCGAGGTCCACCAGCCCGTCCAGCCCGTCCAGTGCGCCGAGATCGTCCGGGCCGTCCACCACGTCCGGCCGGTCGCCCAGGTCGCACACCTCGGCGCCGTCGGCCCGCAGCAGTGCGGTCAGCGCGAGGGCCACCCCCTGGCCGTCCCCGGCCACCCCGATCCGCTGTCCGCGCAGGTCGTCACCCGGGGTCCGGGTCTCCCCGGCGGGCACCACGGAGAGCGTCATCCGCCGCACGCGTCCGGGTCCCCGGGGCGCCGTCCCGGCGGGACCGGCCCCGCCGTCCGGTCCGGGAGCGGTGAACCCGTCCCGGGTGGGGCCGACTTCGTCGCCGGGGCGGGCCGGGCCCGGCCCGCCGGCGGCCCCGGGGGGTTCCGCGGCGCGGTCCGCGCCCGCGACGCCGCCCTCCCGCGTGCCCGCATCCGTATCCGCATCCGTATCAGAGGCCGGGCCCGGGCCCGTGCCCCCGGCATCCCGGTGGCTCGTGATCCACTCCACGATGCCGCGCAGGGTCTTGATCCGGGCCAGTTCCTCCACCGCGGATTCCGCCGACCCGTCGGCGGTGCGGGGGAGGCCGATCCGGTCGGCCAGGGCGCCGATGATCTCGACGCGCTTGATGGAGTCCACGGACAGGTCCGCCTCCAGGTCCAGTTCCGGATCCAGCATGTCCAGCGGGTAGCCGGTCCGCCGGTGGACGATGTCGAGGACCACCTCCATCACCCCGGCGGCCGTCACCGCCACGGGCGCGAGGGGCGCCTCGGCGGCCGTCACCTCGGGCAGTGCTTCGACGCCCCCGGCCGGGACGACCGGTCGCGGCTCGGCGAGCGCGCCCGGGCTCGCGCCCAGGTAGCCCAGCACGACGTCCCGCTGGGCCGCGATCAGCTCGCGGGTGCCGTCCAGGTAGGCCAGTACGGCCGCCTCGCGCGCACCCGGGGCCTCGACCGAAAGAGCCGTGGACGCGGAGGGAGAGGCGGCCGGGGGAGCCGTGATCCGCCGGGGCGGCCGCAGCCCGCCCGCCACCGGGGCGCCGTCCGCGGTCCGGACCAGATGGCCGTCCACCAGCCAGCCCGCCCGGCGCGGCGCCCGCTCGGGCAGGACGGAGGTCCGGCCTCGGAACAGGGCTTCCGGCGCCACCGGCACACCGGCCGCGACCAGTTCGGCCAGCGCGGTGACCAGCCGGACCACCCCGTGCCCGCCCGGCACGTCCAACGGGACGACGGTGCAGGGCCGTTCGGGGCCCAGGATCTTCTCCACCAGCCCGCTCAGCACCCGCCCGGGCCCGGCCTCCACGAAGGTCCGCACCCCGGCCGCGTACATCGCCTCGATCTGTTCCACGAACCGCACCGGCCGGGCCACTTGGCCGGCCAGCAGCTCGCGCACCGCGTCGGCCCCGGCCGGATACGGCCGGGCGGTGCTGTTCGACCAGACGGGTACCGCCGGGTCGGTGACCTCCACCTCCGCCAGAGCGTCGGCGAGGTCGTCCGCGGCCCCCGCCACCACCGGACTGTGGAACGCGCAGGCCACCGCCAGGGGTTGGGCCGTCAGCCCCGCGGCCCGCAGGTCGCGGACCGCCGCGTCGACCGCCGCTGTCGGCCCCGACACCACGCACTGGCGCGGCGCGTTGTGGTTCGCCACCACACAGCCCGCGCGCTCCGCGACCGCCCGGACCTCCTGCGGCGTTCCCGCCACGGCGGCCATCGCCCCCGGATCGGTTCCGGCCGCGCCGAGGATCGCCTCCGCCCGGCGCGCGCTCAGCCGCAGCAGGGCCTGCGTGTCGTACGCCCCGGCCGCCCACAGGGCCGTCAGCTCGCCGTACGAGTGCCCGGCCACGGCGTCGGGCCGTACGCCGACCTCTGCCAGCAGCAGGTGCGCCGCCGCCCCGGCCAGCCCGAGGGCGGGCTGCGCGATCCGGGTGTCCGTCACCGCGTCCCGCAGCCCCGCGCGCTCGGGCCCGGTGAAGGCGGTCGGCGGGAACATCGCCGAGGTGACCGCTCCGGGCGCCCGGTCCAGCAGCCGCCGCAGGGCCGGGAACGCCACGAAGAGGTCGCCCAGCATGCCCGGCCGCTGGCTGCCCTGGCCGGGGAAGAGGAAGGCCACCCGCCCGGGATCCGGCGCCTGCGGCCGTACGTACACGCCCTCCCCGGCCGTGAAGGTACGGGCCCGCTCCAGCCGCTCCGCCAGCTCCCGCGGGCCGCTCGCGAGGACGGCCACCAGCACCGGCGCGGTGCCGCGCGCCGTCTCCGCGGCCAGGTCCCGCAGCGCCCACGGCCGTCCGGCGCCCTCGTTCTCCTCCAGGCGGGCCGCGAGCCGCGCCATGGCCCGGCCGGCCGCCCGGCGATCGGCGCCCCGGAAGCAGAACAGCTCCACGGGCCAGGCCGCCACCGAGTGCCGGGGCTCCGCCGCGCCCGCGTAACCGGCCAGCACCGCGTGGTAGTTGGTGCCGCCGAAACCGAAGGCGCTGACCCCCGCGATCCGGCGTTCCACGGGCACCGGCCACGGCCGCGCCTCGGTGTCGAAGCGGAAGGGGCTCTGCGGCCCCGGCCAGGCCGCGTTGGGTGCGGCCAGGTGCGCCGTCGGCGGCCGCACCCCGGTATGCACCGCCCACGCCGCCTTGATCAGGCCGGCCAGCCCCGCCGCGCACTTGGTGTGCCCGATCTGGGATTTGACCGACCCCAGGGTGCAGCCGCCGGGCCGCGCCCCCGCCTCGGTGAACACCTCGCTCAGCACGGTCAGTTCGGTGCTGTCGCCGACCACCGTGCCGGTGCCGTGCGCCTCGACGAGGCCCACGGCGGCCGGCGCGATACCGGCCCGCGCGTACGCCCGCTCCAGGGCCCGGCGCTGGCCCTCGGGCCGGGGCGCCGTCAGGCCGAGGGAGCGCCCGTCGCTGGACGCGCCGACCGCCTTGATCACCGCGTACACCCGGTCGCCGTCCCGCTCCGCGTCCGAAAGCCGCTTCAGGACCAGCGCGCCCACGCCCTCGCCGAGGGCGATCCCGTCGGCGTCCGCGTCGAAGGGTCGGCAGCGCCCGCCGGGGGACAGCGCCCGGACGGACGCGAACATCAGGTAGTCGTTGATCCCGTTGTGCACGTCGGCGCCCCCGCACAGCACCATGTCGCTGTCGCCGTCCCGCAGTTGGCGGCAGGCGAGGTCGAGGGCGGCCAGCGAGGAGGCGCACGCCGCGTCGACGGTGCAGTTCGCGCCGCCGAGGTCGAGCCGGTTGGCGACCCGGCCCGCGATCACGTTCGCGAGGATGCCGGGGAAGGAGTCCTCCGTGAGCCGGGGCAGCTGTTCGTCCAGCTCGGGCGGCAAGGGGCCCAGGTAGGCCGGGTGCAGGGCGCGCAGCCCGTAGGCCCCCGCCAGTTCCGTCCCCGCCTCCGCGCCGAAGACCACCGAGGTGCGGCTGCGGTCGAAGTCCCGCCCGGCGCCGTAGCCCGCGTCCGCCAGGGCGCGCGCCGAGATCTCCAGCGCCAGCAGCTGCACCGGTTCGATGCCCGACAGCGAGGCGGGGGCGATGCCGTGCGCGAGCGCGTCGAAGGGCAGCGGTGCGAGGAAACCGCCCCAGCGGGACGGCGTGCGCTCCCCGGCCCGGGCCGGGTCGGCGTCGTAGTACAGCTCCGGATCCCAGCGCTCCGCCGGGACCTCGCTCACCGCGTCCGTCCCGGCCAGGATCTGGGCCCAGAAGGCGGCCAGGTCGGGCGCACCCGGGTAGGCGCAGGCCATCCCGACGATGGCGACGTCCAGCGGATCGGCCGGGCCGGCCGCCACGGCCGGGACGGCGGCCCGCGCGAACTGCCGGGCCCGCCGCTCCAGCAGCTCCGAAGCCCCGTGGGTCACCTCGTGGTGCAGGGCGGCCACCGTGGTGGTCTCGGCGCGCAGCGTCGCCGCCTGGCCGAGCATGAACAGCCCCTCGGCACGCTGCTGTTCCTCATCGACGGCCTCCGCGGCCGCCCCCGGCGCCCCGGCGCCGGACCGGTGCCCGAGCCCCTTGCTGGCGATCCGCAGCCGCCCGAGATTGAGCCGCTCCAGCTCCTCCCACACCTGCCGCTGGTCCGTCCCCTCCCGCTCCAGCCGCCGCCGGGTGCTCACGAACGTCTCGGCGTACGGGGTGGGCGCACAGCGCGTGGCGTGCCCCGGGGCGGTGTGCAGCAGGACGGTGTCCGCGCACTCCAGGGCGGCCCGCTGGAAGCCGGGCAGCACCGCGCCCGCCGCGACGGCTTCCTCGGTGAAGAGGTAGGCCGTGCCCATCAGCACCCCGAACCGGGCTCCGCGCTCCACCAGCGGGGCGGCCGCCGCGGCCGCCATCGCCGCGGACCGGGCGTCATGGATCCCGCCCGCGAACAGCACGTCCAGCGAAGCCGGTTCGCCGTCGGCGAGCAGCAGTTCCAGCTGCTCCTCCCACAGCGGGAACGAGGCCCGCGGCCCCACGTGACCGCCGCACTCCAGCCCCTCGAACACGAAGCGCCGCGCCCCCTCGGCGAGATAGCGCTCCAGCAGCGCGGGCGAGGGCACGTGCAGGTGGGTCACGGTCCCCGCCGCCTCCAGGGGCGCCGCCTGCGCCGGACTGCCCCCGGCGACGATCGCGTACGGCGGCCTTACATCGGCCACCGCGGCCAGCTGCTCCCGCCGCAGCTCGGGCGGCGCGAAGCCGAGCAGCCCCACCCCCCAGGGGCGTCCGGCCAGCCGCTCGGCAGTTTCGGTCAGCAGGCGGCGTACGTCCGCGCCCGCCATGACAGCCAGCGCCAGGTACGGCACCGCGCCCCCGGCGGCGACGGCCTCGGCGAAGGCGGCCTGGTCGCTGACCCGGGTCATCGGCCCCTGGGCGACCGGAAGCCGGGATCCACCCTGACGCGGGCGCAGCGGTGCGCACCGCGCCACCAGCGCGGGCCGCTCCAGTACGGCGGCCCGGACGGCCTGGAGCACTCCACCGGTGGTGCGGTGGCGGGCGGCGAGCCGGGCGGCGAAGGGCCCGTCCTGGCCGACGGGCAGCAGCTGCCGCGAGAGGCTCCGGGCCCCGAGGAGGGGCGCCACCGGGCCTTCGGGCGTGGCGAGGCCGGGCCGAGCGTAGACCCGGTGGCCGTCGGCGATCCGGGTCTGCCCGGCGTCCATCGTCCGCAGGGCATCGGCCACTTCGGCGGGCAGTGCGGCCTCCCCCTCGGTGGTCAGGGCGAGTTGGCCGTCCAGCACCACCCCGGCGGCGCCGCCCGCGACGGCCGCGGCCGCGGTGTGCGGGCCGAGCCCGCCGCAGGCCAGGACGGGCACCGTGATGCCGGGGTCCGCCAGCAGCCGCTGGACGAGCACGAAGGTGGTGGAATCGCCGACCCGGCCGCCGGACTCGTGCCCCCTGGCCACGAGCGCGGCCGCCCCCGCCGCGAGGGCGGCGACGGCCTCCGCGTGCGTGGTGACCTCGGCCCAGAGCCGCCGCCCGCCCGCGGCCCATGCGCCGGGCGTGCCCGCGGGGTCCGCCAGCAGCACGGTGTCCACCTCGGCGGGCAGGTCGGCGGGGCCGAGCGGACAGCCCCGGGGCACCCGGACGCCGTACGGGCGGCCCAGGCGCCGGCACAGCTCGGTGAAGGCGCTCCGGGCCGCGGCGGGGTCCCGGCCGAGGTCGAGGAGGCCGAGCGCACCGGCCCGCTCGGCGGCGGTCACGAGGCGCGCGTTGGGTTCCTCGAAGGGGCTGAGCGCGACCACGAGGTCGCGGGGTGCGGCGGGCGGGGCGGCCTGGGGAGTCACGTGCGTTCCTCTTCCGGTGGGGGACGGGGGAGTGCTGTGTGACATGTCGCGGGGAGGGGCGCCGCCCGGCGGACCCGCGGGCGGTGCGGGCGGTGCGGGCGGACGGACACGAGCGGGGAACACGGAGCGGTGAGCACGCACCGCCGGGCACCGGCGCGGCGGTGCGCGGGGCGGGTCCGTGCCGCCTCCGGTTCGGGCGTTGCGCGGTTCCGGGCGACCCGCCGTGGACCGGACGGGCTTGAACGGCGGTCGCGTTCCCCGACGCCGCGATGCATCGTGCGGTGGCCGCCGCGCACTGTCAACGGGCATGCGGAGGACGGTCTTTCGGGTGGGTCGATTTCCGGACCGCCTCGCCCGGCGACCGTCAGGCAGCCGGCTCGGGCCGTCGTCCATGCCGTGGCCTGCGCGGTTCCCCGGCCCGGGGACCGGCCCCGGCGCGCGGACCGGCGCAGCGCCGCGGCGCGGGTCATGCCGCGCCGGTATGCGTTGTCGCCCACCGGGCATGACAGCTTCGACAGGTCGGGCGGTTGTCCACCCGGCTGCCCCTTACACCTGCATCATCGCACGGTTACCGTCCGGTCATGACCCCCACACTGGCGCAGCTCCGCTACCTGGTCGCCGTCGCGGACTGCCGCTCCATCACCAGCGCCGCGGCCTCCGTCTTCGTCGCCCAGTCCGCGCTCTCGCGGGCCGTGCAGGCCATGGAGAGGGACCTGGGGGTGGACTTGCTTGCCCGCCGGGGAAGGGGGGTGGACCTCACCCCGGAGGGAGCCCGGGTGGTCCGGCTCGCCCGGACCGTGCTGGACGCCGTCGAGGCGATCGACGACATCGGCACGGCCCACACCGGCGGCGCCCGGACCACCCTCATGGTGATCGCGACCCCCACCCTCGCCCTGGACCTGGCCGTCGACCTGGTCCCCGCCTTCACCGAGCGGCATCCCGGCATCGACGTGCGGCTCCGGCAGTACGACAGCCGCGAGGTACTGACCCGCGAACTCCTGGACGGGCGGGCCGAACTGGCCCTGGTCGACCTTCCGGTGGACAAGGAGCTGACGACCCACCACATCCAGGAGCGCGAGGTGGTGCTGATCTCCCCGATGGGCTCCCGGCTGCCGGATCCGCTGCCGCTGCGGGCGCTCGACGGGCTGGACATGGTCCTGCCGATGCCGGGGACGGGGCGGCGCACCGAGATGGAGGCCATGTTCAGCTGCCTCGGCGTCCGCCCGGTGCCCTGCCTGGAGGTGGACGAGCGGCTCGCCTGGGTGACCGGCGTGACGGACGGGCGGGGCTCGCTGATCTGGTACCGCGACGTGGTGTCGAGAGCCTTCGGCCACCGGGCCGAGATCCGGTCCTTCACACCGCCGCTGCTGCGGCCGGTGGGCATCGCGCACGCCCGGCGGCCGCTGAGCCGGGCGGCCCGGGCGTTCATCGCGCACGCCCGGCACAACGCGCCGGTCCGGGAACCGGCGCGCTGACCGGGGGCGACGTTCCCCGCCTTGGGGGAGGGGGAGAGCTCCGGGGTGTCATGCCCGCCCGGCATCGAACCATGCCCACCCAGGGGGCGGACGCCCCTGGCCCCTTGGCCGACGTACCGTCACCTTGTGGGCATGTCCCGACTCCTCATCCCCTCGCCCCGGGCGGCCGCGCTGGCGACGGCGGCCCTCGCGGCGGTGCTGCCCACCGTGGCCTGGGCGGCCACCGCCACTCCCGCCGCTCCTGTCGCCCCCGCCCCGGAGAAGAAGTGCGTCCTGCCGGGCGGGCTGACCGAACTGAGCGGCCTGGCCGCGAGCCGCCGGCACCCCGGCGTCCTCTACGCCGTCAACGACAGCGGGAACACCAACCAGGTCTTCGCCGTGGACTGTTCCGGAGCCACCGGGCAGCTCAAGGCCACCTTCACCCTTTCCGGGGTCACCAACACCGACTGGGAGGCCCTGGCCCTCGGCAAGGACGCGGCGGGCTCTCCCGTCCTCCTCGTCGGCGACATCGGTGACAACCTCGCCGGGCGCGCCGAGATCACCGTCCACAGCTTCCCCGAACCGGACCGGCTCGTGAACGCCGCCGTGACGCCCGTCAGTTACCGCTTCGCCTACGCCGACGGCCGGCACGACGCCGAGTCCCTGCTCGCCGACCCGGTGACCGGGCAGATGTACGTCGCCAGCAAACTCATCGGCGGCGCCGGGCAGTTGTACAAAGCCCCGCTGCCCCCGGTGACCGGACAGCTCAACACCCTCACTCCCGTGCGCCCCGGTCCCGTGTTCACCACGGACGGCGCGTTCTCGCCCTCCGGCGCGTCCTACGTCCTGCGCAGCGGCGGCCCGCTCGGCGCCAACACGGCCTCCGTGTACGACGCCGCCTCGGGCGCCAAGCTCGCGGACGTCCCGCTGCCCGCCCAGCCGCAGGGCGAGACCGTGACGTACGCCGACTGCTCGACCCTGCTGGTGGGTTCGGAGAACGACCCCCAGACATGGCGGGTCCCCCTTCCGCCCGAAGCCACCCCCGGCTGCGGCACGGACCCCACGCCGACCCCCACGCCCACGCCCACCGCGACGGCG
>NZ_JBEXPB010000075.1:0-21156 GCF_040611795.1 Streptomyces sp. NPDC006529 | reverse complement strand
TCGCGGACCATGAACACGAAGTCCGTCAGCGCCGGGGAGTAGGCGGCGCCGCCCGCGCACGGGCCGAGCATCACGGAGATCTGCGGGATGACGCCGGAGGCCCTGGTGTTGCGCTGGAAGATGCCGCCGTAGCCGGCGAGCGCCGAGACGCCCTCCTGGATACGGGCGCCCGCACCGTCGTTCAGCGACACCAGCGGGGCACCGGCCGCGACGGCCATGTCCATGATCTTGTGGATCTTCGCCGCGTGCGCCTCGCCCAGCGCACCGCCGAAGATGCGGAAGTCGTGCGCGTAGACGAAGACCGTGCGGCCCTCCACCGTGCCCCACCCGGCGATCACACCGTCGGTGTACGGCTTCTTCGCCTCCAGACCGAACCCCGTCGCACGGTGGCGGCGCAGCTGCTCGACCTCCTTGAAGGAACCCCCGTCGAGCAGCAGCGCGATGCGCTCGCGCGCGGTCAGCTTGCCCTTGGCGTGCTGCGCCTCGGTCGCACGGTCACTGGGGCCGCGCCGCGCCTGCTCGCGCAGGGAGTGCAGTTCGGCCACTTTCCCGGTCAGGTTCGTCGTCACGCTGCCATTGAACGAGCCGCGGTCGGCGCTTCTCCACTGCCGCCGACCCCTATCCTCCGCCCGGACACCCCTAGGTTGAGAAACCAGAATCCGGGCCCCACATGTATTTGAGATTTCCTTGAGGTTTCCCATCGTGACGAACCGGTTGCGTCCCCGACACAACTAAACCGCCTGCGTGTTGGCACCGCGTCAATTCCAAACGCGGGCAGCGGGAAGCCCTCTCGGGAGTTGGTAGTGTGCAATCCAACCTGACGGACAGGAAGCCTGCCGCCTGACCAGCGGCGAGTGCTGACTTCCATGCGCTCATCGGGCACCCGCCTTCCTGCGCGCGTGGGAACTCATCATGAATAGCCATGTCGGCTGTGAAAGCGGCATGCGACGGTTCACAGCTCATTGGGGAGGCGTCCAAAGCCATGTTGGTGGAGCGGGATGAACAGATCGCCAAACTGACCTCCTGGGTGACGGGCACCGCCCGCGGCCCCGGATCCGCGGGTGCGCAGGGTGCCGGCGCACTCGACGGCCCCGCCGCATCGGGCCCCCTGGCCGTGATCGCAGGTCCGGTCGCCGCGGGCAAGACGGCCCTGCTCCACCGCGTACAGGAGCGGACCCCCGATTGGGGGGTACGGCTGCTGAGCGCCGCCACCTCTGCGGCGGAACAGGACATCCCCTTCGGCGTGGTCGAGGAACTGCTCCGCGACACCCCGGACGCGCCATTACCGCTTCCGCTCCATGCACCGCTCGACGACGGGGACTTCGTCCCCGCGCCGACCCTGATGGCGGTCCACGCGCGGCTCGCGGGGCTCGCGGCGCGCCGTCCCGTCCTGATCGCCGTCGACGACGTGCAGTACGCCGACCCGCAGTCCCTGCACTGCCTGCTGTACGCCCTGGGCCGGGCGCGGGCCACCGGCCGGGGGCTCTCCCTCATCGTGACGCGGGGCCCCGACGCGGGCGCGACTCCCCCGGCCGTGCTGGAGGAGCTGCTGCGTCGGATCGCCGGCCCCCGGCTGCGACTGGGCCCGCTCAGCCTCCGGGGCGTGGAGGGCCTGCTGGCGCGGCGGGCCCTGGAAGCAACCCCTGCGGGGTCCGCTGCGGCCGACGCCCGCACCCTCTCGATCCTGCATGCGGCCACCGGCGGCAACCCCCTGCTCGTACACAGCCTCCTGGACGACCAGGCCGCCTGGCAGGGAGCCGAGGGGTCCTTCCCCGCGGGTGAGCAGTTCCTCCAGAACGCCCTGATATGCGTGCACCGTACGGGCGTGGACGGCCTGCGCGTCGCCCAGGGCATCGCCCTGCTGGGCGACGCCGGATCGCCGCCACTGCTGGCCCGGCTGGTGAGGACCACCGAACGGACGGTGGAAGACGTGGTCGCCGCGCTCCGCGACGCGGGCATCCTCCAGGGCACCCGCTTCCGACACGGCTCGGTCTGCTCGGCGGTGCTGGAGAGCCTGGCCGACGATGCGGCGGCAAGGCTGCGCCGCCGCGCGGCGCAGCTGCTGTACGAGGCGGGTGCGGCGCCGGTAGCCGTCGCCGCGCACCTGCTGGGCCACGGGCCGCACTCCCTGGACGAGGAGTGGGTACCGGGGGTGCTGAGCGACGCCGCACACACGGCGCTGGCCGGGCAGCGCGTCGGCTTCGCGGTGCGCTGCCTGCGGCTGGCCGAGCAGTGCTCCCGGGACGAGCGGGAGCGGCTGCAACTCCAGGCGAACACGGCGAAGTTCATCTGGCGGGTCAAGCCGTCCGCGTGGGCGCACGCGCTCCAGCCGCTGAACGCCGCCCTGCACCGGGGCATCCTTCCGGTGACCGAATCACTGCGCCTGGTGGGCGACCTGCTGTGGCACGGCTGGATCGACGACGGCGCCATGGCCATCCGGCGCGCGCTGGAGGGTGTACAGGGCCGCCCGGACGCCGCGCTCACGGCCCAGCTGCGCGGTGTCCGGCTGCTGCTGGTGACCACCTACCCCACCCTCCTCGGCGGGATGGACAACGCCCTCGGCCCGGACTGGGACCACGCGCAGCCGCTCGCGGACCCCTCGGACGACGGCGTCATGACGGCGATGGGCCTGCTCCAGAACGCCCTCGGCGCCACCCGGGGGCCGCGCGACCGGGCCGCGGCGGACGAGGCTCTGGCCGGGCGGGCCGAGCGGATCCTGGCCGGGACGCGCCTCACGGAGGAGAGCCACGTCACCGTACGGGCGTGCCTCCTGGCCCTGATGTACGCGGACCGGCTCGGCGCGGCCGCCCAGTGGGCGGACCGGCACCTGGAGGAGGCGGCCCGGCGTGGTGCGCCCGGCTGGGTCGCGGTGATGCAGGCGATGCGCGCGCACATGGCGCTGCGCCGAGGTGAACTGGCGCAGGCCTGCCGGCTGGCGGAGCAGGCGCTGACGGAACTCCCCCCGCACGGCTGGGGCGTGGGCATCGGCCTGCCCCTCTCCGCGCTCATCGAGGCCCGGACGGCGATGGCCGACCACGAGACGGCCGCGGCCCTGGTGGACCACCCCGTGCCGGAGCACATGCTCCGGACCCGCTACGGCCTCCACTACGTCTACGCGCGTGGAAGGCACCAGCTCGCCACCGGACGCCACCACGCGGCGCTCACGGACTTCATGACCTGCGGGAAACTGATGCGGGAGTGGGACATGGACCGGGCGGGGCTGGCGCCCTGGCGGGTGGGGGTCGCGGAGGCGTCGCTGGCCCTGGGCAACCGGGAGCAGGCCGAGCGGTTCGCCCGGGAGCAGCTCGCCGAGGAGACCGGGCCACGGGTGCAGGCTCTGGCCCTGCGCGTCCTGGCGGGCGCCCGACCGCTGCGCGAACGGCCCGCGCTGCTGGAACGGGCCGTGGCCCTGCTCCAGGACGAGGGGGATGCGCGCGAGCTGGCCCGGGCCCTGAGCGAGTTGGGCACCGCCTACGAGCGGCTCGGCGACGCCGCCCAGGGCAAGGCCTGCACCCGCCGGGCCTGGCGGATCGCCGAAGCCGGCGGTCACCGGGAACCCGGCCAGGGCGTACCGGCGGAGGCGGCACGGCCGAGCGCGCCGCCGCATGCCGTGGCCGCCGCCCCGGAGCCGCTCCCCGTCCGGTCCGCTCCGGAGCCGGCGTCCGCACTGACAGACGCCGAGCGGCGGGTGGCGTCGCTCGCCGCCCACGGGTACACGAACCGGGAGATCGGGGCCAGGCTCTTCATCACCGTCAGTACCGTGGAACAGCACCTCACCCGGGTCTACCGGAAGATCCACATAACACGCCGTCAAGACCTGCCCGTGAGTTGGGACAACGATGTCGCATACACTGCCTGATCCCGCATACCGGCCCGCCACCACGGCGGCCGGACCCCGGCTGCTCGCGGTCAGCGACCTGCACATCGGGATGGCCGACAACCGGCCGATCACCGAATCGCTGCGGCCGCAGCACCCGGACGACTGGCTGATCGTCGCGGGCGACGTCGGCGAGATGACCGAGGACATCGAGTGGGCGCTGAGCCTGCTCGCCGGACGCTTCGCCACGGTGGTGTGGGCACCGGGCAACCACGAGCTGTGGACGCCGCGCGAGGACCAGATCCAGGCTCGCGGCGAGGAACGCTACCGCCACATCGTGGAGATGTGCCGCCGGCTCGGGGTCCACACCCCCGAGGACCCGTGGCCGGTGTGGCGGGGGCCCGACGGCCCGGTCGCCGTCGCCCCGCTGTTCCTCCTGTACGACTACACCTTCCGCGTCCCGGGCGTCGCCTCGAAGGAGGAGTCACTGGAGCGGGCGCACGAGGCGGGCGTCGTCTGCACGGACGAGTACCTGCTGCACCCCGACCCGCACCCGAGCCGGGACGCCTGGTGCCGGGCCCGTGTCGAACTGACCCTGAGACGGCTCGAGGCCCACGACCCGGCGATCCCACTGGTGCTGGTCAACCACTTCCCGCTGGTCCGCGAGCCCACGGACGTGCTGTGGCACCCGGAGTTCGCCCAGTGGTGCGGCACCGTCCTCACCGCCGACTGGCACCGCCGGTTCCGCACGGCCGCCGTGGTCTACGGGCACCTGCACATACCCCGGACCACCTGGTACGACGGAGTCCGCTTCGAGGAGGTGTCGATCGGCTACCCGCGCGAATGGCGCCGCCGCGGCCACCCCAAGGGCCTGCTGCGGCAGATCCTGCCCCACCCCGAGCGAGAGGCCGGCACGTGATAGAGACCCTGCTGCCCGAAGGGGCCCGCGCACGCGAGGCCTTCGGGCCGGACGGCTCGGCTGTCCTCCACCCGGAGGAGGCCGCCCTGGTGGCCACGGCGCCGGAGGAACGGCGCGAGGAGTTCACCACCGTGAGGGGCTGTGCCCGGAGGGCGATGGCGGACCTCGGCCTGCCCCCGGCCCCGGTCCTGCCCGGCCGGCGCAACGTTCCGCAGTGGCCCGCAGGGGTGGTGGGCAGCATGACCCACTGCACGGGCTACCGGGCCGTGGTCCTGGCCCGGGACACCGATCTGGTGGCGGTCGGCATCGACGCAGAGCCCGACCTGCCGCTGCGCAGGGGGGTCCTGGACTTCATCGCCCTGCCCGGCGAACTGACCTGGGCGCGCACCCCGGTGCCGGCGGCCGGGCGGCTGTGCCGGGACCGACTGCTGTTCAGCGCCAAAGAGGCCGTGTACAAGACCTGGTTCCCGCTGGTCGGCACCGAGCTGGACTTCGAGGACGCCAGGCTGTCCTTCCGCACCGACGCCGACAGCCCGCGGCGGGGCACCTTCCGCGCCGAGGTCCTGCGGCCGGGCGCCGGTCCCGACGGGCGGCCGGTGACGGGTTTCGAGGGCCGCTGGCTCGCGGACCGGGGACTGATCGTCACCGCCATAGCGGTACCCGCGCGGGTCGGGGCCGGAAGCCCGGGTCGGTAGGGGTTGTCCGGTTCCGGGGGCGCTGCGTAGCGTGCGAGGACCGGACCGACTGCGCACGGCGGACGGCGCGCGGTCATCCCGCCGTCCGGGCCCGCCGCGACGCCGCGATCCCGGCTCCGCGCCCGGCTCGCTCCGGTTCTCCCCTGGAAGCGCTGCCGAACCGGCCCGAGAGGTACTCCAGATGACAACAGCACCCCCGGACCCCACCAGCATGCTCGTGCCGGACTTCCCGTTCTCCTACGACGCCTGGCTGAGCCATCCGGCGGGCCTGGGCTCCCTCCCGCCCGAGCGCGCCGGGACCCCGGTGGCCGTCGTCGGCGGCGGGATGGCCGGGCTGACCGCGGCCTACGAGCTGATGCGGCTGGGCCTGCGCCCGGTCGTGTACGAAGCGGAACAGCTCGGCGGCCGGATGCGGTCGGTCCCGTTCCCGGGACGGCCGGAGCACGTGGCGGAGATGGGCGCGATGCGCTTTCCGCTGTCGGCCCGCGCCCTGTTCCACTACATCGACCTACAGGGGCTGGCCACCGTCCCCTTCCCCAACCCCCTGTCCGAGCACACCCCGAGCACGCTCATCGACCTCGGCGGGGTGCGCCACACCGCGCGCGGGACGCAGGACCTGCCCGAGCTGTACCAGGAGGTGGCCGCCGCCTGGGAGAAGGCGCTGCAGGAGCGGGCGGAGCTGTCCACGATGCGCGACGCGGTCCGGCGGCGCGACACGCACACCCTCAAGCACGTGTGGGACCGGCTGGTCCGGGAGTTCGACGACCAGTCCTTCCACGGTTTCCTCGCCACCAGTTCGGCGTTCCGGTCGTTCCGGCATCGTGAGGTCTTCGGCCAGGTCGGGTTCGGCACCGGCGGCTGGGACACCGACTTCCCGAACTCGCTGCTGGAGATCCTCCGTGTGATCTACACCGAGGCCGACGAGCGCCAGGTGGCGATCCCCGGGGGGGCCCAGCAGGTGCCGCGGGGGCTGTGGGAGCACCGGCCGGACCACTGCGCGCACTGGCCGGCGGGCACCTCGCTGGCGTCGCTGCACGGAGGGGCGCCGCGGCCGGGCGTGCGGGCCGTGCGGCAGGCCGGGACGGGTTTCGCGGTCACCGACGCCGACGGGCGGGAGGAGCGCTACCCGGCCGTGGTGTACACCCCGCACGTGTGGACGCTGCTGAACCGGGTGGAGGCCGACCCGGCGCTCCTCAGCACGCCGGTGTGGACGGCGGTGGAGCGGACCCACTACATGGGCTCGTCGAAGGTGTTCGTCCTGACCGACCGGCCCTTCTGGCAGGACCTGGATCCCGAGACCGGGCTTCCGGTGATGAGCATGACGCTCACCGACCGGATGCCGCGCGGGGTCTACCTCTTCGACGACGGTCCGGACCGGCCGGGCGTGCTGTGCCTGTCGTACACGTGGAACGACGACTCGCTGAAGATGGCGACGCTGAGCCCGCAGGAGCGCCTCAAGGTGCTGCTGGACAAGCTCGCGGAGATCTATCCCGGGGTGGACGTCCGCTCGCACGTGATCGGGGAGCCCCTGACCATCACGTGGGAGACCGAACCGCACTTCATGGGCGCGTTCAAGGCGAACCTGCCGGGCCAGTACCGCTACCAGCGGCGGCTGTTCACCCAGTTCATGCAGCACGGGCTGCCCGAGGGACAGCGCGGGTTCTTCCTGTGCGGCGACGACGTCTCCTGGACGGGCGGCTTCGCCGAGGGCGCCGTCACCACGGCGCTGAACGCCGTCTGGGGGGTGGTGGACCACCTGGGCGGATCGGCCCACCCGGACAACCCCGGCCCCGGTGACCTCTTCGAAGCGCTCGCTCCCGTCGAGCTGCCCTACGAGAGCTGAACCGGAGAAGGGCGCCCCCACGGTCGGCGGGGGCGCCCTTCGGCACATGTGCCGGGGCCCTGATCCCCCGCCGCGGTGGGGCGGCGGGGCGGGGCCGTCAGGTCCTCAGGCCCGGGGGGCGGCCAGTGCGGCGAGGGCCTTCTTGTCGGGCTTGCCGTTGCGGTTGAGCGGGAACCGCTCCAGCACCACGACCGTGTTGGGCTGTTCGAAGGCGGGCAGCAGGCTGCACAGTCGCTCCCGCCAGTGGGCGGCGTCCCGCTGCTCCTCGTCCTCGACGAAGAACACCAGCTGGGAGCCCCGGATTTCGTCGGGCAGCGGCACGATCCGGGTGGAGCAGCCGTGACCGGCGACCTTCCGCTCGATCAACTCGGGGTACAGGGTGTAGCCCATGCGGTGGACCGCGAACTTGCGCCCCAGGACGTAGAGGTTGCCGTCCGCGTCAAGGTGGCCGAGGTCGCCGGTGGGCTGCCAGCCGGTGGCATGGGCGGGGACGACGGTACCGTCCTCGGACACCTGGCCCAGCAGGGCGTCGGGGGTGTCGACCTGGATCTCGCCGGTCTCCCCCGCGGCCAGCTCGCGGCCGTCCTCGTCGACGATCCGCAGCCGGATGCCCTCCATGGCCCGGCCGCAGGCGACCGGGTTGTCGAGGGTGGCGAAGGAGATGTTGCCGAGCTCGGTGGAGCCGTAGCTGTCGAGCAGCGGCAGCCCGAATTCGGCGACGTATCTCTCCACCAGCGGCGCGTCGAGGGGCGCCGCACCGACGCAGAGCATGCGCACGTCCTGCAGGTGGGTACGCAGCGCCGGCTTGCGGGTGATCAGGCCGAGGATGCTGCGGTAGCTGGAGGGCGTGGCGTCGATGACGGTGACCCCGGCGTCGCGGCCCATGCGCAGGGCGCGGTCCAGTCGCCGGTAAGGGGCGATCACCAGGGAGCAGCGGACCAGGTGGGCGATGAGGACCATCGACAGGCCGTACTGGTGGGCGAAGGGCAGGAGCGGCATCAGTACGTCGTCGGCGCGGTGGCCGACCTGGTCGGCGTTGCGCCGCAGGTTGCGCAGGAAGGAGGCGCCGGACTTCACGACGCCCTTGGGGGAGCCGGTGGAGCCGGAGGTCCACATGATGAGGCCGTCGGGGAGTTCGCCCCAGTCCTCGAAGGACAGGGTGGAGCCGGCGGGTTCGTGGTCGGTGACGGCGACCATGAGTTCGTAGAGGTGGATGGGGTCGGCGTCGGCGTAGATCGGGGTCTCGTCGTCGACGAAGGTGATCTTGACACCGGTGCGCACGGCGATGCGCCGGGTTTCCTCGGGGTGCTCCTGCTGGTCGACGAGGACGATCGAGGCGCCGACGTGCATGAGCGCGTACAGCACGCACACGTAGGCCGCCGAGTTGCCGGCCTTGAGCATCACCCGGTCGCCGAGGCCGACTCCGCGTTCGCGGATCACCGAGGCCACCCGGAGGGCGTCCTGTTCGAAGTCCTCGACGGTCCGTACCGAGTCGGCTGCCAATATCTTCGCGGTCATCGGTCGCACTATGTCCTTCCTCTGGGCCGTGCCGCGGCCGGTCGGCGCGCGGTGCGCCGGGCCGGCTGCGGGTCGGGTCCGTTCACGGGGTGGATCGCGGATTCGCGGGGTCCACGGGATTCGTGGGTACCGCGCGGGAGGGAATCGTGGCCGTGGCATGCGCCGGCCGGGCCGTGCGCGTCGGGTCCGGACACGGGTCTCCACCGACGCACGCTAGGCAGGGGGTGTCGGGCCGGGTACCCCTGAACGACCCCTGGGATCCCCTCAGTCCGGCGAGCGGTCATCCCGGGTCCGCTCCGCCGAGCGAGATCAGCTGGTCGTGGACGATGTTGACCACCTCACGGCGGTGGGTCTTCAGGTACCCCTGCGCGCCGGGGAAGGTCTCCAGGTCGAACCAGCCGCAGGTGCACCGCCGCCAGCCCCGCACCCCCGAGAGCGTGGCGCGCGGGTCGTACTGTGCGGTCAGGGCGACGATCCGGCAGCTCAGGGCGGGCGGGCCGAGGCTGCCGCGATGGCCGGGCGCGGTCCGTCCGGACACGAAGAGGGTCAGCAGCGCGCCGTAGGTCTCCCGCTCCAGCCGACAGGCCACCTCATAGGCCAGATCGGCGCCCAGGCGGTGCCCGAACAGCACCAAGGGGCGGTCGGCCCAGCCGCGGAGCGCCTCGAAGATCTGGTCGGCGAGCAGGGTGCACCCGGCCGGGTCGAGGTGCTCCGCGGAGCGCATCGGCGGGTACTGCACGACGACCAGTTCCACGGTGGGAAGCAGCAGCTCCGCCATCGCGAGGTAACAGAGCGGGGAGTTGCGCGCGCTCGGGAAGCAGATCATGCGGTAGCTGCTCGGGATGCCGGGCTGCCGGATCTGGATCAGGCCGACCTCGTCTGGGAGTGGCTCCCCCACGGAGGGCCGGCTGTCGGCATGGGTCATGCTCCCTGGAACTCCACCTCGGGTGGTGCCTCTGACACGTGGTCGGGCAGGCGGCCGGGCACCTCCGGGGTGGAGGGCCCTCATGGATTGATCGGTGCCGGACCGGACCCGGCCGGGGCGACGGAGACGACCTCCAGGCCCTGGTCGGCCAGCCAGCGCAGTACATCGGTGATCTCCGGCCCGTCGGGGGCGGCGGCCCGGAGGGCGTCGACGGCGCGGTGCACGGCGTCCGTGAAGAAGTACACCCCGGCCGTCCCCGGAACGACCTGCGCCGCCGGGCGGCGGCTGCGGAACGCCTCCACCTGCTCGCCGATCCCGCCCGGGACCAGGACGTCCTCGGGATGCGTGACGAAGTCGTCGTCGCCGAGCCAGTCCCGCGCCGTGCGCACGGCCGCCCCCGGCCCGGGTCTGCGGGTCCGGGGGAGGTAGGTGACTCCGACGCCGAAGCGGGAGCCGTCACCGACGGCCGTCCGCACCTCGTCGGCGGCTTCCCCGAGGACGATCCCGACGTCGGTGATGCCCACAGCGGCGATCTGCTCCAGGACCCGGAAGAAGACGGACCGGTCGGCCTCGGGGGATCCCCCCGATAGGACGAGTGCTTTCACGGGGTCTCCTCGCGAGAATGCGGTGAACGGTCGGGGACGGCCCGCGGCGATTACCGTGGATGCCAGGACCATGTTTCCCGGGACCACAACGGACGATCACCCCTAGGCCCCCCTAAGGCTTTCCGTATTTCCCCCTAGCGTTCGCCGCGGCGAACCATGTCACGATCCCGCATGCTAAAAATGGCGCGCACCCCTTCTGTGCCCGGATCCCCTATCGACTCGCAGGCATAAATGAAATCTGAACAATCCGTGAATTCCGCTGTCGTGGTCGAAAATCTGGTCAAGAAGTACAAGGACCGCGACCAACCCGCGGTGGACGGCTTGAGCTTCTCGGTCCGCCGGGGCGAGGTCTTCGGATTCCTCGGTCCGAACGGGGCCGGCAAGACCACCACCATCGGCATCCTCACGACCCGGGTGGCGCCCACAGCGGGGCGCGCGTTCGTGCAGGGGGTCGACGTCGTCGCCCACCCGGCCCAGGCACGCCGCGCCTTCGCCGTCGTCCCCCAGCGCATCAACCTCGACCAGTCGCTCACGCTGCGCCAGAACCTCACCTTCCACGCCGGGTACCACGGCGTGGGCCGCGCCGAACGCAACCGGCGCGCCGACGAGTGCCTGGAGTGGATCGGCCTCGCCGACCGCGGCGATTCCCGCGGCGACAAGCTCTCCGGCGGCCAGGCCCAGCGCGTGATGATCGCCCGCGCCCTGATGCACCGGCCCGACGTGCTCTTCCTCGACGAGCCGGCCACCGGCCTCGACCCGCAGGCCCGGCTCTTCATCCACGAGCGGGTGGCCGAGCTGCGCGAGCGCGGCGTCACCACCGTGCTCACCACCCACGACATGGACGAGGCCGCCCGGCTGTGCGACCGCGTCGGCATCGTCGACCAAGGCCGGCTGCTGGCCCTGGACACCCCGCAGGCTCTGATGGAGAGCCTGAGCGGCACCGCCCTCACCCTCACCGTCCGACCCGCCGGTTCCGGGCCGCAGGACGTGATCCGCCTGCTGGAGAAGGCCGACACGGTCACCCGTGTCGAGCGCACCGACCAGGCCGCCGAGGACGCCGCGGACGCACCCGTACGCCTGCGTCTGTACAGCGACGCGCCGCCCGGCGCGGTGCTTCCGGTCGCCGTCAGCATCCTGACGGCGGCGAACTGCGACATCAAGGACATCAAGGTGGGCACCGCGACCCTCGAGGACGTCTTCATCTCCCTGACCGGTCGGGAGCTCCGGTGAGCGCCGCCGCCGCGACCGCGGCCGACCCGGCGCCCGGCTTCCCCGAGGAGCTGCGCCCGGCGCCCACCAGCATCCGCTCCGTGACCCGTACGTTCTTCTTCATCCTGTGGCGGGACCTCTTCGTCACCGGCCGCGAACTGGGCACGTTCCTCGCGCAGATCCTCGTGGAGCCGTTCTTCATCCTGTTCGTCTTCGGCAAGGTCCTCGGCGAACTCGGTTACACCGGCGGCGCCTTCCAGTCGGTGCTGCTGCCCGGTGTCGTGGCGCTCAACGCCTTCCTGGTCAGCTTGCAGAACACCGCACTGCCCATGATCATCGACTTCTCCTTCAGCAAGGAGATCGAGGACCGGCTGCTCGCGCCGATCCCGATCACGCTGGTGGCCGTCGAAAAGCTGGTCTTCGGCACGCTGCGCGGCATCGTCGCCTCGCTGCTGATGATCCCCATGGGCTTCCTCGTACTCGACCACGCCTCCTGGCCCATGGACCAGTTCCCGGCCACGCTGGGCGTGCTGCTGCTGGGCGCCCTGGCCGGCAGCGCGGTCGGCCTGACCATCGGCACGCTGGCCCCGCCGCGGCACATCGGTGTCGTCTTCGCGGTGGTGCTGACCCCGCTCATGTTCACGGGCTGCACCCAGTTCCCCTGGCACGGCCTGGCCGACATCCGGTGGTTCCAGGTGCTGTGCGCCCTCAACCCCCTGACCTACGTCACCGAGGGCATCCGCGACCTGCTGCTGCCCCCCGGCGGGCCCCGTTCGATCCCGCTGTGGGTGGACCTCGCGGCGCTGGCCGTCTCGATCCTGATCTTCGGGGCGATCAGCATCAGGGGCTTCCACCGCAGGTCCCAGGACTGATCCCCCACTCCCCAGCTCCGGCCCCGTGCCCGGACCGGCGCAACAGCGCCGCCCGGGTGCGGGGTCCTTTCTCGTCCCGCACCATCCCGGAAGCAAAGGTATGCACCGATCATGACCCATTCCTCCGATGCCCGGACCGGATCCGCGATCGTGTTCCCCGGCATGGGCCCGGCCTCCTTCGCCGAGGTCGGCCGATTCCTCCTCCTCGACCCGTACGCGCGACGCCGTCTGGCAGAGGCCGACGAGGTGCTCGGATATTCGGTGTTCGACCGTTTCCGCAATTCCGAAGAGGACTATTCGGTCGATTTCCAGATCGCTTTCCTGGTGAACTCGATGGCCTTGGCCGACCGGGCGGTGGACGTGCTCGGCGTCTCCCCCACCGTCTGCGCGGGCCCCAGCTTCGGCCAGAAGGCCACCGCCGCCTTCGTGGGTTCCCTCCCCTTCTCCGAGGTCGTCCGCCTGACCGCGGAACTCGCCCGCTGCGAGGACGAGTACTTCTCCACCGCCTACGAGGACGTGGTCACCCACTGCTTCGTCCGCACCCCCCAGGACCGCCTGGACGAGATCCTCGCCGCGTTCGACGACCGCGGCGCCTGGTACGACCTCTCCGGCCGGCTCGACGCCGGGTTCCACATGCTGTCCGTACGGGAGAAGGAACTCGACGCCCTGAACACCGCCATCAGCGCGGCCGGCGGCTATTCCATGTATTCGATGCGGCCGCCCGTCCACGCCGCGGCCTTCTCCGCGTTGCGCCGCAAGGCGGAGGAGGAGGTCTTCGGCTCCTACGAGATCGCCGACCCCTCCCTCCCCGTGGTCTGCGACCACGACGGCACGGTCGTCCGGGACGCCGCCGGGATGCGGGAGATGATGCTGGACACCTTCGACCGGCCGATCCACTGGCCCGCCATGGTGGAGTCCCTCCAAGGGCTCGGCGTGGGCACCCTGTACGTCACCGGCCCGGACAACCTCTTCCACCGGCTCGACGTCACCAAGGACCGCTTCGACGTCGTCCCGGTGGGCCTGCCCAGGAAGCGCACCCGCGAGCGCGAGCGACAGCAGTTCCTGGAGCGCTCCCGGGCGGACCGCGCCCGGCGCGCCACCGGCTGAGAACCACGCGGACGGCCGAAAGGGGCCGGGCCCCACCCCCTGGGGGGTGGGACCCGGCCCCTTTCGTGTCACCGCCCTCAGATCCGGCGGCCCAGCCACTGCTCGACGGCGGCCGCGGTGGTCCCCGCGTACTGCTCCATCATCGTGAAGTGGTTGCCGGGCACGTCCACCGCGGTGTGCTCCATGTCCCAGTAGGAACGCCAGTCACCGTTCTCCGCACGGGTCCAGTCGAAGAACTGCTCCCGCGCCCGGACCAGCAGCGTCGGCGCCTTCACGGCCTCCGGCTGCCATCCGCCGAAGAGACGGAAGTAGGCGCCCATCGCCAGCAGCCGGCTGTCGTCGACCGGGACGTGGCTGCCCTGCCGCTCGTCCACGCCCTGCGACAGCCCCGGCTGGATGCCGAGGATGGCGTCGTCGTCGTGCGAGTAGATGTCGACCAGGACCACGGCCTCCGGGACGAGGCCGGCGCTCTCCAGCCGGGCCGCCACCGCGTGAGCCAGCATGCCGCCCGACGAGTGGCCAAGCAGGACGAACGGCGCACCGTCCGCATGCCGCAGGACGGCCTGCGCCTGCGCCTCGACGACCGCCTCCGTCGTCGTGGGCAGCTGCTCGCCCCGCAGGAAGCCGGGTGCGGGCATCGCGTGGACATCCCGCCGTCCGCGGAAGGCGGAGGCGAAGCGGGCGTACTGGTGCGGGCCCGAGATCGACAGGATCGACGAGAAGCAGATCAGGCCCGGACCGTCCTCGCCGCGGGCGAGCCGCACCAGGCCCGGCGCCTTGCGCAGCTCCGCCGCCGAGGAGAACGACGGACGGAACCGCGACGCCTGCATGAGGAGTTCCATGAACCGACCGGACTCGCCCTGTGCCCCGGCCGCCTGGAGCATCGCGCCGAACACCCCGTCGGTGTCCGCCTCGGCGGCGTCCGCCGCGGCGCCGCCGGATCCGGCCGCACCGCCCTGCGCCCCGGCCAGCTCGACGCGGAGCCGCGCGGCGATGAGGAGCGGCGTCGGGTGGTCGAACAGCAGCGTGGCGGGCAGCCGCAGCCCCGTCACCGCGTTCAGCTGGTTCCGCAGCTCCACCGCGGTCAGCGAGTCCAGGCCCAGCTCCAGGAACTGCTGGGACTCCCCCACCGCGTCGGCGCCGGAGTAGGCGAGGACCGCGGCGGTCTGCTCGCGCACGACGTCCAGCAGCAGCCGCTCCTGCTCCTCCTCCGGCAGCCCGGCCAGCCCCGCGAGCCGTCGCGCGGACGCCGACGCCGCCGCGTCGGCGGTGCCGGCGGCGGCCCGGCGCAGCCCGCCGCGGACCAGGCCCCGGAAGAGCGGCGGCAGGCCGCCCGCATCCGCCTGGGCCTTCAGCGGCCCGGTGTCCAGCCGCATCGCGACGAAGACCCCGCTGCCGGGCACCTCGGCGCCGACGCCCGGGCCGGTCCCGGCCACGGAGCAGGCCGTGTCGAACAGGGCCAGGCCCTCCGCGGAGGAGAGCGCGGTGAGTCCGGCCCGTGCCATCCGCTGGACGTCGGCGTCCGTGAGGTCGCCGGTCATCTCGCTGCGCTGCTCCCACAGACCCCAGGCCAGCGACACCGCTGGCAGGCCCTCCGCGCGCCGCTGCTGGGCCAGGGCGTCGAGGAACGCGTTGGCCGCCGCGTAGTTGGCCTGCCCGGGGGTGCCGAGCGTGCCGGCCGCGGAGGAGAAGAGCACGAAGGCCGCCAGGTCCGCCTCCCGGGTCAGCTCGTGCAGGTGCAGGGCCGCGTAGGCCTTCGGCCGCAGCACCGCGTCGATCCGCTCGGGGGTCAGCGACGGCAGGAGCCCGTCGTCGAGGTGGCCCGCGGTGTGGACGACCGCGGTCAACGGGTGCGCCTGCGGGATCCGTGCCAGCAGTGCGGCCAGGTCCTCCCGGTCGGCGGCGTCGCAGGCGACGACCTGCGCCTCGGCGCCCAGCGCCGCGAGGTCCGCGACCAGCTCCGCGGCGCCGACGGCGGCGGGTCCGCGGCGGCTGGTCAGCAGCAGATGCCGCACACCGCGCTCGGTCACGAGGTGCCGGGCCAGGAGGCTGCCCAGGACACCGGTGCCGCCGGTGATGAGGACGGTGCCCTCCGGGTCGAGCCCGGGGGCTGGTGCGGGAGCCTCGGACGGGGCGCCGTCCGGGGTGTCGGCGTCGACACCGGTCTCCTGCGGCTCCGGGCGGGCCGCGGGAACCCGGGCCAATCGGGCCGCGTGCAGGGATCCGGCACGGAGCGCGAGCTGGGGCTCCCCGCTCGCCGCGGCGGCCGCGAGCAGCTCGCCGAGGACGGGACCCTCCGTGGTGACCTCCTCGACGCCGCTGGCGGCGCCGGGGTCGAGGTCGAGGACGACGAACCGGCCCGGGTTCTCCGACTGGGCGGAGCGCAGCAGCCCCCACACGGTCGCGTGCGCCGGGTCCGGGACGCCGTCGCCGGGCCGTACCTCGACGGCGCCCCGCGTGACGACCGCGAGGCGGGCCCCGGAGAGATGCTCCTCGGCCAGCCAGGTCTGTACGAGCTCCAGCGCGCCGTGGGCGGCGCTTCGGGCGGCGTCCGCGGTACCGCCACCCGTACCGGGCCCGGCCGGGTCGGCGTACGACACCAGGACCGTGTCCGGCAGCGGTTTCCCGGCGAGCACCACGCCCGCGAGGACCTCCAGATCGGTGTAACTGTCGACGGTGGCGCCCGCCGCGGCCAGCGCGTCTTCGAGGCCGAGCGGGTCCGAGCCGATCACGGCCCACCGGCCCCCAGCGGGTGCCTTGTTGCCGCCGATCGCGGGCCATTCCAGCCGGAACAGCGACTCGTGGAAGGCGGGGACGGACGCGCTCAGCCGGGCCGGGTCGAGCTCGCGCAGCAGCAGCGACTCCACCGACACGACCGGCTCGCCGCTCTCGTCGAACGCCGTGAGGGACATCGCGCCGGACCCTGCCGGGGTGAGGCGCACCCGCAGGGCTCCGGGGCCGACGGCGTGCAGGTGCACCCCCGTGAAGGAGAACGGCAGCCGCATCCGGCCGCTGCCGTCCTCGGCTTCGTCGCCGCCGAGGAAGGAGCCGAGCGCGAGGCCGTGCAGGCCCGCGTCCAGCAGCGCCGGGTGCACGCCGAAGTCGCCGGCTTCGGCCCCGGGGCCCTCGGACAGGGCGAGTTCGGCGAGGAGTTCGTCGCCGAGGCGCCAGGCCGCCCGCAGGTTGCGGAAGGCCGGGCCGTACGCGTACCCGCCGGCCGCGAACAGTTCGTACAGGTCGGATACGTCGAGCGGTTCGGCCCCGGCGGGCGGCCAGACCGCCGGGCCGGGCGCGGCCTGTGGCGCGGTCACCACCTCGGGTGCGCCGAGGACACCACTGGCGTGGCGCGTCCACGGCAGGTCCTGCCCGAGGCCCGGGGCATCCCCGGCGGGGGCCTCGGCACGCGAGTGGAAGTGGATCACGCGCCGCCCCGCTTCGTCGGGCCCGGCCACGGAGAGCCGGAGCTGGAGGGCGCCCTTCTCGGGCAGCACCAGCGGGGCCTCCAGGTTCAGTTCCTCGACGAAGGCGGTACCGACCCGTCGGCCCGCGTGCAGGGCGAGTTCGACGAAGGCGGTGCCGGGCAGGAGCACGGCACCCGCGGCCCGGTGGTCGGCCAACCAGGGGTGGCTCTGGAGGGAGAGTCGTCCGGTGAAGAGGAACCCGTCGGAGTCGGGCAGCTCGACGGCGGCACCGAGCAGCGGGTGCTCGGCGGAGCCGAGCCCGGCGGAGGCGACGTCGCCGACCCGGGATACGGGTACGTCGATCCAGTAGCGGTCGCGCTGGAAGGCGTAGGTGGGCAGGTCGACCCGACGGGCACCCGTCCCGGCGAAGACCGCCTCCCAGTCCACGGCGACACCGCGGACGTACGCTTCACCGAGCGAGAGCCAGAACCGCTCCAGACCACCCTCGTTACGGCGCAGCGACCCGAGCACGGCCGCCTCACGGCCGCTGTCCTCCACGGTCTCCTGTATGCCCACGGTCAAGACGGGGTGCGGGCTGGACTCGATGAAGACCCCGAAACCCTGCTCCAGAAGCGTGCGTGTGGCCTGCTCCAGCTCGACCGTCCGACGCAGGTTGCGGAACCAGTAACCGGCGTCCAGCTCCGGCCCCTTGACCCACTCCCCCGTCATCGTCGACAGGAACGGCACCTCCGCCGCCCGCGGCACGACCGGAGCAAGCAGCTCGGCCAACTCCTCACGCAGGAGATCGACCTGGGCAGAGTGCGAGGCGTAGTCCACCGCGATCCGCCTGGCCCGGACCCCGTCCGCCTCGCAGACGGCCAGGAACTCCTCCAGCGCCGCCACCTCACCCGAAACCACCACCGAAGAAGGCCCGTTCACCGCGGCGACGGAAATCCTCTCCTCACCCCAGGGCGCGATCCGCTCCCGTACCTCCACGGCCGGCAACGGCACCGACACCATGCCACCCAACCCCGCCAGCACCCGCCCGATCGCCTGACTACGCAACGCCACCACCCGAGCCGCATCCTCCAGCGACAAGATCCCCGCCACGCACGCGGCCGCGATCTCACCCTGCGAATGACCGATCACCGCACCCGGACGAACACCGACCGAACGCCACACCTCCGCCAACGACACCATCACCGCGAACAACGCCGGCTGCACCACATCCACCCGCTCCAGGGAAGGGGCATGCTCGACACCCCGGAGGACCTCGACCAACGACCAGTCGGTAAAGGGCTCCAACGCCTTCGCACACTCATCCACTCGGGCAGCAAACACAGGTGAAGCGTCCAACAGCGCTCGGGCCATGCCCACCCATTGCGACCCCTGCCCGGGGAAGACGAAAGCGGTCTTGCCCCCGATGACCGACCCCTGGACGAGCAGGGGTGTGGTGCCCCCGACGGCCAGGGCGGCGAGCCCCGCGAGGTGCTCCTCCGGGTCCCGGCCGATCAGCACGGCACGCGTGCCGTGGGCCGTACGTGTGCTGGCCAGGGAGTGGCCGACATCGACATGCCGCAGGTCAGGACGGGTGCCGAGGTGCTGGAGCAGGCGTTCCGCCTGGCCGCGCAGCGCGTTCTCGGTCTTCGCCGTCAACGGCCAGGGCAGCGCGAGCGGCCCGTCCGTGGCCGCGGCGTCCAGGGGGGCGGTGGTCAGTAGGGGGTGGGCGGCCGGCGCGACAGGGGTTTCCGGCTCCGGCGCCCCCTGTTCCACCGGGGCCTGCTCGATGATGACATGGGCGTTGGTGCCGCTGAAGCCGAACGACGACACACCCGCGCGCCAGGGACGCCCGCCCGTCTCGGGCCAGGACCGCTCCTCGGTCAGCAGCTCGACCTCGCCCGCGCTCCAGTCCACGTGCGGGGTGGGCTCGGCGATGTGCAGGGTTCGCGGCAGCAGGCCGTGCTGCATGGCCAGCACCATCTTCATGACGCCGGCGACACCGGCGGCGGCCTGCGCGTGACCGATGTTGGACTTGATCGAGCCGAGGAGCAGTGGCCGGTCCTGCGGGCGGTCCTGCCCGTACGTGGCCAGCAGGGCCTGGGCCTCGATCGGGTCGCCCAGGGTCGTACCGGTGCCGTGGGCCTCGACGGCGTCGACTTCCGCGGCCGACAGGCCGGCGTTGGCCAGGGCCTGGCGGATGACGCGCTGCTGGGAGGGCCCGTTGGGGGCGGTCAGGCCGTTGCTCGCACCGTCCTGGTTGATCGCCGTACCGCGGATCACGGCCAGCACGGGGTGGCCGTGGCGGCGGGCGTCCGACAGGCGCTCGACGAGGAGCATGCCCGCACCTTCGGCCGGGCTGAAGCCGTCGGCGTCGGAGGAGAAGGCCTTGCAGCGGCCGTCGGTGGACAGTCCGCGCTGCCGGCTGAACTCGATGAAGGTGCCGGGCGTGGACATGACCGTCACACCACCCGCCAGGGCCATGGAGCATTCCCCGGCCCGCAAGGCCCGCACCGCGAGGTGCAGGGCCACCAGCGAGGCGGAGCAGGCGGTGTCGACGGTGACCGCCGGGCCTTCCAGACCGAACACGTAGGAGAGGCGGCCCGAGACGACGCTGCCCGCGCTGCCCGTGGCCAGGTGGCCTTCGAGCCCTTCGGTGGCGGCGCCGCGCACCAGGTGGGAGTAGTCGGAACCGTTGGTACCGACGAAGACGCCGGACTGGGTGCCGCGCAGCGTCTCGGGGTCGATCCCGGCCCGCTCGAAGGCCTCCCAGGAGGTCTCCAGCAGCAGTCGCTGCTGCGGGTCCATCGCGAGCGCCTCGCGCGGCGAGATCCCGAAGAACGCCGGGTCGAAGGAGGCCGCGTCGGAGAGGAAGCCGCCCTCACGGGTGTAGGAGGTGCCCAGGGCGTCGGGGTCGGGGTCGTACAGCGCCTCGACGTCCCAGCCGCGGTCCGCCGGGAACTCCGACAGGGCGTCCCCGCCGGAGGCCAGCAGTTGCCACAGCTCCTCGGGGCTGCGGACGCCGCCGGGGAAACGGCAGCTCATCGCGACGACGGCGATGGGGTCGTCGTCGCCCCCGGAACCGGCCGCCGTCGGCAGGGGCGCGGCGGCCACCGCACTCCGGCCGGCGAGTTCGGTCCGCAGGAACCGGGCGAGGACGGTGGGCGTCGGGTAGTCGAAGACGAGCGTGGGCGGCAGCTTGAGCCCGGTCACCGCGTTCAGACGGTTGCGCAGTTCGACGGAGGTGAGGGAGTCGAAGCCCAGTTCCTTGAATGCCCGGCCCGCCTCGACGGCGTCCGGTCCGGCGTAGCCGAGGACGGCGGCGACGGCCGTACGGACCAACTCCAGCAGCAGCCGCTCCTGTTCGGCCTCGGGCTGCCCGGCGATTTGCCCGGCCAGCACGGCGGCGCTCCCGCTGTCCTCGGCGGTGTCGGTGCGGGCGCTGTCCATGGCCTGCCGTGCCTCGGGGAGGTCGTGCAGCAGGGGCCTGGTCCGGCCCGAGGTGAAGGCCAGGACGAAGCGCTTCCACTCCATGTCCGCGACGGTCAGGGTCGTTTCGTCGCGGTCCAGCGCGTGCTGGAGGGCGATGACGGCCCGCCCGGGGGCCATCTCGATGACGCCGTGGCGGCGCATGCGGTCACCGACGGCGCCTTCGGCCATCCCCCCGTCGCCCCAGGGGCCCCAGGCGAGGGAGGTCGCGGGCAGCCCGGCGGCGCGCCGGTACTCGGCGAAGGCGTCCAGGAAGGCGTTGCCCGGCGCGTAGTTGCCCTGGCCGGGCGCGCCGAAGGTGGCGGCGAAGGAGGAGAAGAGGACGAACGCCGACAGGTCGAGGTCACGGGTCAGTTCGTGCAGGTGGAGCGTGGCGTCCACCTTGATCCGCAGAACGCGCTCGACCTGGTCGGGAGTGAGAGACTCGATGACCCCGTCGTCCAGGACGGCGGCGGTGTGCACGACCGCGGTCAGCGGCCGGTCGGCGGGGATGTCGGCGAGGAGTGCGGCGAGTGCGTCACGGTCGCCGACGTCGCAGGCGGCAAGGGTCACCCCGGCGCCCAGCGCGGCCAGTTCTTCCCGCAGCCCGGCCGCGCCGGGGGCCTCGGCACCCCGGCGGCTGACGAGCAGCAGGTGCTCGGCGCCGTTGCCCGCCAGCCAGCGCGCCACGTGCGCGCCCAGCGCACCGGTGCCGCCGGTCACCAAGGTGGTTCCGGTGGGCCGCCACTCGCGCACCGGGGCCGTCTCCGCCAGCCGGGC
>NZ_JBEXPB010000074.1:0-21395 GCF_040611795.1 Streptomyces sp. NPDC006529 | reverse complement strand
CGTGGTGGCGACCGCCCCCAGAGCGGTGGCTTCCGTGGCGGCGACCGCCCGAGCTACCCCCGTCGTGATGACGACCGCGGTGGGCGCCCCCAGGGTGGCGACCGTCCGAGCTTCCCGCGTCGCGATGACCGTGGTGGCGACCGCCCGCAGAGCGGCGGCTTCCGCCGTGACGACCGCGGTGGCGACCGTCCGAGCTTCCCGCGTCGTGACGACCGTGGTGGCGACCGTCCCCAGGGCGGTGGCTTCCGTGGCGGCGACCGCCCGAGCTACCCCCGTCGTGATGACGACCGCGGTGGGCGCCCCCAGGGCGGTGGCGGCGGTTTCCGTCGTGACGACCGCGGTGGTGACCGTCCGAGCTACCCCCGTCGCGATGACGACCGCGGCAGCCGTCCGAGCTTCCCGCGTCGTGATGACGACCGTGGCGGATTCCGCGGCGGCCGTGACGACCGTGGCGGCGACCGTCCGAGCTTCCCGCGTCGCGATGACCGTGGTGGCGACCGCCCGCAGAGCGGCGGCTTCCGCCGTGACGACCGCGGTGGCGACCGTCCGAGCTTCCCGCGTCGCGATGACCGTGGTGGCGACCGTCCCCAGGGCGGCGGCTTCCGTGGCGGCGACCGCCCGAGCTACCCGCGCCGTGACGACCGTGGCGGGGACCGTCCCAGCTTCCCGCGTCGTGACGACCGTGGTGGCGACCGTCCGCAGAGCGGCGGTTTCCGAGGTCGTGACGACCGCGGTGGTGACCGTCCGAGCTACCCCCGTCGCGATGACGACCGCGGCAGCCGTCCGAGCTTCCCGCGTCGTGATGACGACCGTGGCGGATTCCGCGGCGGCCGTGACGACCGCGGTGGCGACCGTCCCAGCTTCCCGCGTCGCGACGACCGTGGTGGCGACCGTCCGCAGAGCGGCGGTTTCCGAGGTCGTGACGACCGCGGTGGTGACCGTCCGAGCTACCCCCGTCGTGATGACGACCGTGGCGGATTCCGCGGCGGTCGCGACGACCGCGGTGGCGACCGTCCCAGCTACCCCCGCCGTGACGACCGTGGTGGCGACCGTCCGCAGAGCGGCGGTTTCCGCGGCCGCGACGACCGTGGCGGCGACCGTCCGAGCTACCCCCGCCGTGACGACCGCGGCGACCGCGGTGGGTACCGTGGCGGCCGTGACGACCGCGACAGCGACTACCGCGACCGCGAGCCGATCAAGCGCCTCCCGATCGACGACGACATCACCGGTCACGAGATCGACCCGGACGTGCGCCAGGAGCTGCTGAGCCTGCCGAAGGGTCTGGCCGAAGAGGTCTCGCGCAACCTGGTCATGGTGGCCCGGCTGATCGACGAGGACCCGGAGCAGGCCTACGCCTACGCCCGCATCGCGCTGCGGCTCGCCTCCCGCGTCGCCGCCGTCCGCGAGGCCGCCGGTTTCGCCGCGTACGCCACGCAGAAGTACAGCGAGGCGCTCGCCGAGTTCCGTGCCGCGAAGCGGATGACCGGTTCGGTCGAGCTGTGGCCCGTCATGGCCGACTGCGAGCGCGGCCTCGGCCGCCCCGAGCGGGCGTTGGCGATGGCCGGCGAGCCCGAGGTGCAGAAGCTGGACAAGGCCGGCCAGGTCGAGATGCGCCTGGTCGCCGCCGGTGCCCGCCGGGACATGGGGCAGCTCGACGCCGCCATCGTGACCCTGCAGAGCCCGGAGCTGGCTTCCTCCGCCGTGCAGCCGTGGACCGCGCGCCTGCGGTACGCCTACGCCGACGCCCTGCTGGCCAACGGTCGCGAGGACGAGGCACGTGAGTGGTTCGCCAAGACGATCGAGTCCGACAAGGACGGTTCGACCGACGCCTCCGACCGGCTCGCCGAGCTGGACGGTGTCGAGTTTGTCGACGCGATGGGCGCCGAGGACCGCGAGGCCCTCAGCGACGAGGACCGCCGCGTCCAGGACTCCGACGACTCGGGTGTCGCCGAGTACTACGACGAGGACGACGAGGAGTACGAGCCGTCCGGCGCCCGTGAGGACGACGAGGACGACGCGTACGAGGCGTCCGACGCCCGCGAGATGGACGACGACGAGGACGACGAGGACGAGCTGCTCGCCCGCGTCGAGGCGGACTCCGACGTCGCGGACGAGATCGTGGTCGAGGACGATCTGATCGACGACGAGCCCGACCGCGACGAGGTCGAGCCCGACCGCGACGAGATCGACGCCGCGTTCGAGGACCAGGGCCGCGACAAGGCCTGACGCACGGCATGACGAAGGGCGGTGCCCCCCGTGGGGGCGCCGCCCTTCTGTCGTTCCGGGGCCGCGTTCCGCGGCCCGGCGTGCGCGGGGACGCCGCTCAGCCCAGGCTGCGCAGCACGAGTCCGGTGGCCGGCTTGGGCCCGAAGGAGGTCGACTTGCGGGGCATGGTGACGCCCTGGCGCGCCAGCTCCCGGACCACGTCCTCCCGTACCGGGTGGAGCAGTACCGCCGTGCCGCCGCTGCGTTCGGCCATGTCGACGGTGGCCTCGGCGTCGTGGATGTACACGATGTGGTCGGCCGCGTCCGGGACCCGCCACAGGGCGTCCAGCAGGGTCGCGTGCAGCACGGTCGCGTCCAGGCGGCGCCAGGCCTCCGGGCGGTCGTGCCGGACCGTGCGCTCGATCAGCTCCGGATCGGGGTCGGTCACCAGGTGGAAGTCGCCGTCACCGGTCAGCAGGAACGCGTTGCCCCGGGCGGAGGCCTCGCCGAGGGCGGCCAGCGCGGCCGGCAGCGGGCCGTCGACCCGGCGGACCGTGAACGATCCCGCCAGCGCGGCCAGCGCGTCGGAGACCGGCAGGCGGCGCAGCATCCGGTGGATGGCGCGGACCTGGAGCGGATAGCGGGCGGTGTCCACGAGCAGCACCAGGCCGAAGTCCCAGGGGGTGGGGCCCGGGTGCTCCTCCTGGAGGCGCAGGTACGTCGCCCAGCGGTGGTGGCCGTCGGCGATGAGGGCCTGGCGGTGGCCGAGGTCCTCGGTGACCGCGGCCACTTCGGCGGGGTCGGTGACGGCCCACAGCCGGTGGCAGAAGCCGTCCTCGGTGGTGGTCGACAGCAGGGGCGGGCGGGACGCGGTGGCCTCGACGACCTCGGCCGCCCCGGTGCCCCCGGCGGGGCCGGCGCCGTCGTCGCTGCGGTAGGTCAGCAGCAGCGGTTCGAGGTTGGCCGAGGTGGCGCGCATCAGACCGGCCCGGTCGGTGACCACGGGCGGCATGACGTCCTCGTGCGGCAGGACGACCCCGGCATCGGCCGCGGACAGGGCGAGCGCGCCGATGACCCCGCGCTGGAGCATCTCGCCCCTGCGCTGCTCGTACACGTACAGCGCGGGCTCCGGGTCGGCGCTGAGGATGCCCTCGGCGAGCCAGTCGTCGAGGGTCCGGGCGGCCTGTTCGTTGCGCGCGTCCGGGGTGGCGGCCTGGGGGAGGATCAGCCGGACGATGTTGTGCGGGTCCGCGGACTCCAGGTGGTGGAGTCCGTCAGGTCGCACGACCACGTCGTAGGGGGGCGAGGTGACGGCGGCGAGACTGCCGACGCGCTCCGGGACGTAGCGAAGCCCGGGGAAGGGCACGAGGCGCAGTCCGTCGCGCGATCCGTTGTCCTCGGTTCCTGGTGTGGTCATTCGTGCATGGTAAGTCCCGTCTCGCGATGCGGGATGATCAGGGTGGAGCACGGAATCGGCCAGAAGACGAAGGGGCGGTCAGGATGACCCGGCAGAGCAGGACCAGGCCCGCGGGCAGTGAGCGCAGTCTGCACCAGGCGTACGACACGGCCCTGCTGGACCTGGACGGGGTGGTGTATACGGGGGGCGAGGCGATCGCGCACGCGGTGGACTCGCTGCTGGCGGCGCGGGCCGACGGGATGCACCTCGCGTACGTCACGAACAACGCGCTGCGGACGCCGGACGCCGTCGCGGGGCACCTGAGCGAGCTGGGCATCCCGTCCGAGGCGGCCGAGGTGATCACCTCGGCGCAGGCGGTGTCCCGGCTGATCGCCGATCAGGTGCCGGCGGGATCCAAGGTGCTGGTCATCGGCGGTGAGGGGCTGCGGGTCGCGCTGCGCGAGCGCGGGCTCGTGCCGGTGGAGTCGGCGGACGAGGAGGACCTGGCGGCGGTGGTCCAGGGCTTCGGCGGGCCGGACCTCCCGTGGGGGCGCTTCGCGGAGGCCTCGTACGCGATCGCGCGCGGGGTGCCGTGGTTCGCGTCGAACACGGACCTGACGATCCCGAGCGCGCGGGGGATCGCGCCGGGCAACGGGGCCGCGGTGGAGGTCGTACGGATCGCCACGGGCGCCGAGCCGCAGGTGGCGGGCAAGCCGCTGCCGCCCATGCACCGCGAAACGATCCTGCGCACCGGCGCCGAGCGGCCGCTGGTGGTCGGGGACCGGCTGGACACCGACATCGAGGGCGCCTTCCACGGGGAGGTGGACTCGCTGCTCGTGCTGACCGGGGTGACGGACGGGGCGCAGCTGCTGCGGGCCGAGCCGAAGCACCGGCCGACGTACGTGGACCGGGACCTGCGGGGCCTGCTGACCGGGCAGCCCGAGGTGGAGGACGCCGGGGACGGTTTCCGCTGCGGCGGGTGGACCGCGCTCGCGCGGGACGGCGTACTGGAGCTGCGCGCCGGGGACGGCGACGGCGACGGCCGGGAGACGGATGCCGCAGACGCGGACGCGGACGCCGGGGGTGATCCGCTCGACGGGCTGCGGGCGCTGTGCGCGGCGGCCTGGACGCAGGCGGGGGACGGGTCGTGCACGCTGGACGCGGGCAAGGCGCTGGCCCGGCTCGGCCTGTAGCCGGTCGAAGAGGGTCCGGGGGCGGGGGGACTCGCAGAACGCGGAGGGTAGGCTAACCTAACTTTCGTGTTGGTCGAGAGTCCCCCCGAACAGAGCGCGGCCGCGACGGCCGCCCCCCGCCCGCGCCACGCCGCGCGCGCCGCCGGTCTGGCGGCCGCCCTCGCGGTGCTGGTGCTGATCGCGCTGGCGAGCATCGCGGTGGGCGCCAAGCAGATGCCGCTCGATCAGGTCTGGCACGGCCTGTTCCACTTCACGGGAACCCCCGCCGACGTGGTGGTCAGGGATCTGCGGGTGCCGCGGACCGTGCTCGGCCTGATGGTCGGACTCGGCCTCGGCCTCTCCGGCGCGGTGATGCAGGCGCTGACCCGCAATCCGCTGGCGGAACCCGGCATCCTCGGCGTCAACGCGGGCGCCTCGGCGGCCGTGGTCTCCGCGATCAGCTTCTTCGGGGCGTCCACCCTGAGCGCGTACGTCTGGTGGGCCTTCCTCGGCGCCGCCGTCGTCTCGGTGGTCGTCTACGTCCTCGGCGGCAGCCGCAGCGCGACGCCGGTGCGGCTCGCCCTCGCCGGTACGGCGGCCAGCGCGGCGCTGGTCGGCTACATCAACGCCGTGCAGCTCATGGACAGCAAGGCGCTGGAGAAGCTGCGCTTCTGGACCGTCGGCTCGCTGGCCTCCGCGAACATGGACACCGTCCGCCAGGTGGCGCCGTTCCTCCTGGTCGGCGCGGTCCTCGCGCTGTGCCTGGGGCGACCGCTCAACGCCATGGCGATGGGCGACGACACCGCGCGGGCGCTCGGCGCGAACCTCACCCTGACCCGGGTCACCGCGATGGCGGCGATCACCCTGCTCTGCGGTGCGGCGACCGCCGCCTGCGGTCCCATCGTCTTCATCGGGCTGATGATCCCGCACCTGGTCCGCTTCTTCACCGGCCCGGACATGCGCTGGGTGCTGGCCTACTCGGCGGTGCTCTCACCGGCCCTGCTGCTCGCCGCCGACGTCATCGGCCGGGTCATCACGCGCCCGGCGGAGCTCCAGGTCGGCATCGTCACCGCGCTCATCGGCGGTCCCGTCTTCATCACCCTCGTCCGGCGCAAGAGGATGGCCCAGCTGTGAACGTGAAGACCGCGAAGAGCGGCGCGGGTGCGAAGAGGTTCGGCGGTGCGCCCTCCCGGGGGCTGCGCGGGCCCGGCGGGATCTCCCTGCGGGTGGAGCCGCGCGCGCTGGCGGTCGGTCTGCTGCTGCTCGGCGCCGTGCTGGTGCTGGCCGTCCTGCTCATCGGCACCGGCGACTTCGAGATCGCCCCGGCGGACGTCGTCAGGACCCTGGTCGGTGACGGCACCCCCGCCCACGACTTCGTCATCAACGACCTGCGGCTGCCGCGCGTGCTCGTGGCCGTCCTGGTCGGCGCGGCCCTCGGGATGGCCGGCGGGATCTTCCAGTCCGTGTCCCGCAACCCGCTCGGCTCCCCGGACCTGCTCGGCTTCGGCTACGGGTCCGCGGTCGGCGCGCTCGTCGTGATCGTCCTGTTCAAGGGCGGCGCGGGGGAGGTGGCGACCGGCGCGGTCGTCGGAGGCGTGCTGACCGGTGTCGCGGTCTACCTGCTGGCCTACAAGCGCGGCATCCACGGCTACCGCCTCGTCCTCGTCGGCATCGGAGCCTCCGCGATGCTGATCGCCGTCATCCAGTACCTGCTGACGAAGGCCCAGCTCGTCGACGCCGCCCGGGCGATGGTCTGGCTGACCGGGTCGCTGGCCGGGCGCGACTGGGCGCAGGTGTGGCCGCTGCTGGCGACCTGCCTGGTCGTCTTCCCGCTGGTCCTGGGGCAGGGCAGGGCGCTGCGGATGATGGAGATGGGCGACGACGCCGCGTACGCGCTCGGCGTACGGGTGGAGCGCACCCGGATCCTGCTGATGTTCGCGGCGATCGTGCTGACCACGGCGGCGAGCGCCGCCGCCGGACCGATCAGCTTCGTCGCGCTGGCC
This sequence comes from Streptomyces sp. NPDC006529, assembly GCF_040611795.1. Lineage (NCBI taxonomy): Bacteria > Bacillati > Actinomycetota > Actinomycetes > Kitasatosporales > Streptomycetaceae > Streptomyces > Streptomyces sp. NPDC006529. Next base: position 14,619 of record NZ_JBEXPB010000074.1, on the reverse strand, counting down.
GCCCCCCAGCTGGCGCGCCGGCTGACCCGCTCGCCCGGCGCCAACCTGCTGTCCGGCGCACTGATGGGCGCCGCCCTGCTGCTGGCGTCCGACTGGACCTCGCAGCGCGTCTTCGGCTCCGACCAGCTGCCGGTGGGCGTGGTGACGGGCCTGGTCGGCGGTGTCTACCTGCTGTGGCTGCTCGTCACGGAACGCAAGGCCGGGCGGATATGAGCGGCCCGCGCGCCGCGGCCCCGGCCCATCGCCCCCGAACCGTCCGGTGAACCGGGCCGGAACCCAAGGAGTACCCCAGTGCAGCGGCTGACCGCGCGGAACGTGACCCTCGGCTACGACCAGCGGGTCATCGCCGAGAACCTGTCGGTGGAGATCCCCGACCACTCCTTCACGGTGATCGTCGGACCCAACGCCTGCGGCAAGTCCACGCTGCTGCGCGCCCTGGCGCGGATGCTGAAGCCGACGGCCGGTCAGGTGCTGCTGGACGGGCACGCGATCGCCTCGATGCCCGCGAAGAAGGTGGCGAAGACGCTCGGTCTGCTGCCGCAGTCCTCGATCGCCCCCGACGGCATCACCGTCGCCGACCTGGTCTCGCGCGGCCGCTACCCGCACCAGGGCCTGCTGCGGCAGTGGTCGGCCGAGGACGAGCGGATCGTCGCCGAGTCCATGGCCTCGACCGGGGTCGCCGAACTCGCCGACCGGGCCGTGGACGAACTCTCGGGCGGCCAGCGCCAGCGCGTGTGGATCGCGATGGCCCTGGCCCAGCAGACCCCGTTGCTGCTGCTGGACGAGCCGACGACGTACCTGGACATCCAGCACCAGATCGACGTCCTGGACCTGTGCGCGCACCTGCACGAGGAGCGGGGGCGGACGCTGGTCGCGGTGCTGCACGACCTGAACCACGCGGCCCGCTACGCCACGCACCTGATCGCGATGCGCGACGGCGAGGTGGTCGCCGAGGGGCCGCCCGCCGAGATCGTCACCGCGGAGCTGGTGGAGCGGGTCTTCGGGCTGCGCTGCCAGATCATCGACGATCCGCAGACGGGGACGCCGCTGGTGATCCCGGCCGCGCGCGCGGCCCGTACGAAGACCCCCGCCGCCGCGGCCGTGCCCGGCGCCCCCGCGCAGGCGGCCGCCCGGTCCTAGAGCATGCTGCGCAGCCGCAGCAGGTCGCGGAAGCCGGCCTCCAGGCCGACCCGGCCGGAGGCCCAGGCCTTCGCGAACTTCAGCTCGCCCGCGACCATCGCCAGCAGGTCCGCGCCGGTCATCGACAGGCGGATCTCGGCCTTCGCGCGGGGCGGTCCGGGATGCGGGGAGTCCGCGTCCACCCGGATCCTGCCGCCGTCGAGACGGCCCGTGAACGTCTGGTCCAGATCGGTGATGTGGCAGCTCAGGGAGCGGTCGAGCGCGGCGGCGCCGCGCACGTCCCCGGTGGATCCGGCCAGGTTGTCGGAGAGTTTGTCGAGTGCCGCGCGGCACTCTTCGATCGTCGCCATGGTGAGCCCGACGGTACCGCAGAGCCGTGCGTGGCGGCGGCCGGCTTCGGGGTAGCGTCGGGGCATGACCGACGAAGCGCCCGAGGCCGGGCCGCAGCCCGCGCCCGGGGCCCTGTCCGACGCCGAGCCCGAGCCCGGCGCTCCCGCCCCGCTGGGCGTCGTACGCGCCCCCACCGGCCACGCCCCGGTCGACGCGGGACTCGAACGGCTGGCGGACGCCGACCACCTTCCGGCGGACGGGCACGTCCAGGTGTACGAGGATGTACACCGGGTCCTGCGCGACGAGCTGACCGCGCTCGACGCGCCGCCGCCCGCATCCACGCCGTACGACCTCAGGAGCTGAACCGAACGTGGCAGGAGTGGCACGCCGCCGCCTGGACGCCGAACTGGTGCGCCGCAACATGGCCCGCTCGCGCGAGCACGCCGCGCAGCTGATCGCCGCCGGCCGGGTCACCGTGGGCGGGGCGACCGCGACCAAGGCCGCCACCCAGGTCGAGACCGCCGCGGCGCTCGTGGTCCGCAAGGACGACAGCGACCCCGACTACGTCTCGCGGGGCGGCCACAAACTGGCCGGCGCGCTGGCCGCCTTCCGGCCGCTGGGGCTGCGCGTCGAGGGCCGCCGCGCGCTGGACGCGGGCGCCTCCACCGGCGGGTTCACCGACGTGCTGCTGCGCTCCGGCGTCGCGCACGTCGTCGCCGTCGACGTCGGCTACGGGCAGCTCGCCTGGTCGCTGCAGAGCGACGAGCGGGTCACGGTCAAGGACCGGACGAACGTCCGCGAGCTGACCCTGGAGCAGATCGACGGGATCCCCGCCGACCTGGTCGTGGGCGACCTCTCCTTCATCTCCATCGGCCTGGTGCTGCCCGCGCTGGTGCGGTGCACGGCGCCGGACGCCGACCTCGTCCTCATGGTCAAACCGCAGTTCGAAGTGGGCAAGGACCGGCTCGGCAGCGGCGGCGTCGTGCGCAGTACGGAGCTGCGCGCGGAGGCGGTGCGCGAGGTCGCCCGGCAGGCGGGGAAGCTGGGCCTGGGCGTGCTGGGCGTGACCGCCAGTCCGCTGCCCGGCCCCTCCGGGAACGTCGAGTATTTTCTGTGGCTGAGGGCGGGGGCACCGGCGCTCGACCCGGCGGATGTTGACCGTGCAGTGGCGGAGGGGCCGCAGTGACAGATTCAGCTTCAGGTTTGCCCGCACCACGTACCGTCTTCCTGCTCGCGCACACCGGCCGGCCCGCGGCCATCCGCAGCGCCGAGCTGGTCGTCCAGGGCCTGCTGCGCTGCGGGCTGGGGGTGCGCGTCCTGCGGCAGGAGGCGGCCGACCTGCCGCTGCCGCCCGAGGTGGAACTCGTCACCGACTGCACGCCCGGCGTGCTCGACGGCTGCGAGCTGCTGATCGTGCTCGGCGGGGACGGGACGCTGCTGCGCGGCGCCGAGTTCGCGCGCGGCTCCGGGGTGCCGATGCTGGGCGTCAACCTCGGCCGGGTGGGATTCCTCGCCGAGGCCGAGCGCGACGACCTGGACAAGGTGGTCGACCGGGTCGTCACCAAGGCGTACGAGGTCGAGGAGCGGATGACCCTCGACGTGTCCGTCCACACCAACGGCGACGTCGTCCACCGGGACTGGGCGCTCAACGAGGCGGCCGTCCAGAAGGTGTCGCCGGAGCGGATGCTCGAAGTGGTCCTGGAGATCGACGGCCGGCCGGTGACCGGCTTCGGCTGCGACGGGATCGTCTGCGCGACCCCCACCGGCTCCACCGCGTACGCGTTCTCCGCGGGCGGACCGGTGGTCTGGCCGGAGGTCGAGGCCCTGCTCATGGTCCCGATCAGCGCGCACGCGCTGTTCGCCAAGCCGCTGGTCACCTCGCCGGACTCGGTGCTCGCGGTGGAGGTCCAGCCCGGCACCCCGCACGGCGTCCTGTGGTGCGACGGCCGCCGGATGCTGGAGCTGCCCGCCGGGGCCCGGGTGGAGGTCCGCAGGGGCGCCGTGCCGGTCCGGCTCGCCCGGCTGCACCACGCCTCCTTCACGGACCGCCTCGTCGCGAAGTTCGCGCTTCCCGTCTCCGGCTGGCGCGGCGCGCCGCACTGATCGTTCCGGGGCCTCGCCGGGGCGCGCCCGAGGGCGCCGCGCGTGACGCGCGGGAAACCTCGGTATGGTCTGGGACGTGCTTGAGGAGATGCGGATACGGTCGCTCGGAGTCATCGACGACGCGGTGGTCGAGCTGTCGCCCGGTTTCACCGCGGTGACGGGCGAGACCGGAGCGGGCAAGACGATGGTCGTCACGAGCCTCGGGCTGCTGCTCGGTGGCCGGGCCGACCCGGCGCTCGTACGGATCGGGGCCAAGGCCGCGGTCGTCGAGGGCCGGATCGTGCTGCGCCCCGGCGCGCCCGCCGCCCTGCGCGCCGAGGAGGCCGGGGCCGAGCTGGATGACGGCGCCCTGCTGATCAGCCGCACGGTGTCCGCGGAAGGGCGCTCGCGCGCCCACGTGGGCGGCCGCTCGGTGCCCGTGGGGCTGCTCGCGGAGCTGGCGGACGATTTGGTCGCCGTCCACGGGCAGACCGACCAGCAGGGCCTGATGCGGCCGGCGCGGCAGCGCCAGGCGCTCGACCGGTACGCAGGGGACGCCGTCGCGGTCCCGCTGGAGAAGTACGCGGCCGCCCACCGGCGGCTGCGGGCCGTGGCCGGTGAACTGGACACGATCACCACCCGGGCCCGGGAGCGGGCCCAGGAGGCGGACCTGCTGCGCTTCGGCCTCGACGAGATCGCGGCCGTGGAGCCGCTTCCCGGAGAGGACGTGGAGCTGGCGGCGGAGGCCGAGCGGCTCGGCCACGCCGAGTCCCTGGCCTCGGCGGCCGCCGCCGCGCACGCCGCGCTCGCGGGCAATCCGGAGGACCCGGAGGGCGTCGACGCGAACACCATGGTCGCGGGCGCCCACCGGGCGCTGGAGGCCGTACGCGCCCACGACCCGGCGCTCGGCGTCCTCGCCGAACGGATCGGGGAGCTGGGGATCCTGCTCGCCGACGTGGCGGGGGAGCTGGCCGGTTACGCCGACGGGCTCGACGCCGATCCGCTGCGGCTGGCCGCCGTCGAGGAGCGGCGCGCCGCGCTGACCCAGCTGACCCGCAAGTACGGGTCCGCCGGGGCCGCCGGGGCGACCGTGGACTCCGTACTGGAGTGGGCCGAGCGGGGCGCCGAGCGGCTGCTGGAACTCGACGGCGACGACGAGCGGATCGCGGAGCTGACCGCCGAGCGGGACGCGCTGCGCTCCGAACTGTCGGGCCTCGCGCAGGCGTTGACCGACGCGCGGACGGAGGCCGCCGCGCGCTTCGCCTCCGCCGTGACCGCCGAGCTGGCCTCCCTGGCCATGCCGCACGCCCGCGTGAGCATCGACATCCGGCAGACCGAGGACCCCTCGGGCGAAGGCGTCGAGGTCAACGGCCGCGTGGTGGCCTACGGGCCGTCGGGAGCCGACGAGGTGGAGCTGCTGCTGGCCCCGCACCCGGGCGCGCAGCCGCGGCCGATCGCCAAGGGCGCCTCGGGCGGTGAACTCTCCCGGGTGATGCTGGCGGTCGAGGTGGTCTTCGCGGGGTCGGACCCGGTGCCGACGTACCTCTTCGACGAGGTCGACGCGGGCGTGGGCGGCAAGGCGGCCGTCGAGGTCGGCCGCCGCCTCGCCAAGCTGGCGAAGACCGCGCAGGTCGTCGTCGTCACGCACCTCCCGCAGGTGGCGGCCTTCGCGGACCGGCAGCTGCTGGTGGAGAAGACGCACGACGGGTCCGTGACCCGCAGCGGGGTCACCGTCCTGGAGGGCGAGGACCGGATCCGTGAGCTGTCGCGGATGCTGGCCGGCCAGGAGGACTCCGAGACGGCCCGGGCGCACGCGGAGGAACTGCTCGCCACGGCGCGCGCGGACGCTTAGCCGGTGCCGGTGCCGGTGCCGGGCCCGAGTCCTGTCGGTGCCCGGCCCGCGCCCGTGCGGGTGGCCGTGCCGTGAACGAACGGCCCCTGACCCTCACCCATGTGGGTGATGGTCAGGTGAATATCAGCCGCTCCCGTACGGGATCCGCACCCGTATGGTCCCGGTACGCGCGTGCGGGCTGGCATCCTGGGCGACGTCTCTGACTCCCTCCTCCAGGAGCCCCGCCCGTGAGCAGCTCCGCGGTACCCGCCCCCGCCCAGCCGTACGGGCGGCCGCCCCTGCGCACCGTCCAGGTCCTCGGCGGCGCCGGCGCGGGCAGCAGCGCGCACGTGCGCTCGCTCGCCACCGGACTCGCCGCGCGCGGGCTGCGGGTGACGGTGTGCGCGCCCGTCGAGGCCGAGGGGGAGTACGACTTCACCGGCGCCGGCGCACAGTTCGCCCCCGACGCGGTGAGCGCCCTGCGGGCCGTCTGCGCGGGCGCCGACGTGGTCCACGCGCACGGGGTGCGGGCCGCGATGCGGGCCGCGCTGGCCCTGCGCGGGCACCGGGTGCCCCTGGTGGTGACCTGGCACGGCGGCGGCCCCGCGGCCGGGGGCGCGCTCGGGCGCATCTCCCGGCTGATGGAGCGCCGGGTGGCGCGGTCGGCGGCGGTGGTCCTGGGCGCGTCCTCGGACCAGGTGGACCTGGCCCGGCTGCGGGGGGCCCGGGACGCGCGGCTCGCGCCGGTGACGGTGCCGGGGGCGCGGACACGCGGTGACCTGGAGAAGGTGCGGGCGGAACTGGGCGCGGTGGAACGGCCGTTGCTGATCGCGGTCGGCAGCCTGGTGGCGCACCGCGGCTACGGGGTGCTGCTGGACGCGGCGCGCGCCTGGCGGGAGCTGGACCCCGTACCGCTGCTGGTGATCGCGGGGGAGGGGCCGCTGCGGGCCGAGCTGACCCGGCGGATCATGGACGAGGACCTGCCCGTACGGCTGCTCGGGCGGCGCTCCGACGCGGCCGAACTGCTGGCCGCGGCCGACGTGGCGGTGCTGCCGAGCCGCTGGGAGGCGCGCTCGCTGCTGGCCCAGGAGGCCCTGCGGGCCGGGGTGGCGCTCGTGGCCACGGACGTCGGCGGCGTACCGGAGCTGGTGGGGGACGCGGCGGTCCTGGTCCCGTACGGCGATGCCGAGGCGCTGGCCCGCGCGGTGGGCGGCCTCCTGTCGTCCCCGGACCGGCGCGCCGCCCTGGCCGGGGCCGGGCGCGCCCAGGCCCGGACGTGGCCCTCGGAGGACGACACGGTGGCGCAGGTGCTGTCCGTGTACGACGAGCTGATGGAGCGCTGGGGGCGCTGACCGGCGGCCCCGCCCCCGTCAGGACGGGGAGGCGGCGCTCACGTGCCGGCGGGCCCGCAGGGCCAGGCTCAGCGACAGGACCGTCTCCGGGTCGTCCAGGTCCGTGCCCAGCAGCTCCGCGATGCGGGCCAGCCGGTTGTACAGGGTCTGGCGGTTCAGGTGCAGCTCCCGGGCCGTCTCCGCCTTGCGGCCCGCGTGCGCCAGGTACGTCTCCAGCGTGGGCAGCAGCGGCGGCTTGGAGGTCAGGTCGTGCGTGCGCAGCGCCCCGATGGCCCGCTCCACGAAGGCGGCCAGGTCCGGCTGTTCCCGCAGCCGCCACAGCAGCAGGTCGATGTCCAGCCGGCGCGCGTCGTACCACGGCCGCGCGGGCAGCCCCTGCGCGGCCGTCGCCGTCTCGGCCGCGTGCCGCAGGCCCGCGGAGGCCGCCGCCCAGCCGCCCGCGACGCCGACCACCACCGCGGGCGGGGCGCCCGCCCGGTCCAGGCCGGCCCGCTCCACCCCGGCCCGCAGCGCCGCCGCGACCCGGTCGGCGACCGTCGTACGCTCCGACTCCGCCCGCAGCGACACCAGCAGCGGCACCCGCCCCTCCACCGGCCGCACGCCCAGCAGCACCGGCACGCCGACCGCCGCGAGCTCCTCCAGCACGGCGCGGGCGAGCACCGCCCAGTTCCCCGACGCCCCGAGGTCGGAGGCCAGCCGCATGACGATCGGCAGCAGCGGCCCGGCGCCCGGCTTGAAGCCGAGGACGCGCGCCTGCGCCGGAGCGTCCTCCGCGCTGATCCGGCCCTCCGCCAGGTCGGTCAGGAAGTCCCCACGCCCCCGCGCCGCCAGCTCGTCCTCCTGGCGGGCCTGCATCAGGACCACCGCCAGCACCCCCGCGGTCCGCTCCGCCGCCATCCGGTGCACGGGCAGCAGCGGCGCGCCGACCCCCAGCAGGACGAGGCGCGCCCGGACCGACCCGGTGCCGGGTCCGCCGCCCGGTACGTCGACGACCACGGTGTGCGCGGAGGGGTCGGCCTCCCGCTGGCCGCGCAGCCCCTCCCAGACCTGGAGGGGGTCGGCCGCGGCCTCGCCCGCCGTGCTGGCGGCCGCGTAGAGCAGCTGTCCGTCGGGGGTCTCCAGGAACACCGGGTTGGCGGTGAAGTCGGCGAGGATGCGCAGGACCTGGGGGATCCCGCCGCCGCCCAGGAGCGCCTGCGTGCAGCGCCGGTGGACCTCCTCGGCGCGCTGGAGCAGGGCGTAGTGCCCGTTGACGATCTCGGTGTGGACCTCCTCCGTCACCGCGACGAAGGGCACCTCGCGGTGCAGCTGGACCAGCGGCAGCCCGGCCGCGCGCGCCGTCTCCACGATCGTCGCGGGCAGCTTGGTGAAGCGCGGCCCCAGCTCGACGACGAGCGCGGCGATCCCCCGGTCGGCGAGGCGGCGCACGAAGGCGCGCTGCTCGCTCGGCCGGGTGCCCAGCCCGAGGCCGGTGGTCAGCAGCAGCTCACCGCCCTTGAGCAGCGAGGCGATGTTGGGCACCTCGCCCGCGTGCACCCAGCGCACGGTGCGCCCGAGGCGGTCCGCGCCCGCCATGACCTCCGGCAGCCCGCTGCGCAGTCCCGGCAGCTCCAGTGCCCGCTGAACGGTGATACCGCCCTGGTTGTCCATGTCGCGGGACGCTATCAGGGGTCCGCGGGGCCGTGATCAGGCCGGTTTGATGTTGTGGTTGAAACGGAAGACGTTGTCGGGGTCGTACCGCGCCTTCACCTCGGCGAGGCGCCGCAGGTTCGCGGCGCCCAGCCCGGCCGCGACCCGCTCGGGTCCCTCGTCGCCGGTGAAGTTGAGGTACACGGCCCCCGTGCTCCAGGGCTGCACGTCGGCCCGTACGTCCTTCACCCACTGCCGGCAGCGGGCGTCGTCGGCCGGGTCCTCCCACACGGCGAAGGGGTGCACCGCCCAGGGCGCCTCCCGGTACGGCACCGGGTAGCCCGTCGGGCCGTCCGCGACCGCGCCGCTCAGCGGGAACAGCACGTGCTGGGTGGGCGTCGAGGCGGCGCGGGCGCAGAAGACGTCGAGCAGCTCGTCCGGGGCGCCGGTCAGGTACTCCGCCGACCAGTGGTTGCGCAGCCCCGGCGGGTCGTCGAGCATGCACTGGAAGTCGGCGTAGTGCAGGGCCGTGACCAGTTCCGCCGGGTGCGCGAGCGCCAGCAGCGGCGCCGCCACCTTCCGCAGCTCCTCCTCCGTGCCCGCGAAGGTGACCAGCGCGCCGCACAGCGGGGTCCCGACCAGCTCGGGCGGTACGAAGGGGGCGGGCGGCCCGGTCATGAAGATCAGCTCGCCCCCGGCCTCGGGCGGCGCCGCCTCCAGGACGTCGCGGTAGACGCGGGCCACCTCGGGCCCCGCCCCGGGCGGATACAGCAGCAGCGCCACGGCGAAGGCGGGCAGCGGGTGGGTGCGCAGGGTCAGGGAGGTCGCGACGCCGAAGTTCCCGCCGCCGCCGTGCAGGGCCCAGAACAGCTCGGGACGGTCCTCGGCGGTCGCGGTCAGGGTCTCGCCGTCGGCGGTGACCAGGTCCACGCCGAGGAGGTTGTCCACGGACAGGCCGAAGGCGCGGTCCAGCCAGCCCGAGCCGCCGCCGAGGACGAGTCCGCCGACGCCGGTGGTGGAGACGCGCCCGCCCGTGGTGGCCACCGCGTACGGCGCGCAGGCCCGGTCGAGGTCGCCCATCAGGGCGCCGCCGCCGACCCGGACGGCCCCGGCGGCCGGGTGGACCGTCACCTCGTTCATCCGGCGCAGGTCGACCACGAGGGCGCCGTCCCCGAGCCCGTCGCCCGCCACGCTGTGACCGCCGCCGCGCACCGCGATCTTCAGGTCCAGCTCGCGGGCGAAGCGGACGGCGGTGACGACGTCGGCCTCGCTCTCGCACCGGGCGATGACGGCGGGACGCCGGTCCACCATGGCGTTGAACACGGTGCGGGCGTCGTCGTACCCCGGGTCCCCCGGAGCGAGGACCTCACCGCAGAGATCGTCGCGGAGCTCGGCGAGAGCCGTGCCCGCCTTCGAGAGGGGAGCCATGGCCGCCCCCTTCCTCGCAGGGGCGTGGGGACCCCTCCAGCGTAGGAGGCGGGCCCGCGCGCGGCGCGCCGGGGAAGCGGCCCGGGGTGCGGGCCGCGCCCCCGGGCGCCTACCCCCCGTACGCGCCGCTCGCCGTCAGCCGCAGGGCGGTGTCGATCAGGGGGACGTGGCTGAACGCCTGCGGGAAGTTGCCCACCTGGCGCTGGAGGACCGGGTCCCACTCCTCCGCCAGCAGACCGAGGTCGTTGCGCAGCGAGAGCAGCTTCTCGAAGAGGCGCCGGGCCTCGTCCACGCGGCCGATCATCGCCAGGTCGTCGGCCATCCAGAACGAACACGCGAGGAAGGCCCCCTCGTCGCCCTCCAGGCCGTCCACGCCGGCCTCCTCGCCGGCCGTCGGGTAGCGCAGGATGAAGCCGTCCGGGGTCGACAGTTCGCGCTGGATCGCCTCGATCGTGCCGATGACCCGCTTGTCGTCCGGCGGCAGGAAGCCCATCTGCGGGATGAGCAGCAGCGAGGCGTCCAGTTCCTTCGACCCGTAGGACTGGGTGAAGGTGTTGCGCTCCTTGTCGTACCCCTTCTCGCACACGTCCTGGTGGATCTCGTCGCGCAGCTCGCGCCAGCGCTCCAGCGGGCCGTCCGCGTCACCGCTCTCGATCAGCTTGATCGTGCGGTCCACGGCGACCCACGCCATGACCTTCGAGTGCACGAAGTGGCGGCGCGGTCCGCGCACCTCCCAGATGCCCTCGTCCGGCTCGTTCCAGTGCGTTTCCAGGTAGCGGATCAGTTTGAGCTGGAGCAGCGACGCGTAGTCGTTGCGCGCCAGGCCCGTCATGTGGCCCAGGTGCAGGGCCTCGGTGACCTCGCCGTAGACGTCGAGCTGGAGCTGGTGCGCCGCGCCGTTGCCGACGCGCACGGGCGTGGAGTTCTCGTACCCGGGCAGCCAGTCCAGCTCGGTCTCGCCGAGCTCCCGCTCGCCCGCGATCCCGTACATGATCTGCAGGTTCTCCGGGTCGCCCGCCACCGCCCGCAGCAGCCACTCGCGCCAGGCCGCGGCCTCCGCGCGGTAGCCGGTGCGCAGCAGCGAGGACAGGGTGATCGCCGCGTCGCGCAGCCAGGTGTAGCGGTAGTCCCAGTTCCGGACGCCGCCGATCTCCTCCGGCAGGGAGGTGGTCGGCGCGGCCACGATGCCGCCCGTGGGCCCGTACGTCAGCGCCTTGAGGGTGATCAGGGAACGGACGACCGCCTCGCGGTAGGGGCCGTGGTAGGTGCACTGCTCGACCCACTCGCGCCAGAACAGCGTGGTGGCCTCCAGCGCCGCCTCGGCGTCGGGCGCCTCCGGGGGCTCCTTGTGCGATGGCTGCCAGCTGATGCAGAAGGCGATCCGCTCACCGGGAGCGACCGTGAAGTCGGAGTAGGTGGTGAGGTCCTTGCCGTAGGTCTCCGCCTCGGTGTCCAGCCACACGGAGTCCGGACCCGCGACGGCGACCGTACGGGTGTCCACCTTGTGCACCCAGGGCACCACCCGGCCGTAGCTGAACCGCATGCGAAGGGCGGACCGCATCGGCACCCGGCCACTGACGCCCTCCACGATCCGGACCAGCTGCGGGGCGTGGTCCTCGCGCGGCGGCATGAAGTCCGTCACGCGCACCGTGCCGCGCGGCGTGTCCCACTCGGACTCCAGGACCAGGGAATCGCCGTTGTACCGGCGCCGGTCGGCCCGGGGCGCGGCGGCGCCCGGCGCGAAGGCGGGGCCGATGCGCCAGAAACCGTGGTCCTCGGTCCCGAGGAGGGCCGCGAAGACGGCATGGGAATCGAAACGTGGCAGACACAACCAGTCCACCGAGCCGTCCCGGCAGACCAGCGCGGCGGTCTGCATGTCCCCGATCAGTGCGTAATCCTCGATGCGCCCGGACACTTGCAACTCCAGTCGAACGGCCACGTCCGCCCCGAGGGGCGCTTGCGTTGTGCGATTCCCGCTGAGTGATATCCGAGCAGGATATGACGGCACCCTAGTGATCTCCTTAAGTCTTGGAAGAATATGCCTGAGCCAAACGGGTGACGGTGTTGGCGTTGCCAACGGGTACGGGGGTGGCGCCGGCCGACCCGCTCGGCGGATGCCCGCGGGGCGCGCCGCGGACGCGGCCGGAGGCGGACTCTCCGGGTCGCTGATAGGCTGGTACCCCGTGGACCGGTGGTCTGCCTGTGCGAATCAGGAACCCCGAAACCGCAGCTTCGACGCCCCCGGATACTCCTTCACGGACCCCGGGGAAGGTGTCGGACTCACTCACCTCGCGACCACGGGAGCCCCCTCTTGGCGACGCCGCCCGCTGCTTTTCGAAACAGCACAGCCATGACGACCAAGCACATCTTCGTCACCGGGGGTGTCGCTTCGTCCCTCGGCAAGGGCCTCACGGCCTCCAGCCTGGGTGCGCTGCTGAAGGCGCGCGGCCTGCGGGTCACGATGCAGAAGCTCGACCCCTACCTCAACGTCGACCCGGGCACCATGAACCCGTTCCAGCACGGTGAGGTGTTCGTCACCAACGACGGCGCCGAGACCGACCTGGACATCGGGCACTACGAGCGCTTCCTCGACGTCGACCTCGACGGCTCGGCCAACGTCACCACCGGCCAGGTCTACTCGCAGGTCATCGCCAAGGAGCGGCGCGGCGAGTACCTCGGCGACACGGTGCAGGTCATCCCGCACATCACCAACGAGATCAAGCACCGCATCCGGCGGATGGCGACCGACGACGTCGACGTCGTCATCACCGAGGTCGGCGGCACGGTCGGCGACATCGAGTCCCTGCCGTTCCTGGAGACCGTCCGCCAGGTCCGCCACGAGGTCGGCCGCGACAACGTCTTCGTCGTGCACATCTCGCTGCTGCCCTACATCGGCCCCTCCGGCGAGCTGAAGACCAAGCCGACCCAGCACTCGGTCGCGGCCCTGCGCAACATCGGCATCCAGCCCGACGCGATCGTGCTGCGCGCCGACCGCGAGGTCCCGACCTCCATCAAGCGCAAGATCTCGCTGATGTGCGACGTCGACGAGGCCGCGGTCGTCGCCGCGATCGACGCCAAGTCGATCTACGACATCCCGAAGGTCCTGCACACCGAGGGCCTGGACGCCTATGTCGTGCGCAAGCTCGACCTGCCCTTCCGCGACGTCGACTGGCGCGTCTGGGAGGACCTGCTGGACCGGGTCCACAACCCCGACCACGAGGTCAAGGTCGCGCTGGTCGGCAAGTACATCGACCTGCCCGACGCCTACCTGTCGGTGACCGAGGCGCTGCGCGCCGGCGGTTTCGCCAACAAGGCCCGCGTCCAGATCAAGTGGGTCACCTCCGACGACTGCAAGACCCCGGCCGGCGCCGCCGCGCAGCTGTCCGACGTGGACGCGATCTGCGTGCCCGGCGGCTTCGGCGACCGCGGCGTCAACGGCAAGGTCGGCGCGATCACCTACGCCCGCGAGAACAAGATCCCGCTGCTCGGCCTGTGCCTGGGCCTGCAATGCGTGGTCATCGAGGCCGCGCGCAACCTGGCGGGCATCGAGGACGCGAACTCCACCGAGTTCGACGCCTCCACCCCCCACCCGGTGATCTCCACGATGGAGGAGCAGCTGGCCTTCGTCGAGGGCGCGGGCGACCTGGGCGGCACCATGCGCCTGGGCATGTACCCGGCGAAGCTCGCCGAGGGCTCGATCGTGCGCGAGGTCTACGACGACCAGCCGTACGTCGAGGAGCGCCACCGCCACCGCTACGAGGTGAACAACGCCTACCGCGGCGAGCTGGAGAAGAAGGCGGGCCTCGTCTTCTCCGGCACCTCCCCCGACAACAAGCTCGTCGAGTACGTCGAGTACCCGCGCGAGGTGCACCCCTACCTGGTGGCCACCCAGGCCCACCCGGAGCTGCGCTCGCGTCCGACCCGCCCGCACCCGCTCTTCGCGGGGCTGGTCAAGGCGGCCGTGGCGCGCCAGCAGGGCGCGTAGGCGCGGAGCCGACCGCCCTACGGTCGATACGGTAGGCAGCCGGGGCACGAACCGTGTCCCGGCTGTCGCGTTTCCCGGGAGGGTATGGCCATGGGCATCACTGACACGGCGGAGTCGTGGGAGGTCGTCGCCGCGCGGACCCCGTTCGAGGGCGCGAAGACGGCGGTCCGGTCGGACCAGGTCCGGATGCCGGACGGAGCCGTCGTGCGGCGCGACTACCAGGTGCACCCGGGATCGGTGTGCGTACTGGCGCTGGACGAGGAGGACCGGGTCCTGGTGCTGCGGCAGTACCGGCACCCGGTGCGGCACCGGCTGTGGGAGCTGCCGGCAGGGCTGCTCGACGTACCGGGGGAGAACCCGCTGCACGCGGCGCGGCGGGAGCTGTACGAGGAGACCCACGTCCAGGCGGAGTCCTGGTGGGTGCTCGCCGACTTCTTCGCCTCGCCCGGCGGGTCGGACGAGGCGATCCGGATCTTCCTGGCGCGGGACCTCGCGGAGGCGGAGGGGGACCGGTTCGCCGTCTCGGACGAGGAGGCGGACATGGAGCTGGCGCGGGTGCCGTTGGGGGAGCTGGTGCGGGGGGTGCTGGCGGGGGAGCTGGCGAACGCCGGGCTGGTCACCGGCGTCCTCGCGCTGAGCGCGGCGCTGGCCGGTGACGGGGTCGCGGCCCTCCGCCCGGCCGACGCCCCTTGGCCGGCCCGGCCGTACCAGGCGTAGGCCGCCGGGGGCCTTACCCCGGGTCCCGCGCCCGGGCCCGGGGCCGCGTCTCAGACCGTCCCGGGACTGCCCGGGCGGCCTGCGCGCGGTGCGGCCCGAACTGGGCCTGGAACTGCTCCTGCGCC
>NZ_JBEXPB010000073.1:0-21428 GCF_040611795.1 Streptomyces sp. NPDC006529 | reverse complement strand
GGACGGGGTGGCATGTCAAGAGTGGCCGCAGGCCATCGCGAAGCGACGCGACGAAGGAGCGCTCTTGACGGGACGCCCCGGCACGGGAAGACAGTGGAACTGACGGGCAGCCCCCGGAACCACCCCGACCCCGAAGCGCGAAACCCCGCCCCCTCGCGGCGAAGCCGCGACCCGGCGCAGCCGGGGTTACTCCCCTCAGTGGTTCAACGGATACGAGTGCCGCCCTGTCGCCGCGTCGATCTCACCGTGCGCCTTCTGCAGCAGCTGGGACGCGAGGTCCATCAGGGCCCGCGCGCCCGCGATCTCCTCTCCGACCCGCAACTGTTCCGGGTCGGAGGGGTGCCGCATCGCGTACCCCCGGCCCCGCACTTCCGAGCCGTCACCGAGCCTGAGCAGCGCCGCCGTGCTGGTGCGGTGGCCCTCCTCGGAGAATTCCAGTTCCACATGCCATCCGACGAGCGTGGACATGACGGACCACCTCCAGGCCTCTGTCTCCAGCCTGCGCCCCGCCCCGCGCTACAGCCAGTCGAAGCGGGCCCCGGCCGCCCGGCGCCACCGCTCCAGGGCCCGCAGCGGGGGCCGGGGCACCGGCAGCGTCACCGCCATCGGCAGGCAGGACCGTAGCCACGGCACGTCGAGGTGGGTGTCCTCCAGCCGCACCCCGTCGCCGGTGACCTCCTCCAGCGATCCGTCCCGGCCGTACGCGGCGATCCGCAGGCCCGACAGGCCCGCGCCCGGCCAGACGGCGGCGGCCACCACCAACCGCGTCCCGCGCGGGTCCGCCCCCGGACCGGCCGGCGGCCACGGACCGGGCGACTCGCGTACGTACACGGCGCATTCGGCGTCCGCCCGCGCCAGCAGGGACCGCAGGCCCGCCGACTCGCCCTCGTCCGGGAACCAGCCCAGCGCCTCCACCCGCGGCGAGCGGAAGGCCCAGATCCGCCGCTGCACCGCGTCGTGCAGCCGCATGGTGGCGCAGGCCCGCCGGAAGGCCTCCCACAGCACCCGTTCCAGGTACTCCACGGGGTCCGGCGCGGGGGCGGGGTCGTCACCGGTCATGACCCCAAGTGTCGCCTGCCCGCGACCGGTTCAGGAAGGAGGATCCGGACCCCGGACCCGCTCAGCGCACCTCGCGCAGCCAGCCCGCGACCTCGGTCGCCCAGTACGTCAGGATCGTGTCGGCGCCCGCGCGCTTGATGCCGGTCAGGGTCTCCAGGATGGCGCGTTCGCGCTCGATCCAGCCCTTCTCCGCCGCCGCCTCGACCATCGCGAACTCGCCGCTGATCTGGTAGGCGGCCACCGGCACGTCCACGGCCTGCGCGACCCGGTACAGGATGTCCAGGTAGGGCCCCGCGGGCTTCACCATCACCATGTCGGCGCCCTCTTCGAGGTCGAGCGCCAGCTCGCGCATCGACTCCCGCGAGTTCGCCGGGTCCTGCTGGTACGTCTTGCGGTCGCCCTGAAGCGAGGAGGCGACGGCCTCGCGGAAGGGACCGTAGAAGGCGGAGGTGTACTTCGCCGTGTACGCCAGGATCGCGACGTCCTCGTGGCCCGTCTCGTCCAGGGCGTCGCGGACCACGCCGACCTGCCCGTCCATCATGCCGCTCGGCCCCACCACGTGGACGCCCGCGTCGGCCTGGACCTGCGCCATCTCGGCGTACCGCTCCAGCGTCGCGTCGTTGTCGACCCGGCCGTGCTCGTCCAGCACGCCGCAGTGGCCGTGGTCGGTGAACTCGTCCAGGCACAGGTCCGACATGATGACGAGGTCGTCGCCGACCTCCGCCTTCACGTCGCGGATCGCGAGCTGGAGGATGCCGTCCGGCTCCGTGCCCGCCGTGCCGAGCGCGTCCTTGTTCTCGTCCGCCGGGACGCCGAAGAGCATGATCCCCGAGACGCCCGCCGCCACGGCCTCGGCCGCGGCCTTCCGCAGCGTGTCCCGGGTGTGCTGGACGACGCCCGGCATGGCCGAGATCGCGATGGGCTCGCTGATGCCTTCCCGGACGAACGCCGGGAGGATCAGGTCGGAGGGGTGCAGCCGGTTCTCCGCGACCATCCGCCGCATGGCGGGGGTGGTGCGGAGCCTGCGGGGCCGCGAACCGGGGAAGGATCCGTACGCGCTCATCTTCAGTCGCCTCTTCGAGCATCGACAGCAGTCGCCTCCCAGCGTAGGGGGTCGCGTCGGCCGTCCTCCCCCAGCCCGAACTCGCACCACACCACCTTCCCGGGCACCCGCACCCCGACCCCCCACCGGTCCGCGAGCGCCGCCACGAGCAGCAGCCCGCGACCGCCCTCGGCGTCGAGGTCCCGGTTCTGCACGCACGGCCGCCCGCCCCCGCTGTCGTGCACCTCGACCCGCACGAGGTCAGCGAACCGCAGCAGCCGCAACCGGTACCCGCGGCCGGGCGGCACCCCGCGCAGCACGGCGTTGGTCGCCAGCTCGCTCACGCAGAGCAACACCTCGTCCTGGCGGCATGTGACACCCCACCTGTGCAGTGTCACCGCCGCAAACTCCCTGGCAGAGCGGACGGTTCGACGACTGCGGGGGTAGGCCCACTCGCGCAGCAGGGCTGCATGAATTTCCGGAATCACGCCGCCATGGTCGCGGTGCGTGACTAGCGTGGGGGAGCCGAGCAACCCGTACTCCTTCACGAGTACGGGTCGGTACCGGTATCTCTCGTGCCCAGGCGGGGAGTTCACAGGCATGCCACCACGCAAGAGGCCGCGGCCCAACGAGACGGCGATGAAGATGGTCGGTGCGCTGGTCGCCACCGCCCGCGCCGCCAAAGGAATGACCCAGCGCGAGCTGGCCGAGGCGCTGCACATCGACGTCGAGACGGTCGCGTCGATCGAACAGGGCAGGCGCACCCTGATGCCGAACGTGGCCGAGAGGATGGATCAGGTTCTCGGCCTCCCCGGGCTGTTGACGGTCGCGGCGAACCGCCTCCCCGAGGTCGACATGATCCCGGCCTGGGCCGAGGAGTACATGGAGCGGGAGAAGGAGGCCCTCGCCCTGTCGTGGTACGACACCCTGATCGTCCCCGGCCTGCTTCAGACGGAGGACTACGCCCGTGCGGTCTTCGGGTGCCACGTCCCGTACCTCGGCCAGGAGAAGATAGAACTCCAGACCGCCTTGCGGATGAAGCGCCAGGAGATCCTGCGCCGCGCCACTCCGCCGACCCTCAGTTTCGTCATGTGGGAGCCCGTACTTCGCGACCGGCTGGGCGGCGAAGCGGTGTGGAGGGAGCAACTGCGCCATCTGCGCATGTGCGCCGACTTCCCGGGCCTCTGCCTCCAAGTCCTCCCCCAGGGCATGACCAGTCATGCTGGCCTCTCCGGCCCGTTCACCCTGCTGGAAACCCCCGATTTCCAGCGGCTCGCCTACTCGGAAACCCAACGCGGCAGTTTCCTCATGCGCGACCCTAATGAGGTCAGCATCCTCACTCAGAAATATGCGATGCTGCGGTCACAGGCCCTCAACTTCACGGAGACGAAGGACCTGTTGGATCGGCTGCTAGGAGAGGCATGAGCACCCCACTGACGTGGTTCAAGTCCAGTTACAGCAGTGACCAAGGCGGCCAGTGCGTCGAAGTCGCACCCTGCACCGACACCGTCCACGTCCGGGACTCCAAGGTCACCGACGGCCCCATCCTCGCCGTCTCCCCCGCCGCCTGGGTCGGCCTCACCCGCTGGGTCGCTGCCTGAGCTTCCAGCGCCACAGCTCGTCGGCCCGGGTGTCGTGCTCGAACTCCGGGCCCAGCGGTCCGACCCGCTCGTACGCCTCCGGCGTGCGCGGGTCATCCCGCCGCGCCAGCCCGTAGGCACCCTCCAGGCGCAGCAGCTGGTCCTCCTCGTCCAGCAAGGACACCAGCGCCCGCTCGACCTCCTCCGCCCTGTGATGCGGCCACGCCGCCAGGGCTCCGGCGGTGGCGAGCCGTACGGCGTGCTCCGGGTCGCCCAGCAGTCCGAGGAGAACTTCCCGGGTGGCAGTCGTCGACTCCCGCGCATGGCCGAGGGTACCGGCCGCCGCACACCGCGTCCCCGCGTCCGGATCGCCCGCCAGGACGTGCAGGGCCGTCCTCGACACGGTCGTCAGCGGGAAGCCGAGCCGGTGCAGGCAGTACGGCACCTCGCGCCGTACCCGGGGGTCCTGATGCCCCGCGTGGGGCAGGGCGGCCGCCTCGGTGTCCAGGTCCACTTCGCCCGCGAAGACGTCGAGGAGCGCGGCGAGCACGCCCGCGTCCGGTTCCCCCGCCACCCAGGCCAAGAGCACGCGGCACTCTTCCTCGTACGAGTCCGAGCCGGCGTTCACGCACCAGGTCCGGGACCCCAAGTAGTCGACCACGAAGCGGCGGTGGCCGGGCGACGGGTGCGTCCGGAAGGCCAGCACCTCCTGCCAGCTCCGCACGAGGGGGCCCACCATCACGGCGGCCCGCGACTCCGCCCAGACCGCGTGGCACACATCGGGGTACCGGGCCGCCCGGTCGATCAGTTCTCCCAGCGGCGCCGCGATGCCGAACGCCCGCTCCAGCGCGGTCAGCACGCCCGCGTGCCCGTCCCGGACCGTCGACCCGCCGAGGGTGAACTCCTCGATGTCGGTCCACTCCTCCTCGACGGCGCGCACCTCCACCGGCCCCCGCGCCCCCGTGAGCCGCCGCAGCTCCGCCTCCGCGCCCGCCTCCGACCACCGGCGGGCCGCCGCCAGCAGCCGGGCCCGCTCCGCCTCCGGCAACCGGGTCCCGGCATCCTCTCCGAGCAGGGCCTTCACCACCGCCGGAGAGCCGCCCTCGACCGCCCGCAGCAGCGGGGTCGTTCCGTCCGGCAGGGCCAGGTCCGGATCCGCCCCGGCCGCGACCAGTTCCCCGGCCCTCTCGTGGTCGTACGCCGCCACCGCCGCGCACAGCTCCCGTAGCGCTCCCCCAAGCCTCATGGCCCGAGCATGCCACTGGGGCCCGGTGCGATGCGCACCCGGGCCCCAGTGGGGGTAACTCCACGACCGGCCGACCGATCGACCGACCGTCAGGTCGTACGACGCCGCCGCGCTCCCGGCCTGCGCTCGCTAGGCCGGCACACGGCCTCGCCGGCCTCCTTCGCCGCGTCGCGGCGAGCGGCCCCATACTCGGCCAGGGCCTCCGCCAGCTTCGAGACGCTCGGCTCGGGCGACAGGACGTCGACCCGCAGGCCGTGCTCCTCCGCCGTCTTCGCCGTCGCCGGGCCGATACAGGCGATGACCGTCACGTTGTGCGGCTTGCCCGCGATGCCGACCAGGTTGCGCACGGTCGAGGACGACGTGAAGAGCACCGCGTCGAAGCCGCCACCCTTGATCGCCTCACGGGTGTCCGCCGGCGGCGGCGACGCGCGCACGGTCCGGTAGGCCGTGACGTCGTCGACCTCCCAGCCCAGCTCTATCAGCCCGGCCACCAGCGTCTCGGTCGCGATGTCGGCGCGCGGCAGGAAGACGCGGTCGATCGGGTCGAAGACCGGGTCGTACGGCGGCCAGTCCTCCAGCAGCCCGGCCGCGGACTGCTCGCCGCTCGGCACCAGGTCCGGCTTCACGCCGAACTCGACCAGCGCGGCCGCGGTCTGCTCGCCCACCGCGGCGACCTTGATCCCGGCGAAGGCGCGCGCGTCGAGCCCGTACTCCTCGAACTTCTCCCGCACCGCCTTGACGGCGTTGACGCTGGTGAAGGCGATCCACTCGTAGCGGCCCGTCACCAGGCCCTTGACCGCCCGCTCCATCTGCTGCGGGGTGCGCGGCGGCTCCACGGCGATGGTGGGCACCTCGTGCGGCACCGCGCCGTAGGAGCGCAGCTGGTCGGAGAGCGAAGCGGCCTGCTCCTTCGTCCGCGGCACGAGCACCCGCCAGCCGAACAGCGGCTTCGACTCGAACCAGGCCAGCTCCTCGCGCCGCGCGGCGGCGCCGTGCTCACCGACCACGGCTATGACCGGACGGCCGCCCTCGGGCGAGGGGAGCACCTTGCCCTGCTTGAACACCTGGGCGATGGTGCCCAGGGTCGCGGTCCAGGTCCGCTGGCGGGTCGTCGTACCGCCCACGGTCACGGTCAGCTCGGTGTCGGGCTTGCGCCCGGCGCTCACCAGCTCCGCGGCCGCGGCGGCGACGGTCTCCAGGGTCGCGGAGACCACCAGGATCCCGTCGCTGGCGCCGACCTCGCTCCAGCAGCGGGCCGAGGCGTTCTTCGCGTCGACGAAGCGCACGTCCGCGCCGGACCGGCCGCGCAGCGGCACCCCGGCGTAGGCGGGCACGCCCACCGCGTTGGCGACGCCCGGCACGACCTCGAAGGGGATCCCCTCGTTGGCGCAGGCCAGCATTTCCTCGGCGGCGGTCCCGTCGAGACCGGGGTCGCCGGTCACCGCACGGACGACCCGCTTGCCCGAGCGCGCGGCCTCCATGACAAGATTGGCCGCGTCCCGGATGACCGGTACACCGGCGGCTGCTGACTTCTCGTCAGCAACCGTCAGCTGAGGCGTGTCGACACCCGTGCGCGCATGCGTACGGACGACTTCCAGCACCTCCGGCTCCGCGATCAGCACATCGGCGGCCGCGAGGGCCTCGACCGCGCGCAGCGTCAGCAGTCCCGGGTCGCCCGGGCCGGCACCGAGGAAGGTGACCTGCCCGTGCGCGGGAACGGCCGCGAAGGCGGGGGTGGTGGGACGTGAGGAGTTCACAGGGATCGCTCCCCCATCAGACCGGCCGCGCCCTTGGCCAGCATCTCGTCCGCGAGTTCGCGGCCGAGCGCCACTGCCTCTTCGTACGAGTGGGGGACGGGTCCGGTGGTGGACAGCTGCACCAGCGTCGCGCCGTCGAGCGTTCCGACGACACCCCGCAGGCGCATTTCGTTGACAGTCTGCCCGTCGGCCAGGAGGTCGGCGAGCGCGCCCACGGGGGCGCTGCAGCCGGCCTCCAGGGCGGCGAGCAGGGCACGCTCGGCGGTGACGGCGGCCCGCGTGTACGGGTCGTCCAGCTCACCGAGCGCGGCGATGAGGTCCGCGTTGGACGCGAGGCACTCGACCGCGAGGGCTCCCTGGCCGGGAGCGGGCAGCACGCTGTCGACCGACAGCAGCTCGGTCGCCTCGTCGCCGCGGCCGATCCGGTTGAGCCCGGCGGCGGCCAGCACCACGGCGTCCAGCTCGCCACCGCGCACGAACCCGATGCGGGTGTCGACGTTGCCCCGGATCGGGACGGTCTCGATGACCTTCCCGAGCGCGCGGGCGCAGTGGTTCAGCTGGGCCATGCGGCGCGGCGAACCGGTACCGATCCGGGCGCCGTCGGGCAGCTGCGCGAAGGTCAGGCCGTCGCGCGCGACGAGCGCGTCGCGCGCGTCCTCGCGCTGCGGCATCGCGGCGATCACCAGCTCGTCGGGCTGCGTGGTCGGCAGGTCCTTGAGCGAGTGCACGGCGAAGTCGACCTCGCCGCGCAGCAGGGCGTCGCGCAGCGCGGTGACGAACACACCGGTCCCGCCGATCTGCGCGAGCAGCTCCTTGGAGACGTCGCCGTAGGTGGTGATCTCCACCAGTTCGACGGGCCGGCCGGTGACGGCGCTGACCGCCTCGGCGACGAGTCCCGACTGGGACATGGCCAGTTTGCTGCGCCGTGTCCCAAGCCGGAGGGGCTGGTCGGGACGTGAGTTCATGATGCCCGTCCTGGGTCGTCGTTCTTCGGATCGGCCGCGTCAGCCCGGCTGACGGATGCCACCGTCTGCGGGTCGAGGTCGAAGAGTTCACGCAGCGCCTCGGCGTACCCGGCGCCGCCGGGCTCGCTCGCGAGCTGCTTGACGCGCACGGTCGGCGCGTGGAGGAGCTTGTCGACGACGCGGCGCACGGTCTGGGTCACTTCGGCCCGCTGCCGCTCGTCGAGATCGGGTACCCGGCCGTCGAGCCGCGCCACTTCCATGGCCACCACTTCGGCGGCCATCGCGCGCAGGGCGACGACGGTGGGGGTGATGCGCGCGGCGCGCTGGGCCGCCCCGAAGGCGGCCACCTCGTCCGCGACGATGGTGCGCACCGCGTCCACGTCGGCGGCCATCGGCGCGTCGGCGGAGGCTTCGGCGAGCGACTCGATGTCGACGAGGCGCACCCCGGGGACCCGGTGCACGGCGGCGTCGATGTCTCGGGGCATGGCCAGGTCGAGGAACGCGAGCCGTACCTCGGCACCCGCGTCCAGGGCCCGGCCGGTCCGGCGCGGCTGCCGCTGCGCGGCGGCCTCGCCCTGGTCGGCCCAGGTCCCGTGCAGCTCCAGCGCGTTCGCGTCGACCCCGGTGAGCGCGGAGCGCCCGTCGGCGGCGAGCGCGTCGGCCCCGACGGGGCAGCCGTCCGCCTCGGTGACCGCGGCGGCGCTCAGGGTCCGGGCGGCCCCGGCATCCGCCAGCCGCCGCCCCCCTTCGGCCGCGGCCACGAGCCGCGCCACGACCTCGGCGTCCCGCACGGACCCGACCCGCGCCTCGGCGCCGAGCGCACGGTCCAGCCCGGCCTGGCCAGAGCCAGGGGCGAAACCAAGCCCCGCCGGAGATTGAGGCGCGGGGTCCGGGGCGGAGCCCCGGGGTCCCGGCAGGGCGCCCCCGGTACCGGTACCGGGGGCGGCATCGCCCTTGGCCAGCGCGCCGGCCACGTCGTCCCCGGTCAGCACCAGCCCGGTGGCCCCGGTACAGGACACCACCACGTCGACTCGTGTCAGCTCACAGGCCACGTCACCCATCGGCACGACCCGCGCGGCAGCGCCCCCGGCGGACAGGATCTCCACCAGCCGCTCGGCCCGCGCAGCGGTACGGTTCGCGACGGCGATCTCCGCCACCCCCACCCGCGCGAGCGTCGCCGCGGCCAGCGAGGACATCGAACCGGCGCCGATCACCAGCGCCCGCTTGCCGCCGGCCCAGTCCGCGACCGGCACCCGCCCGGCGAGCTGCTCCAGCCCGAAGGTGACGAGCGACTGCCCGGCCCGGTCGATCCCGGTCTCGGAGTGCGCCCGCTTGCCGACCCGCAGCGCCTGCTGGAAGAGGTCGTTGATCAGGCGCCCCGCGGTGTGGAGCTCCTGCCCCAGCGCGAGCGCGTCCTTGATCTGGCCGAGGATCTGGCCCTCGCCGACCACCATCGAGTCCAGCCCGCACGCCACCGAGAAGAGGTGGTGGACGGCCCGGTCCTCGTAGTGCACGTAGAGATAGGGAGTGAGCTCCTCCAGCGCGACACCGCTGTGCTGCGCGAGGAGCGTGGACAGCTCGGCGACACCGGCGTGGAACTTGTCCACGTCGGCGTACAGCTCGATGCGGTTGCACGTGGCGAGCACGGCCGCCTCGGTCGCCGGTTCGGCGGCCAGGGTGTCGTGCAGCAGCTTCGCCTTGGCATCGGTGGTGAGGGAGGCGCGTTCCAGCACGCTGACCGGCGCGCTGCGGTGGCTCAGCCCTACGACGAGCAGACTCATGCCGGCATCACCGCCGGTACGTCGCCCTCCGGGCCGTTCTTGCGCGCCGGGGCGGCGACGGCCGGGGCGCGGGTGGCGGCGGGCTGCGGCAGGGAGGGCGCGGGGACCGGGAGGTCCTCGTCCTCGCCG
The DNA here is from genome assembly GCF_040611795.1 of Streptomyces sp. NPDC006529. Classification (NCBI taxonomy): domain Bacteria; kingdom Bacillati; phylum Actinomycetota; class Actinomycetes; order Kitasatosporales; family Streptomycetaceae; genus Streptomyces; species Streptomyces sp. NPDC006529. Next base: position 11,869 of record NZ_JBEXPB010000073.1, on the reverse strand, counting down.
GCGGCGGCCGCGGCCGCCGCGGCGCCCTCGCCCGCCTTGCGCTGCTCGTGGAAGGCGAGGATCTGCAGTTCGATCGAGAGGTCGACCTTGCGCACGTCCACGCCGTCCGGCACCGACAGGACGGTCGGCGCGAAGTTCAGGATGGAGGTCACTCCGGCCGCGATCAGCCGCTCGCTGACCTGCTGGGCGGCGCCCGCGGGGGTCGCGATGACCCCGATGGAGACGCCGTTCTCCGAGATGATCTTCTCCAGCTCGTCGGTGTGCTGCACCGGCATGCCCGCGACCGGCTTCCCGGCCATGGCCGGGTCGGCGTCGATGAGCGCGGCCACGCGGAAGCCGCGCGAGGCGAAGCCGCCGTAGTTGGCGAGGGCCGCGCCGAGGTTGCCGATGCCGACGATGACGACGGGCCAGTCCTGGGTCAGCCCGAGCTCGCGGGAGATCTGGTAGACGAGGTACTCGACGTCGTAGCCCACGCCGCGGGTCCCGTAGGAGCCGAGGTAGGAGAAGTCCTTGCGCAGCTTCGCGGAGTTCACTCCGGCGGCGGCCGCCAGTTCCTCGGAGGACACCGTGGGTACCGAGCGCTCGGAGAGCGCGGTGAGGGCGCGCAAGTACAGCGGAAGCCGGGCGACAGTGGCCTCGGGAATACCTCGGCTGCGGGTCGCCGGTCGGTGAGTTCGGCCAGTTGCCACGATGCTCCTGCGGGATGAGCGGGGCTGCAGGTGGCCTCGTGTCCCAGGACCACCCCGTCGGATGCAGGCTATGTCTTTGTGAACGCGTGCACAAAGATAGTGTCCAATTTGTCCGAGCAAAGTGACCGGGGTCACGCGCCCCGGCCACCTCGGCGCGGAACCATCGACGCGCCGAACCCGTTCAAATCCCGAAGGGGGCAAAACCGCACACATCCCTCATCGATACGCCCCCGAGACCCCACAAATCGCCCATGATGGTAACCGGCGGAAGGGTCAGGCCTCCAACGCCCGCCGGAGCCGGTCGGGGTTCACCCTCCAGAAGGTGTGCTGTTCGCCATCGATCAGGACCACCGGAATTTGCTCCCAGTACAAGCGGTGGAGCTCCTCGTCCTGTGAGATGTCCTTCTTCTCCCATTGCGCCCCCGTGCCGGCGCACACCGCCGCGACCACTTCCTGGGCCTCGTCACAGAGATGGCACCCGGGCTTGCCGATCAAGGTGACCATCCGCTCTGCCGGACTCTTCTTTTCCTTACGGCGCAGCAAAGGACTCATGCGCCCATTGTTCACCGGCCGGGAATCCGCCGGGTTCGGGGAGTTCCGAACACAGTGGCTATGCTCGCGTCATGTCCTCTCTGGGATGGCTCACCCCCCGTAGGCGCTCCGCCACCGCGCGGAGCGTGCTGGCAGGCGAGGCCTCGGCCGAAGCCGCCCGCAAGACCGCGCTGGCCGAGGATCCGGCCGCCATCGGCTTCTCCCTGGACTCCCTCGCGCCACAGGACACCGCACCTCCCGAGCCCGCCGAGCCCGAGTTCCCCGTCGCGGGCGACGAACTGGCCGCCGCCTTCTTCGACCTCGACAACACCGTCATGCAGGGCGCCGCGATCTTCCACTTCGGGCGCGGCCTCTACAAGCGCGCGTTCTTCCGCCGCCGCGAGCTGGCCCGCTTCGCCTGGCAGCAGGCCTGGTTCCGGCTGGCCGGGGTCGAGGACCCCGAACACATGCAGGACGCCCGCGACAGCGCCCTGTCCATCGTGAAGGGCCACCGCGTCTGCGAGCTGATGTCGATCGGCGAGGAGATCTACGACGAGTACATGGCGGAGCGCATCTGGCCGGGCACCCGCGCCCTGGCCCAGGCCCACCTCGACGCGGGCCAGAAGGTGTGGCTCGTCACGGCCGCGCCCGTGGAGACCGCCACGATCATCGCGCGCCGGCTCGGCCTGACCGGAGCGCTGGGCACCGTCGCCGAATCCGTGGACGGCGTCTACACCGGGCGCCTTGTGGGCGAGCCGCTGCACGGCCCCGCCAAGGCCGAGGCCGTCCGGGCGCTGGCCACCGCCGAGGGGCTCGACCTCGCGCACTGCGCCGCGTACAGCGACTCGCACAACGACATCCCGATGCTGTCGCTGGTCGGACATCCCTATGCGATCAATCCCGATACGAAACTGCGCAAGCATGCCCGCGCCCACGACTGGCGGCTGCGCGACTATCGCACCGGCCGCAAGGCCGTGAAGGTCGGCGTCCCGGCCGCCGCGGGAGTCGGCGCGATCGCGGGCGGCGCGGCCGCCGCGATCGCCCTGCACCGGCGCCGCAAGTAGCGCTCGCGCGCCCACCACCGGCTTCCCGCCCGGAACCACCCGCCCCCGCGCCCGGCCCCCGGGCCCGCGACGGGCATTCCCCCTGCCTACCCGCGCCCCGGGCGCGGCATTCCGGCATGCCCGGATCGGTCGTGAGCGGCCTCGGAAGGCACCATTCCGCGTGCAGAAGTGATCAATAACCGATCACGTAGTGCGACTGAATATGCCCTCGACACGCAACGGAAGCGACGGAACCGGTGATTTGTGCAACTAGGTGTAGCGCTGCCTGTACGAAGCGTTATTCTCCTCAAACGCATGCCGCCGCCCATTCGTCGCCACGACGAGTGAACGGTCCCGCACTGCACGTGATGGAAGCTCTGCCTCTGGGAGTCCCGTGTACCCACCTGTCGGGGTTGACGCCTCGGGCCTGGCTACGCTGCGCGCAACGGTCATCGACCACCTGCGTGGCTTCGTCCCCACCGCGTACGCCGTCCCCGTTTTCGCCGCCTCGGTCCCCGCCGGCCTCGGCCCCGTAGGTCCTTGCTATGCCCTGACGGATGGCGGAGCGACCGTGGGCAGACGAGGCCGCGCGGGCGCCGGGTCCAGCGGCGGCACCAGCACGACCGCGCCCGCCGCGCGCCGTCCCACCGCGGACAGCGACAGCGCCCGGATGATGGACCTGGTCGAGCGCGCCCAGGCCGGCGAGGCCGATGCCTTCGGCCGCCTGTACGACCAGTACAGCGACACCGTCTACCGCTACATCTACTACCGCGTCGGCGGCAAGGCGACCGCGGAGGACCTCACCAGTGAGACCTTCCTGCGCGCGCTGCGCCGCATCTCCACCTTCACCTGGCAGGGCCGCGACTTCGGCGCCTGGCTCGTGACGATCGCGCGCAACCTGGTGGCGGACCACTTCAAGTCCAGCCGCTTCCGCCTGGAAGTCACGACCGGCGAGATGCTGGACGCCAACGAGGTGGAGCGCAGCCCCGAGGACTCCGTCCTGGAGTCCCTGTCCAACGCGGCGCTGCTGGAGGCCGTACGGAAGCTCAACCCCCAGCAGCAGGAGTGCGTGACCCTGCGCTTCCTGCAGGGCCTCTCGGTCGCCGAGACGGCCCGGGTGATGGGGAAGAACGAGGGCGCGATCAAGACCTTGCAGTACCGGGCGGTCCGGACCCTGGCCCGGCTCCTCCCGGACGACGCCCGCTGACCATGCCGCTGTGGTCCGATCATCCTTCGTCCGTAACCCAAGTGCCGCGTGGCTCGTTGTGCGGAATGCAGGCTCCCTGTGGACACGCCCTGCCGAAAGCCGATCACTCGAAAGGGTGGATGTGCTCAAGGAAGGCAACCTTCCGGACACCCCGGGGAGTCGATCGTCATGACGAGAGGAGGTGCCGCCAGTGATCGCGAACGTTTCTCCGCACCGGCGGGCGAACGCCTTCGCCCAGGCCCTGGAGGATCGGACCCCGTCCGAACCCTCGGAACCGGAGCCGGCGGCCGAGCAGTCCGAGGCACCTGCCGAACCTGCCGACTGCGACCGGTTGTTGGCCCTGGCGAGTGCGCTCGGCGAAATGCCACGCCCGCAGATGGACGCCGATGTCAAAGTGGTGCAACGAGCACAGCTCGTGGCAGCCATGGAGACCATGGTGATGGAGGAGAGGTCCGGGGGCGGTGCCGCCGCGGACCCTCAGGTGCCCGAACAGCGGACCGGTCGTGGCGCCCACCGGGCGACCTCGCTCCGGAAATTGCGGCCCCGCTCCCGCTGGTCCAAGGGCATCGCAGCGGGCGGCCTCACGGTCGGTGTGGCCGCGGGAGCCTTCAGCGGAGTGGCCGCTGCCAGCACCGACGCCCTGCCGGGTGATTCGCTGTACCCGGTGAAGCTGGGCATGGAGGACATCAAGCTGGGCATGGCCGACGACGATTCGGACCGGGGCGAGCTCTATCTCGACCAGGCCTCGAACCGGCTGGCGGAGGCCCGTCGCCTGATGGAGCGCGGCAGGTCGCCGGGTGCGCTGGACCACGAGGTGCTGGGCGAGATCCGCCGCGCCCTCGCGGGCATGAAGCACGACGCGGAGGAAGGCCACCGCCTCCTCCAGTCCGCCCATGATCGGGACGGCTCGCTCGGCCCGATCCAGACCCTGTCGTCCTTCTCCCGCTCGCACCGCGACACCTGGGGCAGGCTCCGCGAGAAGCTCCCGGCCCAGCTCACGGACGTGGGCGAAGAAGTCACGTCGGTCTTCCAGGCCATAGACGATGACGTGCAGCCCTACCAGGAGCTGCTGCCGAAGCCTCCGGAGCAGACCCGGGGACCCGGCGCGTCCGGCACCCCGGCGAAGCCCGGCACCGGCGGCAAGCAGCACTCCACGCCGCCGCACCCGGGCACCGGCCCCTCCCGCGGCTCCTCGGGCCCCGCGCCGTCCCCCTCGGGCTCCCCGTCCGCGGGCTCCGGCGGTCTCATCGGCGGCCCCGACGGCCTGCTCGACCCGCCCCCGGCGGGCGGCAGCCATCTGCCGCCGGTGGCACCGGAGATCCCGCACCCGGAGATCACCCTGCCGCCCCTGCTCCCGGGCCTGCTCCCGGGCCTCGGCATCAAGGGCGAGGACGTGGACTGACGGCCGGACGCCGGCGGGGCCCAGCGGCCCCGCCGGCGTTCTCCGCGCAGAATGCCCGCGGTGAGCGATCAGAAGAAGACCGACCGCCGCTGCACCAGCAGCTTGTACAGCGTGTGCTGGATCTGCTCCCGCACCTGGTCCGTCAGGTTGAACATCAGCATCGGGTCCTCCGCCGCCTCCGGCGGATACCCGTCCGTGGCGATCGGTTCACCGAACTGGATCGTCCACTTCGTCGGCAGCGGCACCGCCCCCAGCGGTCCCAGCCAGGGGAACGTCGGAGTGATCGGGAAGTACGGGATCCCCAGCAGCCGCGCCAGCGTCTTGGCGTTGCCGATCATCGGGTAGATCTCCTCCGCGCCCACGATCGAGCACGGCACGATCGGCGTCCCCGCGCGCAGCGCCGTGGACACGAAGCCCCCGCGCCCGAACCGCTGCAGCTTGTAGCGGTCCTCGAAGGGCTTCCCTATGCCCTTGAAGCCCTCGGGCATCACCCCGACCAGCTCCCCCGCCTCCAGCAGCCGTTGCGCGTCCTCCGCGCACGCCAGGGTGTGCCCTGCCTTGCGCGCCAGCTCGTTGACCACCGGCAGCATGAACACCAGGTCCGCCGCCAGCAGCCGCAGGTGCCGCTGCGCCGGGTGGTGGTCGTGCACCGCGACCTGGAGCATCAGGCCGTCCAGCGGCAGCGTTCCCGAGTGGTTGGCCACGATCAGCGCCCCACCCTCCTTCGGGATGTTCTCGATGCCCTTGACCTCGACCCGGAAGTACTTGTCGTACACGGGCCGCAGGACCGACATCAGGACCTGGTCGGTCAGCTCCTTGTCGTACCCGAAGTCGTCGACCTCGTAGTCACCGGTGACCCGGCGCCGCAGGAACGCCAGCCCGCCCGCCAGCCGCCGCTCCCAGCCGCTCGGCGCGGCCGGCTCCGGCGCGGCCGCGACGGCCGCGGCGGGCGCCGCCGCCCGCGGCTCCGCGGCGGCGGCAGCGGACCCCGCCCCGGCCCCCGGAGCGCCCCCGGCCCCGGCGTCGGACGCGGCGACCGACCGCACCCGCCGGGCCCGCCGGCGCGGACGGTCCTCGTCGAACGGAATGACCTTGGCGTCCGCCACTATCGCTGCACTCCCTCTTCGGCCGCGGATCCGGCTCCGGACCCGGCTCCTGCAACGGCAACGTCGACCTTCAGCGCGCCCGCCACCCGGTCCACGGCCCGCGCCGCCCGCTCCGGCGGCAGCAGCCCGTTCCCCCGGCTCCGCGCGAAGTCCGCGAAGGTCTCGGCGGTCGTGTACATCGGCTTGAATCCCAGCACCTCACGCATCTGGGAGGTCTCCACGACCCGCCCGTGCGTGAGCAGTCTGGTCTGTTCCGGCGAGAAGTCGGTGATCCCGACCGCCTTCAGCGCGGAGCCCACCCAGGTGAGCGCGGGCAGCGGCAGCGGGACCGTGGGCCGCCCCAGCCGCCGCGAACACTGGGACAGCAGCAGCACGCCGTCCCCCGCGATGTTGAAGGTCCCGCTGTTCAGCGTCCCGCGCCGGGGCTCGCCCGCCGCCAGCCCCAGGACGTCGAGCACGTCGTCCTCGTGGACGAACTGGAGCCTCGGGTCGTATCCCAGCACGGTCGGCATGACCGGCATCGAGAAGTACTCGGCGAGCGCCGAATCCGCGAAGGGCCCCAGGATGTTGGCGAAGCGCAGCACGCACACGGCCACGTCGGGCCGCCGGCGCGCGAAGCCCCGTACGTAGCCCTCGACCTCGACCGCGTCCTTCGCGAAGCCCACGGCGGGCAGCGACTTGGGCTGGGTGGTCTCGCTGAAGACGGCCGGGTCCCGCGGCGCCGCCCCGTACACACCGGTACTGGACTTCACCACCAGGCGCCGCACCGTCGGGGACTTCTGGCAGGCCCCGAGGAGCTGCATCGTCCCGATGACGTTCGTTTCCTTCACGGCGCTTCCCGCACCGCCCGCTCCCACACCGCCGCCCCCGGTCACCGCGAGGTGCACCACGGTGTCCACCGCGTACTCGGCCAGTACCCGCGCGATCGCCGACTGCCGGATGTCCGTACGGACGAACTCGGCCGATCCCAGCCGGTGCGGCGGTGTGCTCGCATCCACCGCGATCACCCGCCCGACCTCCGGGTCGCGCTGGATCCGGCGTACGAATCGGCCTCCCAGCTGCCGGGCTGCCCCGGTCACGAGCACGACCTTCCCCACTGCTCAGCGCCTCCCTCGTCGTACCCCGGCTGCACCACAGCCCCCCCACCAGGATGGTGGAGGGGCTGCGGAAAACACGTACAGCTGCCGTTTACTTCTTGTTACGGCGCTGCACGCGGGTGCGCTTGAGCAGCTTGCGGTGCTTCTTCTTGGCCATCCGCTTGCGCCGCTTCTTGATAACAGAGCCCACGACTACCCTCGCTCACTTCTCGGAACATCCCCGCGCTAGCGGGGATCGGTGCGGGGCGTCTGGGCCCACACGACCTACGTCGGCCTAGCCTACCCGCCAGAACTCTGAGCCCGTAATCCGCCTGCGGCCGAGGGTGGCCGGGAACCTCAGTCTCAGGCCGACTCCACCCCCACATAGGACTCTCGGAGGTACTCGTGGACCGCGTTCTCGGGGACCCGGAAGGACCGGCCCACCCGGATCGCGGGCAGATGCCCGTTGTGCACCAGCCGGTACACGGTCATCTTCGACACTCGCATCACCGAGGCGACCTCCGCCACGGTCAGGAACTGAACCTCACTGAGAGGCCTCTCGCCAGCAGCCATGACACACCTTTGACCTTCCGCGCATGACGGGCACCGGCTTCCCCTCCGGTTACACCCCGTCGTCGCACGCTCACTCCCCAGAGTAGGGGCGGGTGATACGAGTGGGGAAGAGGAGCTACAGGCACCAGTCCCGGCCACACCTCAGCGCGTGAGCCCCGCGCGCCCCAGCACGTACCGGGTGAGCGGCCGGTAGTACTCCGCGGGCACGCCGTCATCAAGCGGAACCGCCACCGAGACGCTCCCCTCGGCCTCTCCGACGAACAGCGCCGGGTCGTCCGTATCGGCCAGCCCGATGGCCGGGAAACCGAGCTGACCTGCGCCGCAGACCCATCCGTGGTCCCCCACCACCAGTTCCGGAAGCGGCCGGCCCGCTTGTGCCAGCGCCCCCAGCGCGATCCGAACCGGCAGCGGCGAATGGGTGTGCGCCCCGATGGCGCCCCCCGCCGCCCGCGCGCCGGGCTCCTGTACCAGCGCGACCCCCCGTACGTAGCCGAGCCGGTACGTACGTACGCCGAACCGCGTCACGATGTCCACCGCCACCCCCTGCGCCGGAGTGAGGACAGCACATCCCACCGCCGACAACGCCCGCGCCACATCGGCGTAGAACCCCAGGAGCCGGTGCGGGTGACCGGTGCCGAACAGCACCGGAGCACGGGCCAGCGCGGCCTCCCGCAACCGCCGCGCGAAGGCGTCCAGCCCGGCCAGCGTCCGCTCCGGATCGATCACGTCCGGACCGCTGACGTGCGCGGGATCCGCCGAGACCCCGCACTTGTCGGCCATCAGCCGCAGCAGTTCGGGCTGCGCCCAGCCCCCGCGCGGGTCCAGCCCCAGCAGCACGCGCGGGTCCCGGGCCGCGAACAGCCGGTAGCTGCGCAGGCTCTCCTCGCGGGAGGTGGCGACGGGCCCGGCCAACCGGGCGGCCAGCAGATGCGCACGCAGGGCGCCGGTGCTCAACACCCTCCGATGCTGCCGCAGCGGACCCGACTGATCATCAATTCCGGGAAACAGCAACCAAGTTGGCCTAATGTGGCACTTGTGCTGCCCGCCGCAGGCGCGGACCGCCGCTCAGGGCAGCATCCCGCGCAGCGGGAACACCGCCCGGCGCGTCGCCAGCACCGCCTGGTCGACGCGGTCCGCCGGGTCGTACCCCGCCTCCCACTCCCGCCACCCGGGCGTGCGCCCGTCCGTCATCCGGGCCGGCGCGGGCTGCCGCGTCCGCGCGTACACCTCGTCGCGCCACGACGGCGGGACCACCGACGCGGGATCCAGCGGCCGGTGGGCGGCGATCGCCACCAGGTGCGTCCAGGACCGCGGCACGACGTCCACGATCGCGTAGCCACCGCCGCCCAGCGCGAGCCAGCGGCCGTCCGCGTGCGCGTGCGCCAGCTCGTGGCAGGCCTCCTGCACGGCCCGCTGCGCGTCCAGCGACACGGCGAGGTGGGCGAGGGGGTCCTCGAAGTGGGTGTCCGCGCCGTGCTGGGTGACCAGCACCTGCGGCCGGAAGTCCGCCAGCAGCTCGGGCACGGTGGCGTGGAAGGCCCGCAGCCAGCCCTCGTCCCCGGTCCCGGCGGGCAGCGCCACGTTGACGGCCGATCCCTCGGCGGCGGGCCCGCCGGTCTCCTCCGGCCAGCCGGTCTGCGGGAACAGGGTCCGCGGATGTTCGTGCAGGGAGACCGTGAGCACCCGCGGGTCGTCCCAGAACGCCGCCTGGACGCCGTCCCCGTGGTGCACGTCCACGTCCACGTACGCGACGCGCTCGGCCCCCAGCTCCAGCAGCCGCGCGATCGCGAGGGCGGCGTCGTTGTAGACGCAGAACCCTGCGGCCGCCCCGGGCATCGCGTGGTGCAGCCCTCCCGCGAAGTTCACCCCGTGCAGCGCGTCCCCCCGCCAGAGCGCCTCCGCAGCGCCCACCGACTGCCCGGCGATCAGCGCGGAGGCCTCGTGCATCCCGCTGAAGGCCGGATCGTCCATGGTGCCCAGACCGTACGAGCCGTCGGCGGCGCCGGGATCGGCCGAGACCTCCCGCACCGCGGCGACGTACTCCTCGCGGTGGACCAGCCGCAGCGTCGAATCACCGGCCGCCTTCGCGGCCCGCACGTCCATCGCCCCGTCGAGCCCGAAGGCCCGCACCAGGCCCATGGTCAGCGCCAGGCGCACCGGATCCATCGGATGGCCGGGCCCGAAGTCATACTTCGTTACCGCCTCGTCCCACATCAACAACCCGCGGCCGCTCATGCCCGCCACCGTATCGGGCGCCCTCCGCGGCGAACGAGCGGGCGTAGAGGAGTGTCACCAGGACCAGCGCCATCGGTACGAGCATGGCCCCCCGGTAGCTCCACGCGTCACCCAGCGCCCCCACCAGCGGCGCCCCGACGAGGAACCCCACGTAGTTGAAGATGTTGAGCCGCGCGATGGCCGTGTCCGAGGCCCCGGGAAACAGCCGGCCCGCCGCGGCGAAGGTCTGCGGCACGATCACGCACAGCCCGATCCCCAGCAGGGTGAACCCGAGCATCCCGACCCACGCGCCGGGCGCGGCGGCCACCACCGCGAAACCGGCCGCCGCGACGAGCGTCCCGGCCCGTACGACGGCCACCGCGCCGAAGCGCCGCACGCCGAGGTCACCGACGGCCCGCCCGATCAGGGTCGTCACCATGTAGACGTTGTAGGGGACGGTGGCGAGCTGCTCGGAGCTGTCCAGGACGTCCTGGAGGTACTTGGCGCTCCAGTTGGAGACCGTCGAGTCCCCGATGTAGGCGCAGGCCATCACCAGGCAGAGCGGCAGCAGCAGCGTGAACCCGCCCGCCCCCAGCCCCTTCTCCGCGCCCTCCGTACCCGGGCTGCCGGCTGCCTTGCCGTCGGCGGCGCGCCGGTCGACGTAGTACCGGCTGCCGATGAAGGCGAGCGGCAGCAGGACCACCACGGCCGGCAGGTAGCTGGTGAAGAGCGACAGGTGCCAGTGGGCCCCGGCCCAGGCGGCGGACGCGCCGACGATCCCGCCGAGGCTGTACGAGGCGTGGAAGCCCAGCATGATGCTGCGGCCGTACGTCTGCTGGAGGCTCACCCCGAGCATGTTCATCGAGGCGTCCAGCGCCCCCACCGCCAGCCCGAAGGCGCCCAGCGCCAGGGCGACGTGCCACATCCGCGTACCGGCCCCGGCGCCGAGGAGCGCGAGCAGGACCAGAGGCTGCGCCCACCGGAGCACGGTGCCGGGCGCGACCCGCTTCACCAGGTGCTCGGTCCCCACGCTCGCCACACCGGCGAGGACGGGGACGGCGGCGAGGAACGCGGGCAGGAGGCCGTCGGATATCCCGTACTGGTCCTGTATCGCGGGGATCCGGGTCACCAGGAGCGCGAAGGTGACGCCCTGTACGAAGAAGCTGAAGCCCAGGGACCCTCGTCCACGGCGCAGCCGCACGTCTGCTGTCATGGCGGCTCAGCGTAGGCCCGGGGGCTACCGGTGGGTAGAGCGATCACATGTCGAGTTGGAGAAGCCCCGGCAGCTCCTTCATCTCCCCGAACAGGCCGGTGGCGCCGGCGAGCCGCTCGGCCGGCGTCATCGCGGTGAAGCCGAAGACGTCCATCCCCGCGGCCCGGGCGGCCCGGACGCCGAGGGGGCTGTCCTCGATGACGACGCAGCGCGCGGGGTCGGCCCCCATCCGTTCGGCGGCGTGCAGGAAGAGGTCCGGGGCGGGCTTGCCCTTGCCGACGTCCTCGGAGCTGAAGATCCACTCCTCCTCGAACCACTCGTCCAGCCCGGTGGTGCGGTGCCCGACCCGGATCCGCTCGTGGCTCCCGGAGGAGGCGAGGCAGTACGGGATGCCGCGCGCGGTGAGTTCCTCCAGGACGGCAGTCGCGCCCGGGACCGGCTGCAGGTCGCGCTCGAACGCGGCGAACACCCGCGCGTGCAGGGTGTCGTCGAAGTCGTCGGGCAGCCGCTCTCCCGTCCGCTCCAGGACGGTGTCGTGCACCCGGTGAACGGCGGCCCCCATGTAGTCCCGCAGCGATTCCTCGTACGAGGTGGGATGCCCCAGCTCGGTCAGGTACCCGGAGAGGATGGTGTTCGAGAGCGGCTCGCTGTCCACCAGCACGCCGTCGTTGTCGAAGATCACGAGGTCGTAGCTCATGTCCCGACCCTACGCATGTCCGGCCCGGAACGCAGAAAAGCCCCGCACCATAAGGTGCGGGGCTTTCCCACAATAATTGTTCGGCGGCGTCCTACTCTCCCACAGGGTCCCCCCTGCA
>NZ_JBEXPB010000072.1:0-22047 GCF_040611795.1 Streptomyces sp. NPDC006529 | reverse complement strand
CGCTTCGCGATGGCCTGCGGCCACTCTTGACATGCCACCCCGTCCCGGAAAGCCAAGAACTGTCGGGCCGCCCCCGGGGGGAGGCAGGGGGGAGGGTCCCCGTTGCTTGCCGTCCGGCGCCCGGCCGCAGGCCGAGTGGGGCCGATGCCCCGCCCTTCGGGCGGAAAGAGCGCCCCTAATCGCTACGCGCTCCTCCGAGAGAAGCGTCAGCGGGCCGCCAGGGGCTGAGACTTCGGTCAGACCGATGTGCAGTCGGGTCTAGTGGCCGTCCGCCCCAAGAGTGGCGCTCCAAACCGCAACAAAAGGGGCATTGTGAGTGGCTGTTGAGTCTCGGCGGCTCCTTGACCCGAGTGGACTCTCGTCTGGCCGAGCTTTGAGCTCCGCCGCACCCCTCACCAGCCCAAAACGACTCGCAGACGCCTCTCTCGGCGAAGCGCGTAGCGATTGATGGCGTTCTTGTCGCCCAAAGGGCGCCGCATCAGGCCCACTCGGCCTTCGGCCGGGCGCCGGGCCCCAGGCAATGGGCAGCCTCCCCCATGCCTCCCCCGGGGGCGGCCCGACAGTTCTTGGCTTTTCGGGACGGGGTGTCCTGTCAAGGGTGGCCGCAGGCCATCGCGCAGCGACGCGACGAAGGAGCGCTCTTGACAGGACGCCCCGGCACGGGAAGACAGTTGAACTGACGGGCAGCCCCCGGAGCGTCACCGACCCCGAAGCTCGAAACCCCGCCCCCCTCGCGGCGAAGCCGCCCCCCAAAACGCCCGAAGGCGGCACCCCCAGGGGTGCCGCCTTCGGTCGAAGACCAGCCGATCAACGTGGGCCTGACGGCCCCAGTCGATCAGAAGTCCATGTCACCGCCCGGCATGCCGCCGCCCGCGGGGGCACCGGCCTTCTCGGGCTTGTCTGCGATGACGGCCTCGGTGGTGAGGAAGAGGGCCGCGATCGACGCCGCGTTCTGCAGGGCAGAGCGGGTGACCTTCGCCGGGTCGATGATGCCCTCGGCGATCATGTCGACGTACTCGCCGGTCGCGGCGTTCAGGCCGTGACCGATCGGCAGGTTGCGCACCTTCTCGACGACGACGCCACCCTCGAGACCACCGTTGACGGCGATCTGCTTGAGCGGGGCCTCCAGCGCGAGCTTGACGGCGTTCGCGCCGGTCGCCTCGTCGCCGGTGAGCTCCAGCTTGTCGAAGACCGAGGAGGCCTGGAGGAGCGCCACGCCACCACCGGCGACGATGCCCTCTTCGACGGCCGCCTTGGCGTTGCGGACGGCGTCCTCGATGCGGTGCTTGCGCTCCTTGAGCTCAACCTCCGTCGCGGCGCCGGCCTTGATGACGGCCACGCCGCCGGCCAGCTTCGCGAGGCGCTCCTGGAGCTTCTCGCGGTCGTAGTCCGAGTCGGAGTTCTCGATCTCGGCGCGGATCTGGTTGACGCGACCCTGAACCTGGTCGCTGTCGCCGGAGCCGTCGACGATCGTGGTCTCGTCCTTGGTGATGACGACCTTGCGGGCGCGGCCGAGCAGGTCGAGACCGGCGTTCTCCAGCTTGAGGCCGACCTCCTCGGAGATGACGGTGCCGCCCGTGAGGATGGCGATGTCACCGAGCATGGCCTTGCGACGGTCGCCGAAGCCCGGAGCCTTGACGGCGACGGACTTGAAGGTGCCGCGGATCTTGTTGACCACCAGGGTCGACAGGGCCTCGCCCTCGACGTCCTCGGCGATGATCAGCAGCGGCTTGCCGGACTGCATGACCTTCTCGAGGAGCGGCAGCAGGTCCTTGACCGAGCCGATCTTCGAGTTGACGATCAGGATGTACGGGTCGTCGAGGGACGACTCCATGCGCTCCATGTCGGTGGCGAAGTACGCCGAGATGTAGCCCTTGTCGAAGCGCATGCCCTCGGTGAGCTCGAGCTCCAGGCCGAAGGTCTGCGACTCCTCGACCGTGATGACGCCTTCCTTGCCGACCTTGTCCATCGCCTCGGCGATGAGCTCGCCGATCTGGGTGTCGGCGGCGGAGATGGAGGCCGTGGAGGCGATCTGCTCCTTGGTCTCGACATCCTTGGCCTGGGCCAGCAGGGCGGCGGAGACGGCCTCGACGGCCTTCTCGATCCCGCGCTTGAGGGCCATCGGGTTCGCACCGGCGGCTACGTTGCGCAGGCCCTCGCGGACGAGCGCCTGGGCCAGCACGGTGGCCGTGGTCGTACCGTCGCCGGCGACGTCGTCCGTCTTCTTGGCGACTTCCTTGACCAGCTCTGCGCCGATCTTCTCGTACGGGTCCTCGAGCTCGATCTCCTTGGCGATGGAGACACCATCGTTGGTGATCGTGGGGGCGCCCCACTTCTTCTCAAGGACGACGTTGCGACCCTTGGGGCCAAGGGTGACCTTGACGGCGTCGGCGAGCTGGTTCATGCCTCGCTCGAGACCGCGCCGGGCCTCCTCGTTGAACGCAATGATCTTGGCCATCTGAAGTGGTCCTCCCGGACAGCGGTGGATTGCTCCTGGACCGCGCCCGCGCCCGCGACGGACGGCCTGCGTGCCCGGCGGTTTCTTCCCGCCGGACCCTGCGGGCCTCACTGACCCGGTCCTCGTTTATGTAGCACTCTCACTAGGAGAGTGCTAACGCCAATGATTAGCACTCGGCACCCCCGAGTGCAAGCGGCTTGGGGGAACACCCGGTGAACGGCGTGGCTCGCGGCGCGCCCCGCGCACCCTCCCCGGCCAGGCGCCGCAAGGCCCGCGGCCCCCCGGCGGCCGCTCACGCCCCGGCGCGGAAGCCCGTACGCACGAGGGGCCCGCATCCCTAGTCCCGGGATGCGGGCCCCTCGTGTTCGTCTGTCGGTGGTCGATCGCTCCGGCTAGCCGACTGCGAGCTTGACCATGTCCGCCTGCGGACCCTTCTGGCCCTGCGAGATCTCGAACTCGACCCGCTGACCCTCTTCAAGGGTGCGGTACCCGTCCATCTGGATGGCGCTGTAGTGGACGAACACATCCGCACCACCGTCGACCGCGATGAAGCCGTAGCCCTTCTCCGCGTTGAACCACTTGACGGTGCCCTGAGCCATGCCTAACTCCCCTATTACTGGCCCTTGCGCAGGACCGCACTTCGCGGACCCGGGTCAGAACTTGCGCCGGAACGCCTCGACCGGGGCTGAATGTATCCGCACCGCTGCTGTCTGCAACAGGTCATTCCGACGAGAATTCTGGACACGCCAAAAGTTTGAAATAGGGTGAAAATTAGGAATATTCCGGGGCAACTCGGGCCGGACAAAGGACGCCAAGGCCTCATAGCGCGCTTGCATGTTGACTCAATGTCAACCCTTCCGCGGCCCGTTCATATGCGGCGGGCAAGAACAGCGGTGGGGACTTCCCCAACTCTACCGCGCCCAACCAAGCAGAATTGCCCCCTCCGTTTCTCACCGGAGAGGGCAATTCGGGGTGGAGCACTGCCGCGGAGGATCAGCCGCCCGCGACGGCGGGAATGATCGAGACGCCCGCGCCGTCCGGCGTCGGCGTCTGCAGCCCGCCCTCGAAGCGCACGTCGTCGTCGTTCACGTAGACGTTCACGAAGCGGCGCAGCTTGCCCTGGTCGTCGAGGACGCGAGCGGCGATGCCCGGGTGGCTCTGCTCCAGGGACTCGATGACCTCGCTGAGGGTCGCGCCGTCGGCCGGGACCTCGGCCTTGCCGCCGGTGTAGGTGCGCAGGATGGTGGGGATGCGGACGTTGACGCTCATGGCGCTACTGCCTTTCCGGGGGTCGGGGAGGGTCAGGCCAGGCCGGCGGCGCGGAACGCGTCCAGGCTGGGGCGGATGGTGGCGGTCTGGCCGCTGTCGTCGGCCACCGCCTCCAGGGTCTTCAGGCCGTCGCCGGTGTTGAGGATCACCGTGGTCAGCGCCGGGTCGAGCTGCCCGTTCTCGATGAGCTTCTTCGTCACGCCGACGGTCACGCCGCCCGCGGTCTCGGCGAAGATGCCCTCGGTCTGCGCCAGGATCTTGATGGCCTCGACGACCTGCGTGTCGTTCACGTCCTCGACGTAGCCGCCGGTGCGGCGCGCGATGTCCAGGACGTAGGGGCCGTCGGCCGGGTTGCCGATGGCGAGCGACTTGGCGATGGTGTCCGGCTTCTGCGGGCGGACCACGTCGTGACCGGCCTTGAAGGCCGTCGAGACGGGCGAGCAGCCCTCGGCCTGGGCGCCGAAGATCTTGTACGGCTTGTCCTCGACCAGGCCGAGCCTGATCAGTTCCTGGAGACCCTTGTCGATCTTCGTGAGCTGCGAGCCGGACGCGATCGGGATGACGATCTGGTCGGGCAGCCGCCAGCCGAGCTGCTCGCAGATCTCGTACGCCAGGGTCTTGGAGCCCTCGCCGTAGTACGGGCGCAGGTTGACGTTGACGAAGCCCCAGCCCTCGCCGAGCGGGTCGCCGATCAGTTCGGAGCAGAACCGGTTGACGTCGTCGTAGTTGCCCTCGATGCCGACCAGGTCACCGCCGTACACGCCGGCCATGACGACCTTGCCCTGCTCCAGGTCGTGCGGGATGAACACGCAGGAGCGCAGTCCGGCCCGGGCGGCGGCGGCGCCGACGGCGCCGGCCAGGTTGCCCGTGGAGGAGCAGGAGAGCGTGGTGAAGCCGAAGGCGCGGGCCGCCTCGACGGCGATCGCCACGACCCGGTCCTTGAAGGAGTGCGTCGGGTTGCCGGAGTCGTCCTTGACGTAGAGCTTGCCGGTGACGCCCAGCTCCTTGGCCAGGTTCTCGGCGTCCACGAGCTTGGTGAAGCCCGGGTTCAGGTTCGGCTTGGAGGCCACGTCGGCGGGGACGGGCAGCAGCGGCGCGTACCGCCAGATGTTGTTCGGCCCGGCCTCGATCGCGGCGCGCAGCGCCTCGGGGTCACCGGCCGGAAGGTCGTAGGCGACTTCCAGCGGGCCGAAACACTCGGCGCAGGCGAAAATGGGACCGAGCTCGAACCGGGTGGCGCATTCGCGGCAGGAAAGCGCGGCGGCGGGTCCGAGATCGACGGTGGTCGCGGCAGAGGTGACGTCAGTCTGTACAGCCATGACGGCGAGGCCCTTTCTCCTCATCTTCCCCGTGGCGCACTTCGCCACGAGACGGATTTGGCACCTTCCCTAGCCGGGGACCTCGCTGCGTACATGAGCGCGAGACCGACTGGAGGGTTGCCGGGGCTTCAACGGGCCGTATCCCTCTGCCCCTCTGGATGAGCGGTATGGCGCGAACGCGCCTTGGCGGCGCACCCGTGCGTTTGTACGTGGGGACCCCCGACATGCGATGGTCCTCCGCGTTGTTCAAGACTGTAACCGAAGGCATGGATGGTTGAGACAGCCGTCCAAACCGCGAGATGGATCATATTTCGGCCATAACGATGGCCGGGTCACCACCGAATCAGGGAGTGCTGAAGGTGCTGGAAGAGGTGGAGCGCTGGCTGGGGGCCCGCTCCTGGTCCGCCACCGACCGACCGCTGGAGCGGCTGCTCTCGGCCAAGCGGGCATCGGGCATCACAGTCAGCGTCGTCCTGCCCGCTCTCGACGAAGAGGCGACGGTCGGCGCGATCGTCGAGGTCATCCGCCGTGACCTGATGACCTGCCTGCCCGTCCCGCTGGTGGACGAACTCGTCGTCATCGACTCCGGTTCGAGCGACCGGACCTCCGAGGTCGCGCGGCGCGCGGGCGCCCGCGTGGTGCACCGCGACGACATCCTGCCGCGGGTCCCGGCGCTGCCCGGCAAGGGCGAGGTGCTGTGGCGCTCGCTGCTGGTCACCACCGGGGACATCGTCTGTTTCGTCGACGCCGACCTGCGCGACTTCTCCGCCGCCTTCGTCTCCGGGATCGTCGGCCCGCTGCTGACCGAACCGGACGTGCAGTTCGTCAAGGCGATGTACGACCGCCCGCTCGGCGACGCGCCCGGGCAGGGCGGCCGGGTCACCGAGCTGGTCGCCCGCCCGCTGCTGAACCTGCACTGGCCGCAGCTGGCCGGCTTCGTCCAGCCGCTGGGCGGCGAGTACGCCGTACGCCGCTCCCTGCTGGAGCGGCTGCCGTTCCCCGTCGGCTACGGCGTCGAGCTGGGCCTGTTGGTGGACGCGCTGCACACGGCGGGCCTGGACGCGCTGGCGCAGGTGGACGTCGGCGTACGGCTGCACCGCCACCAGGACGGGCGGGCGCTGGGCCGGATGGCCGCCGCGATCTACCGCACCGCGCAGCTGCGCCTGTCGCGCGGGCACCTGGTGCGGCCGGAACTGACCCAGTTCGAGCGGGGCCCGGACGGCTTCGAACCGCGCACCCACCCCGTGGACACGGTGGAGCGGCCGCCGATGCTGGAGGTGGAGGAGTACGCCCACCGGCGGGTGGCCTGACGGGTGCGGCCGGGTGGGCGCGGGGTGGCATGACGGGGCTCACGGTTTGAGCCCGGCCCGCCCGGGCTAGGTTGCCCGCATGGCCTCTCAGGTACTCGTCGCCGCGAACCGCGGCCCGCTCTCGTACGCCCTCGACGCCGAAGGGAACCTCAGCGCCCGGCGCGGCGGAGGCGGCCTCGTCTCCGGTCTCTCCGCCGCCCTCACCCGGCAGCCGGACGCCCTGTGGATCTGCGCGGCGCTCTCCGACGCGGACCGCGAGGCGGTCCGCCGGGGGGTCGCCGAGCCGGGCGTGCGGATGCTGGACATCGATCCGGCCGTCTACGACGACGCCTACAACGCCATCGCGAACTCGGTCCTCTGGTTCACCCACCACCACCTCTACGACGTCCCGCGCGAGCCGGTCTTCGACGCCGCCTTCCACCGGGCGTGGGAGTCGTACACCACCTACAACCGGGCCTTCGCTGAGGCGCTCGCCGCGGAGGCGGAGCCGGGGGCCCGGGTCCTGGTGCAGGACTACCACCTGGCGCTGGTGCCCGGCATGCTGCGGGAGCTGCGGCCGGACCTGCTGATCGCGCACTTCACCCACACCCCGTGGGCCTCCCCCGACTACCTGCGGATCCTGCCCTCGTACGTCCGCGAGGAGCTGCTCTGGGGCATGCTCGGCGCGGACGTGGCCGGTTTCCACACGCGGGCCTGGGCGGACGCGTTCCTGAGCGCGGTGCCGCTGGACGACGCGCGGGGGGTGGCCGCGGCGGACGGCGACGTGATCGGGCACGAGCGGCGCGGGGCGTGGGCGCGCCGGAGCACCGCGGTACGGGTCTTCGCGCTGGGCGTGGACGGCGACGAGCTGCGGGCGCTGGCGCACCGGCCGGAGGTCGACGACAAGCTGGCGGCGCTGCGGGCGGAGGTCGCCGGGCGCAAGGCGGTGGTGCGGGTGGACCGGACGGAGCTCTCCAAGAACATCCTGCGCGGCCTGCTGGCCTACCGGGAGCTGCTGACCACCCGGCCCGAGTGGCGCGGGCGCGTCGTGCACCTGGCGTCCGCCTATCCCTCGCGCCAGGACCTGGCGGTGTACCGCGCGTACACGCAGTCCGTGCGGGAGCTGGCGGCGGAGATCAACGAGGAGTTCGGTACCGCGGACTGGCAGCCGGTGCTGGTCTCGGTCGAGGACGACTTCGCGCGCTCGCTGGCGGCGTACCGGATGGCGGACGTGGCCCTGGTCAACCCCGTGCGGGACGGGATGAACCTGGTGGCGAAGGAGATCCCGGTGGTGTCGGAGGCGGGGTGTGCGCTGGTGCTGTCGACGGGGGCGGGGGCGTACGAGGAGCTGCGGGAGGATGCGGTGACGGTGAACCCGTACGACGTCACGGAGACGGCGGCTGCGCTGCACGCGGCCCTGTCCATGCCGGAGGGGGAGCGGGCCGAGCGCACGAAGCGGCTGGCCGCGACCGCGACCGCGCTCCCGCCGGCGGCCTGGCTGGAAGCCCAGCTGGCCTCCCTCCCCTAACCTCCCCACCCGGCCCGGTCCCCGCCGGACGGCCGGAAACTCCCGCCCCGCGCGGGCCGGCGTCGCCTCCGGCGGGTCCTCAAACGCCGGACGGCTGGGAAATTCAGCCTCGCCGGCGTTTGAGGCGCCCCCGGAGGGCAGACCGAGCCGCAGACGGTCGCTCGGCCTGCGCGGGCCGGTGTTGCCTCCGGCGGGTCCTCAGGCGCCGGACGGCTGGAATGCCCCCGAGCCGGGGTCGCGGCGCAGCCAACCCAGCCTCGCCGGCGTTTGAGGCGCGCCCCGAGGGGGTCAGAGGGCGGTGGCCAGGGTGGCGAGGAAGGCGGCTATCTCGGGCGGGCCCGGGAGGGTGAGGTCGGCTCGGGCGGCCAGTTCGGGGACTTCGGCCGAGCCGCTGCACACCAGCAGCCCGGGAATACCGTCGGCCCGCAGCTTCTCCACGGCGGCGAACGCCGCCAGGTCCCCCAGGTCGTCCCCGGCGTACAGCACCGCCTCCGCCCCCGTCTCCGCCAGGTACTCGGTGAGGGCGACCCCCTTGTCCATCCCCGGCGGCCTCAGCTCCAGCACCGCCCGCCCCGGCTCGACCATCAGCCCGTGCCGCGCGGCCAGCTCGGCCAGCGGTTCCCGCAGCGCCTCGAAGGCCGCGGCCGGGTCCTCGGCGCGCCGGGTGTGGACCGCCAGCGCGCGCCCCTTCTCCTCGATCCAGGTGCCGCGCCAAGCCCCGATCGCGTCCAGGAACCCCGGCAGCTCGGCCCGTACGGCCGCCACCCCGGGATGCTCGGCGGGCGCGTGGACGCTCCCGGTGACCGCGTCCCAGCGCTCGGCCCCGTAGTGCCCGAGGACCACCAGGTGCTCAAGCCCCGGCACCCCGGCGAAGCCCCCGTAGCGGACGGCGACCCCGGCGGGCCGCCCGGTGATCACGGCCACCGACGCCACGCGCGGCGCGAGCGCGGCCAGCGCGGGCACGGCGTCGGCGTGGGCACGCGCCTGGTCGGGATCGGGCACGATCTCGGCGAGGGTGCCGTCGAAATCGAGGGCGATCACGGACCGGCGCGGGTTGCGCAGCAGGGCGTCGAGCCCTTCGCGTCCGGCGGCGGTGACGGGCATCGGCAGGCTGTCGGCAGGCACGCTGTGCGGATGGCTCCCCATGCCTATGACCCTAACGGTCGCCCCCGGGGAGGGCTATCGCCGGGCCCGCTGCGCTTCGCGCAGCCTGCGCAGGCGGTTGACCGTACCGGGCGCGTGGGCGAGCGCCCGGGGGTCGTCCATCAGCGCGTTGAGCAGCTGGTAGTAGCGGACCGGGGGCATCCCGAGGACTTCCCGTATGGCCCGCTCCTTGGCGCCGGGACCGGGCCAGGTGCGCCCTTCGTAGGCGAGCACGGCGGCTTCCGTCTCCGTCAACCGCCCGCCCTCCGTCATACCGCCAGGTTAACTCCGGCCACCGACACCGGCCGCGCGGGCGGACGGCGCCGGTGGGCGGCGGGCGTCAGCGCCCGTCGGCCGCCCGCGCCGCGCGCCCGATCTCCTCCAGCGTCTTGGCGGGCTGGCCGCCCGGCTGGACGGTCTTGCCGATGTTCTGCTTGATGTTCTCGCTCACCGCCGCCCAGGACTCCTTGCCGACGGGGTAGAGCCGCGAGCCGGGCAGCGCCTGGAGGAAGGTCTTGAGCTGCGTGGCGCCGGGGCCGGTGGCCGCGTCCATCGACCGGTAGCCGCTGGTGGTGACCGGCAGCAGGTCGTAGCGGCTGGTGAAGGCCGTCTGGTTCGCGGCGGAGTACAGGTGGTCGAGGAACTTGCCGGCCTCCTTGCGGTGGCCGTTCTTGAAGGCCATGACCCAGTCGGCGACGCCCATGCCGGGCTTCTCCGCGCCGTCGGAGGTCGGCAGCGGCACCATGGCGAACTTCACGCCCTTCGCGGCGGCCTGCTTGATCAGCGTGGGGTGGCCGTTGAGCATGCCGACCTCGCCGCGCGTGAAGCCGTCGAAGGCGGCCTGCCGGTCGAGCTTGGCGGGCTCGACGGGGCCGGTCAGGCCACCGCCGACCAGGGTGTCGCGCAGGTACTCGAAGGTCTTGACGTTGTCCGGGGAGTCCAGCGCGTAGGACTCCTCGTTGTCGGTGTATCCGCCGCCGCCCGCCAGCATCCAGTTCATGGTCTCGGCCTGCGCCTCCTCCCGGCCCAGCGGCAGCGCGAAGGGGGTGGGGACCTTGGCGGCCTTGAGCTTCTTGGCGGCGGCCTCCAGGTCGGCCCACGACTTGGGCTGCCAGCCCTTGCCGGTGCCGACGGCGCTCGCCGGGATGACGCCCGCGTCGGCGAAGAGCTTCTCGTTGTAGAAGAGCAGCCGGGTGCTGGCCACGAAGGGCATGCCGTACTGGACCCGCTTGACCTTGCCCGCGTCGGCGAGCGGCGCGAGGAAGTCGGCCTCGGTCTGTACGGAGAGCAGCTCGTCGGCGGTGTAGAGCTTGTCGGCGGCCGCGTAGTCGGCGTAGGCGCCGATCTGCGCGATGTCGGGGGCCTTGCCGGCCTTGACCAGCGCGGCGACCTTCGCGTCGACCTCGGTCCAGGAGTAGACGTTCACCTCGACCTTGATGCCGGGCTGGTCCTTCTCGAACGAGCGGGCGAGGTCCTTCCAGTACCCGGCGGAGGAGTTCTCCGGATTGTCCCCGTAGTCGGCCGCCACGACGTGCAGGGTCACCTCGTTGTTCCCACCGAGGACCTCGCTCCCGCAGCCGGTCAGGGTCGCGGTCATGCACAGTGCGGCGCCGGAGGCCGCCAGGCTCAGGTAACGGGCTCTCACAGCTCTCTGTCCACCCCTGGTTGTACGTACGATCCACGTAAGGTCTACACCACTTTCGCGGACTGTCCACAACCGGGTGCGGGCGGGGGCCCCCGATTTGTATGGCTACTCAACAATCCCTCTCAGTGGACTAGACCTTTCCCCGCCGAGCACGCGAGACTGTCACCGTGAAACCCGTGAAACACGTCATCGCCCTCGATGTGGGCGGCACCGGGATGAAGGCCGCCCTCGTCGCCGAAGACGGCAGCCTGCTCCACGAAGCGCGCCGGGCGACCGGCCGCGACCGGGGCCCCGACGCCGTCGTCGAGTCGATCCTGGAGTTCGCCGCCGAACTGCGCGACCTGGGGGTGCGGCGCTGTGGCGAGGCCGCCTCCGCCGCCGGAGTCGCCGTTCCCGGCATCGTCGACGCCGAGAACGGGATCGCCGTCTACGCGGCGAACCTGGGCTGGCGCGACGTACCGATGCGCACCCTGCTCAGCGACCGCCTCGGCGGCATCCCCGTGGCCCTCGGCCACGACGTGCGCACCGGCGGGCTCGCCGAGGGCCGCATCGGCGCGGGCCGCGGCGCCGACCGCTTCCTCTTCGTGCCCCTGGGCACCGGCATCGCGGGCGCCATCGGCATCGCGGGCCGCATCGAGGCGGGCGCCCACGGCTACGCGGGCGAGATCGGTCACATCGTGGTCCGCCCCGGCGGCCCCGCCTGCGGCTGCGGCCAGCACGGCTGCCTGGAGACCCTCGCCTCCGCCTCCGCCGTCACCCGCGCCTGGGCCGCCGCCTCCGGCGACCCCGAAGCGGACGCGGCCGACTGCGCCAAGGCCGTCGCCTCCGGCGATCCGCGCGCCCGGGAGGTCTGGCTCGCCGCCGTCGGCGCCCTCGCCGACGGGCTGGTCACCGCCCTCACGCTGCTGGACCCGCGCACCCTGATCATCGGCGGCGGGCTCGCCGAGGCCGGGGAAACCCTGTTCGCACCGCTTCGGGCCGCCGTGGAGGAACGCGTCACGTTCCAGCGGCTGCCCGAGATCGTTCCGGCGGCCCTCGGGGACACCGCCGGATGCCTGGGCGCGGGTCTGCTCGCCTGGGACCTACTCGCCACGGAGGTACCTGCCTGATGGCCGGAAGCGCACACAGCACCGTTCTCTCAGGCGCCAAGGTGGTACTGCCCACCGGAACCGTCACGGGCGGCCGCGTCATCGTCGAGGGCGAGCGCATCGCGGGCAGCGCCCGCGAGGACGCACACACCCTCGACCTGGCCGGGCACTGGATCGTCCCCGGCTTCGTGGACATGCACAACCACGGCGGCGGCGGCGCCTCCTTCACCTCCGGCACCCCCGAGGAGATCCTCCGCGGCGTCCGCACCCACCGCGAGCACGGCACCACCACGCTGGTCGCATCCACCGTCACCGGAGACCTCGACGAACTGGCCCGGCGGGCCGCGCTGCTCGCCGAACTGACCCAGCAGGGCGAGATCGCGGGCATCCACTTCGAGGGCCCCTTCATCAACCCCTGCCGCAAGGGCGCGCACAAGGAGGACCTGCTGCGCGACCCGGACCCCGCCGAGGTCCGCAAACTGATGGACGCCGCGCACGGAGCGGCCCGGATGTTCACCCTGGCCACCGAACTGCCGGGCGGCCTGGACTCCGTACGCCTGCTCGCCGAGCACGGGGTGATCGCCGCGATCGGGCACACCGACTCCACCTACGACCAGACCCGCGAGGCCATCGACGCGGGCGCCACCGTCGCCACCCACCTCTACAACGCGATGCCCGGCCTGGAGCACCGCGCACCCGGCCCCATCGCGGCGCTGCTGGAGGACGAGCGGGTCACCGTCGAGCTGATCAACGACGGCACCCACCTGCACCCGGCGATGCTGGAGCTGGCCTTCCACCACGCGGGCGCGCACCGCGTCGCGCTGATCACCGACGCGATGGACGCGGCGGGCTTCGGCGACGGCACCTACCACCTCGGCCCGCTGGAGGTCGAGGTCAAGGACGGCGTGGCCCGGCTCGTCGAGGGCGGCTCCATCGCCGGCTCGACCCTGACCCTGGACACCGCCTTCAAGCGCTCGGTGACCCTGGACCGGCTGCCGGTCGAATCCGTGGTCCAGGCGATCTCCGCGAACCCCGCCCGGCTGCTCGGCGTCTACGACCGGGTCGGCTCGCTGGAACCGGGCAAGTACGCCGACCTCGTCGTCCTCGACGCGGACTTCGACGTCAAGGGCGTCATGCGGCACGGCGAATGGATCGTCACCCCGGCCGTGTGACGGGCCGCGGCGACCCCGCCACCAGGCCGTCTGACGGCCCGCCACCAGCGGCCAAGCGGCCGTACCGACACGGGCGGCCGGCCCGGGGGACTGGGCCGACCGCCTTCCGTTTGGCATGATCCCGGCAGACCGCAACCCGGGGGCCCGCCGCATGATCGTCACCGTCACGCTCAACACCGCACTCGACGTCACCTACCGCGTACCGAGGCTGCTCCCGCACGCCTCGCACCGGGTGTCCGACGTCATCGAGCGCCCCGGCGGCAAGGGGCTCAACGTGGCCCGGGTGCTCGCCGCGCTCGGCCACGAGGTCACCGCCACCGGCTTCGCGGGCGGCCCGGCGGGCGACGCGGTCCGGGCGGGCCTGGCCGCCCACGCGCCGGGCGTCGTCGACGCGCTCCTGCCGTGCGCGGGCCCCACCCGGCGCACCCTGGCCGTGACCGACGCGGCGACCGGCGACACGACCCAGTTCAACGAACCCGGCCCGCTGATCACACCGGCCGAATGGGCCGCCTTCCTGGAGCACTACGACACCCTCGTACGGCCCGGCGCGCACGCCGTGGCCCTGTGCGGGAGCCTGCCGCCCGGCGTCCCCGTCGGCGCCTACGCGGTCCTCGTGCGCACGGCCCGCGCGGCCGGGATCCCCGTGCTCCTCGACACCAGCGGCGAGGCGCTGCGCCGCGGGATCGCCGCCCGCCCCGAGATGATCAAGCCGAACTCCGCCGAACTCGCCGAGCTGACCGGCTCCCGCGATCCGCTGCCCGCCACCCGGGACGCCCGCCGCCGCGGCGCCCACGCCGTGGTCACCTCGCTGGGACCGGCCGGGCTGCTCGCCGCCACCCCGCAGGGCACCTGGCAGGCCGCCCCGCCGCGCCCCCTGGCCGGCAACCCCACCGGAGCCGGGGACTCCGCCGTCGCGGGCCTGCTCTCCGGCCTCGCCGAGGGCCTGGACTGGCCCGCGCGCCTCACCCGCGCGGTCGCCCTGTCCGCGGCCACCGTGCACGCGCCGGTCGCGGGAGAGTTCGACCCCCGCACCTACGAGGAGGTACGGGGGTCGGTCACCGTCACACCGACGCCCGGTCAGTGACCGGGCGCGGGCGGACGGACGACGTGAGGGGCCGAAGGGATCAGGCCGGGTCCAGCCACAGCTGGTCGATGAGCACGTCGCACTGGTTGCCCGCCTCGCACGAAATCTTGACCGTGTTCGACCCCGCGTTGAGGTCGACCAGCGAGTAGGTGTTGGTCCAGCTCTTGTCCCACTCGCCGGGCTTCGCGTTCGTCCAGTTCTTCATGTTGATCGGACGGGTCTGCGCCTCGCCGTTGACGGTCAGCGTGGTGCTGCCGTCCTTGCCGGGCACCCCGTAGGTCATCCTCAGCTTGTACTTGCCGGTCTTCGGCACGTCCAGCGTCCATGTCAGCGACGCGCCCGGCTTGTTGAAGCCGCCCACGTACTGCCCGGTGCTCGACTTGGCGCCCGGCACGCTGTTCTGCACGCCCGCACCGCCCGCCAGCGCGAACCCGGACCCCGTCGCGTCCGCCTTCGGCAGGTTCGACGGCGCCGAAGCCGACGGCGAACCGCTCGGCTGCTTCGAGGGCGGCGGCGAGGACTGGGCCTGCGTCGGACCGGTGTCCTTGCCGTCCGCCTTGTCCTTGTCCTTGTCGCCGTTGCCGAACATCACGGCCGCGCCGATGCCGATCGCGACGGCGGCGACCACCGCGGCGGCCGCGATCAGCATCCCCCGGCGGCTGGAACCGCCGCCGTGCGGCGGGCCCGCCTGGGCGTGGTGCTGCGGCGGCTGCGGGGGCTGCTGCTGGGCCGGGCCGCCGTAGCCGCCCGCCTGGAGCGTCTCGGGCGCCTGGTACTGCGCCTGGTACTGCGGGGGCTGGCCCTGCTGGTAGCCGGGCTGGCCGGGGCCCTGCTGGTAGGGGACCGGGCCGCGCTGGCCGCCGAACGTCCGGTCGCCGACCGTACGCACCTGGTTGTAGGAGGTCCTGGGGACACCCGGCTGCGCGCCACCGGCGGGGCCGGGGTAGCCGTATCCACCACCCTGTCCGGGCGGTGTGGCTCCGGCTGCCTGCCCGTCCTCGTAGAGGTAGCCGAACGGGTCGTCGTCCTCGGGCTTGTTCGCCCCACCGTTCGAGCCGTTGTTCGCGGGCGTCGTCATCGCAGGTCACTCCTTTCGACCCACGGGAGCCTACCTCGAACAGGCGCACCGCAGGCGCTGCGCCGACCGGCGGAAGGCCTCAGCCCGCCCGGCGGTGCGCCTTGGACCGCGACCGCTTCTCGATGTACATCCGCTGGTCGGCGGAGCGCAGCACCTCGTCCGCGGACATCCCGCAGCTCGCCCAGCCGATGCCGAAACTCGCCCCCACGCGGACCGCCCGGCCGTCCACCCGGATCGGCGGGATGATCGCGTTGCGCAGCCGGACCGCGAGGTCGGCGGCGTCCGCCGCGCCCAGTCCGTCGGCCAGCACCACGAACTCGTCGCCGCCGAGGCGGGCGACGGTGTCACCGTCCCTGACCCCGGTCGTCAGCCGCCGGGCCACCTCGATCAGCACCGCGTCCCCGGTGTGGTGCCCGAACCGGTCGTTGATCGACTTGAAGCCGTCGAGGTCGCAGAAGAGCACCGCGAGGCCCTTGGTGCCGTCGTCCACCTCCGACGCGGGCGCCACCGTGTGCACGTGGTGGTCGTACGGTCCCGCTCCCCCGACGCCCCCCGGGCCCCCGGGACCGCCCGGCTGCCCCGGCACGCCGGGGAACTCGAAGGCGTCGGGGCCGCCGTCCGGGCGGAAGCCGTGCTCGCCGACGCCGGCCGGCTCGCCCCGTCCGTCCCGTGCGTCCCGGCCGTCGCGCCCTTCGAAGGCGGCGTCCAGGGCCTCGACCGCCGTCGCCCGCACGGACTGCGGTCTGCGGCACAGCCGCGCGCCGAGCCGTGCCCGCAGCTCGGCGCTGTTGGGCAGCCCGGTCAGCGCGTCGTGACTGGCCCGGTGCGCGAGCTGGAGTTCGTGCCGCTTGCGCTCCTCGATGTCCTCGACGTGCGTGAGCAGGAAGCGCGGGCCGTCGGCGGCGTCCGCGACGACGGAGTTGCGCAGCGACACCCATACGTACGTGCCGTCCCGGCGCCCCAGCCGCAGCTCGGCCCGGCCGCCCTCGGCGGAGGTGCGCAGCAGCGTGCCGATGTCCTCGGGGTGCACGAGGTCGGAGAAGGAGTAGCGGCGCAGGACGGACGCGGGGCGTCCCAGCAGCCGGCACAGCGCGTCGTTGGTGCGCAGCAGCCGCCCGTGCTGGTCACCGCCCATCTCGGCGATGGCCATGCCGCTGGGCGCGTACTCGAAGGCCTGGCGGAACGACTCCTCGCTGGCCCGCAGCGCCTGCTGCTCGCGTTCGAGCCGGACCAGGGCGCGCTGCATGTTCGCGCGCAGCCGCGCGTTGCTGATCGCAATGGCCGCTTGGAACGCGTACATCTGGAGCGCCTCGCGTCCCCAGGCCCCGGGGCGGCGTCCGTTGCGCGGCCTGTCCACCGAAATGACACCCAGCAGTTCCCCGGCGGACGCGTACATGGGCGCGTACAGCCGGTCCTCGGGGTGCCACTCGTCCTCGAACCGCGGATCGGGGCCCTCGGTGTGCCACTGGGGGACGTCGTCCTCCATCAGGACCCAGCCCTCGGTGTGCGGGATGAAGCGCAGACCGTCCCAGCTCTCGCCCATCGTCAGGCGGCGGTCCCAGGAGCCGCGGGAACCCACGCGGCCGGTGATGAGGGCCTCCGCGGCGGGGTCGCCGGCGAAGGCGGCGACGACGAGATCACCGTCGGGGCGTACCAGGTTGACACAGGCGAGTTCGTAGCCGAGGCCCACGACGATGCCGTCCACGACGGTCTGCAGGGTGTCCGCGAGACTCCGGGCCGTGTTCAGCTCGGCGACCACCTTGTGCAGCTGCCGCAGGGTCGCAAGACGGACGTACGGCTCCGACTCGGTCTCCATCGTTCGCTCTCCCCGAGACCTCGACAGCAACTCCAGGTTTGTCATCGGCGTTTCGTTGCGGTGTCCCGTCCACTGAATCACAGTGAGCTGTGCCGCAGGTACACAGGGTCAACAAATCTTGCCCTCTGTGACTTAAGTCACATGGGATGAATAATGTGGCCCGTGCGGACTGGGAGCGCTCCCCGTCATTCCCGCGAGCAAACGATACGTGGGGCACCGGGAAGAGCGCGGAACGACACCGCCCGGAGACCTAGGACGCGGGTCGCGGCCCGGCTCGGACCACGGCCCGATGCGGCGGCCGGACCGCGCGACTAGCGTTCCCGGTGTGCTGACGACAAGAGCCGCGATACCCCTGATCCCCGCCGTGACCCCCGCCTCCCCGGCCAGCCCTCATGCTGGGGGAGTGAGCAACGACGAGTTCCGGGAAGCCATGTCCCGGCTGGCGGCGGGCGTGGTGCTGGTCACCGCGCGCGAGGAACCCCTGTCCGCGACCGGCCCCCTCGGCGAGGACGTCGGCATGACGGCGACCGCCTTCATGTCGGTGTCCCTGGACCCGCCACTGGTCCTGGTCAGCCTGCGCGAGGGGTCGCGGATGGACGACCTGCTGGCCGAACAGCCGCTGTGGGGGGTCTCCGTACTCGCCGAGAGCCAGCGGCAGGTGGCGAGCCGGTTCGCGATGAAGGGCCGGATCAGCGACCGGCTGCTCTTCGCCGACCTGCCGTCCGTGCGCGGGGACGTCTCCGGCGCGCTGCTGATGCCCGGCGCGCTGGCCACCCTGGAATGCCGCACCGAGAGCCGCGTCGAGGCCGGCGACCACACCCTGGTCATCGGGCGGGTCCTGACGGCCGGCCTGCCGTCCTCCGAGAGCGGGCCCCTCACCTACTTCCGGGGGCGCTACCGGCACTTGGGGGCGTAGGGAACCGCCCGCGGGCGGCGCGCGGTTCGGGCGACCGGTTCGGGCGGCTGGGCTCGGGCGGCGCTACCAGTCCCGGCCGGTGCGGCCCCGCTTGGTCTCGGCGCGCGCCTTCTTCTCGCGCAGCCGCCGTTCGTTGATCCCGCGCGGGATCTTCGTCGCCCGCCGCGGCTTCGGCGGCGGCGCCGTCGCCTCCGCGAGCAGCGACGCCAGCCGCACCAGCGCCATCTCCCGGTTGCGCAGCTGCGAGCGGTGCTCGGAAGCCCGTACGGTCACCACCCCGTCCACCAGCCGGGAGGCGAGCCGCTCCAGCGCCCGCGCCTGCCACACCTCGGGCAGCGCCTTGGTGGCGGCGACGTCGAAGAGCAGCTCGACCCGGGAGTCGGAGGTGTTGACGTGCTGCCCCCCGGGCCCCGAGGAGCGCGAGAAGCGCCACGTGAGTTCGGCTTCGGGCAGCGCGACCGAACCGCGGATGACATAGGGACCAGGCATGCCCCCTATGATCCGCCCCCGGCCGCCCGGCGTCACCCGCATTTCGCACGGATCCCCGCCCCTCCTCCTTCGGATCTTCCGTCGGAAAGCGGCCCGGCTGGAACCTCTGCGCCCCCTCCCCGCGTTATGACAGTCAGCGGTAACGTCACCAGGGCGTCAGAGGACGTCGCACGGCGTCGCAGGGCGCCGGCAGCACAGAGGAAAGGGACATCCCATGGCTGTAAGCCTGTCCAAGGGCGGCAACGTCTCGCTCAGCAAGGAGGCTCCCGGCCTCACGGCCGTGACCGTCGGCCTCGGCTGGGACGTCCGCACCACGACCGGTGTCGACTTCGACCTCGACGCGTCCGCGATCGCAGTGAACCCGACGGGCAAGGTCTACTCCGACGCCCACTTCGTCTTCTTCAACAACAAGGCCACCCCGGACCAGAGCATCGTGCACACCGGTGACAACCGCACCGGCGAGGGCTCCGGCGATGACGAGTCGATCAACGTCAACCTGGCGGCCCTCCCGGCCGACGTGGACAAGATCGTCTTCCCCGTCTCCATCTACGACGCCGACGCCCGCGGCCAGAACTTCGGCCAGGTCCGCAACGCGTACATCCGCGTCGTGAACCAGGCCGGCGGCGCCGAGATCGCCCGCTACGACCTCTCCGAGGACGCGGCCACCGAGACCGCCATGGTCTTCGGCGAGCTGTACCGCAGCGGCGCGGAGTGGAAGTTCCGCGCGGTCGGCCAGGGTTACGCCTCCGGCCTGACGGGCATCGCCCAGGACTTCGGCGTCAACGTCTGACCGCGCCGCCCGGGCGGTGACGCCCGGGCGGCCGACGGCAACGTCCGGGCGTCACCGCCCGAGCGGCTCCCGGGGCCCGTCCGTCCCGGCTCCGCGCCCGTGCCCCCGCGCCCGTCCGCGCGGGGGCACCGGCGCGCCTTGCTACCGTCGCCCCGTGATCCTCGAACCCCTCGTCCCCCTCGACGGCGCCCTGCCCGGCCCGGTCCTCACCGAGGTCGCCGCCCTCTACGCGACGAACCATGCCTTCTTCGAACTCAGCGGCGACTTCCCCGACCCGGCCCGGATCACCGTCGAACAGGTCGCGGCCGCGCTCGCCGACGAACTCGCCCATGACGGCGCCCAGGTGCTGCTGGCCCGTTCGGCCGGGCGCCTGGTCGGCCTCGCCGCCACCCTCGACCACCACCCCGACCCGGCATCCGGCGACCCGGACCCCTGGATCGGGCTGCTGCTGGTCGACGCCACCGTCCACCGCGCCGGGTACGGCCGTACGCTCGCCACCCTCGTCGAGGACCGGTTCCGCGCCGCGGGCCGGGGCGGCGTGCGCCTGGCCGTACTGGACGACAACCCGGCCGGACTCGCCTTCTGGACCGCCCAGGGCTACACCGCGCTGCGCCGGGCCCCGGACCTCCAGCACGGCCGGCCCTGCACCGTGCTGCGCAAAGCACTCACCGGCCGGAGCTGACCCCGGCGGGCCGCGCCGCCTTCCCGTCGTCCGCCTTCGGCTTGCCCTTCCCGTACAGCCACACGTCCCAGACCTCGTCCAGGTCGTGCCCGGTCGACTCCTCGGCGAAGGCGGTGAAGTCGCGCGTACCGGCGTTCCCGTGCCGGTGACCGGCCGCCCAGCCGCGCACCAGCGCGAAGAAGGCCGGATCGCCGACCTCCTGGCGGATCCGGTGCAGGACCATCGCGCCCCGGTAGTACACGGGGTCGTCCGAAATGTGCCCGGGGCCGGGCGGCTCGGCGGGCGGGAAGTCCCCCCACGGCCGGTCCGCGTCGGAATCCACGCGCGTGTCGCCCTCCACGAACGCGGTGAAACGGTCCTGCGCGCTCGGCCCGCCGTGGTCCTCCGACCACAGCCACTCGGCATAGGTCGCGAAGCCCTCGTTGAGCCACATGTCCTTCCACGCCTTGGGCGACACCGAGTTCCCGAACCACTGGTGCGCCACCTCGTGCAGGACGAGCAACTCGCTCGGCGCCCCGGCGAACACCGGCCGGGTCTGCGTCTCCAGCGCGTAGCCGAGGGTGCCGCGGCGCTCCACGATCGCCCCGGTGGTGCTGAAGGGGTACGGACCGAACTTCCCGCTGCCCCACTCGACCATCTCCGGCAGCCGCGCGAGCGGTCCGGCGCTGGCGGCCGCCTCCTGGGGCGCGACGGCGTCGTACACGGGGATCCCCGAGGGGGTCTTCCCCGTCGTGACCGTGTACGTACCGATGGCGGCCACCGCGAGGTAGCTCGCCATCGGGGCGTCGCCGTGCCAGGCGAAGACCGTCCGGCCCGCGCCGTCGTCCGTCCGCGAGCGCAACTCCCCGTTGGACACGGCCTCGTACCCCTGCGGGACGGTGAGCGTGATGTCGTACACGGCCTTGTCGCTCGGGTGGTGGTTGCCCGGGAACCAGGCCATCGACCCGACCGGCTCGCCGACCCCCACCGCGCCGTCGCCCGTGGGGATCCAGCCCTCCTTCGAATCGTCCGCGTCGTGGACGACCCGCGGGGTGCCGGAGTAGCTCACCCGCGTACGGAAGACCCGCCCCTTCTCCAGGTCCTCGGCGGGTCGGACCGTCAGCTCGTTCCCGGTCCGGTTGAACCGGGCTCCGGCGTCGTCGACGGTCACGGCCTTCACGTCGAGCCCGGCGAGGTCCAGGTTGAAGGAGCTGAGGCCCTGCGTGGCCCGGGCGGTGATGACGGCGGTCCCGGTCAGGTGCCGCCGCCCGGGCTCGTAGGTGATGCCGAGGGCGTAGTGCTGCACGTCGTAACCGCCGTTGCCCGCCTTCGGGAACAGCGGGTCGCGCAGACCCGACCCCCCCGGCGTGCCCTCCACCGGGCCGCCCGTGCACCCCGCGAGCAGGACGAGGAGCAGGGCGAGGGGCGCGGCGGCGGGCCGGGGGCGGTGATCCACGCTCCGATAGTAGGGGCGCCTACCGGGCGAGGGAGTCGGCGCCGGCCTTGGCGAACTTCTCGTCGAGGTCACCGCTCGGCGCACCGGCCACACCGATGCCGGCGACCGGGGCGCCCGCGGCCTGGACCGGGGTGCCGCCGCCGAGGAACAGGGTGCCCGGGATGTCCTTGAGGTTCGGGGTCTGGGCGAGGCGGCCCGCGAGGACGGAGGTCGGGGCGTTCCAGGACACGGCGGTGAACGCCTTGCGCTGCGCCGACTCGTACGACTGCGGGCCCGCGCCGTCGCCGCGCAGCGTCACCAGGGTGTTGCCGTTGCGGTCGACCACCGCGACCGTCACCTTCTGGTTCTCCTGCTCGGCGGCCTTCAGCGCGGCCTGCGCGGCGCGGGTGGCCGCGTCGATGGTCAGGTGGGTCGAGGTGGTGAAGTTCTTGCCGCCGTCCTCCTTGGCCACGGCCGCGGCGGGGGCGGCCGCGGGGGCCGGGGCGGCGGTGGCGCTGACGGCCCCGAAGGTGCCCGCGCCGAGCGCTACGGCGAGGGCGGCACCGGTGAGGACACGGGTACGGGTGTTCATGGCTGCTCCTGGGCTTCGTCCGGGGGGCCGGGGTCCCGGCCACCCCCTGATCGTGTCCCGCCGCCCCACCCCACCGGATCCCCGCACCGGCTCGCCCCCGCGCCCCCACCGGCTGAGGGGCGGGTCAACCGATCGGCCGATGCGAAACCTCCCCGGAGGGGCCACGGTGGTCTCCCGGGGTCCCGGCTCCCGGCCCGGCGGAGCCATACCCGGTCTGCGGAGCCATACCCGGCCCCGGGCAGCCCGACCCAGCCTCGCCGGCGTTTGAGGCGCGG
>NZ_JBEXPB010000071.1:0-22678 GCF_040611795.1 Streptomyces sp. NPDC006529 | reverse complement strand
TCCCTGCCCCCCCGCTCCTTGCCGGCTCGGGCCCCCCCCCGCCCGCGCCGCGCGCCGGTGTCCCTGGCGGCCGCCGCGCCGCCCGCGGGCCCGGGGGCCTCCGGCGGGCCCTCAAACGCCGGGCAGGCTGGGTTCGCCCCCGCGGGGCCGGGGAGGCTTCGCGCCCCGCGGACAGGCACGATGGACGGGCACCCCGCCCACCCACCCACTCCGGAGGAGGACCCCCCGTGCACACCCCCAGCCGCACGCTCACCACCGTCGTGCACACCGCCTTCTTCCTCCTCCTCACCTCCTCCGTCGCCCGCTTCCTGCTGCGCCACCCCGGCGAACCCCGCACCCCGTGGATCATCGCCCTGAGCATCACCCTGGCCCTCCTCTACTGCCTCGGCCCCACCACCGCCAAAGCCACCCCCACGCCCACCCCCACCGGGGACCCGGCCCGGCCCACCCCCCGCCACCTCGCCTGGCTCACCCTCGTCGTCACCACCTGGGTGGTCCTCGTCCTCCTCGCCCCCAGCTTCGCCTGGTGCGCCGTCCCGCTCTTCTACACCGCCCTGCGCACCCTGCCGCCCCGCGCCGCCGTCATCCTCGTGGCCCTCCTCACCGCCTTCGTCGTCGCCGCCCAGCTACGGCTCGCCACCGCCTTCGACCCCAACCTGCTGCTGGCCCCGCCCGCCGTCGCCGCCCTCGCGACCGCCGTCTTCGTCCACATGGAGCGCCAGAGCCGGGCCCAGCGGACCCTCATCGACGACCTGCTGCGCACCCGCCGGGAACTGGCCGCGACCGAGCGCCGCGAAGGCACCCTCGCCGAACGCCAGCGCCTCTCGATGGAGATCCACGACACCCTCGCCCAGAACCTCTCCAGCCAGCGGATGCTGCTCCAGGCCGCCGAGCGGACCTGGGACGCGGACCCGGCCACCGCCCGCGCGCACGTCCGTACCGCCACCGGCATCGCGGCCCGCGGCCTGGCCGAGGCCCGCCGCCTGGTGCACGACCTGGCCCCCTCGGAACTCGCCGACGGCGTCCCCCTCGCCGAGGCCCTCCGGGGGCTCGACGCCGGTCCGCAGGTCACGGTGCGCTTCCACCTGGAGGGCGCCCCCGTGCCGCTGCCCGACCGGACCCAGTCCGCGCTGCTCCGGATCGCCCAGGGCGCCCTCGCCAACGTCCGCGAGCACTCCGGCGCCCGCACCGCGGCCCTCACGCTCAGCTTCCTCGGCGACCAGGTGGTCCTGGACATCGCCGACGACGGCAGCGGCTTCGCCACCCCCGGGACCGGTTCCGCGGCGCCCGCCCCCGACCGCCCCGACCGCGGCCACGGCCTGCCCGCGATGCGCGCCCGGGTCCGCCAGCTCGGCGGCACCCTGACCGTCGAATCCACCCCCTCCGAGGGCACGGTCCTGTCCGCCGCGCTCCCCCTGACCCTCGACACCCCCAGCGCACTGGAGCCACCCCGATGACCCGGACGCCCCCGCAGGCCCGCACGACCCCGCCGCACGGGACGGCCCCGACGACGATCCTGCTCTGCGACGACCACCTGGTCGTCCGCGCCGGCCTGCTCGCCCTCCTCGGCAGCGAACCGGACATCGAGGTCGTCGGCGAGGCCGGCAACGGCGAGGAGGCCGTGGCGCTGGCCGCCGCGCTGCGCCCCGACGTCGTCCTGATGGACCTCCAGCTCGGCGAGGGCATCGACGGCATCGAGGCCACCCGCCGCATCGCCGCGCTCCCGGGACCGCCCCCGCCGCACGTGCTGGTGCTGACGACGTACGACACGGACGCCGACATCACGCGCGCCATCGCCGCAGGCGCCACCGGCTACCTGCTGAAGGCCGAACGCCCCGAGGAACTCTTCGCCGCGATCCACTCCGCCGCCCAGGGCCGCACCACGCTCTCCCCGCCCGTGGCCAGCCGCGTGATGGCCCACATGCGCGGCACGAAACCCACCCTGACCGAACGCGAACTGGACATCCTCGGCCAGCTCGCCCGCGGCCTCGGCAACCGCGACATCGCCCGCGCCCTCTTCATCAGCGAAGCCACCGTCAAGACCCACCTCGGCCGGATCTACGACAAGCTCGGCGTCGACACCCGCGCGGGCGCCGTCTCGGTCGCCAAGGAACAGCGCCTCCTCCCGTCCTGACCGGAACGCCGCGAGCCCCCGCCCCCGTACCCACCACCCCGTACCCCCCGGCGCCACTCGCCCGGAACCGGACAGTCACGCCCCCTCTTCGGACAACCACACCCCGCCCCCCGCCCCACCCCTGTCCCCCGCGCACCCGCCGCTGGCACGCTCCGCTCCACGCGCCCCACCCCGGCGCCGCCGCCCGCGAAGGAGCCCGAGTGACCCACCCCGCGTCCTCCCCCCGCACCCTCGTCCGCCTCGCCACCGCCACCACCGCGGTGCTCGCCGCCACCCTCGCGACCCTCGCCGCCCCGGCGAACGCCGCCCCGGCGGACCCCGCCACCACCAGCGCCACCGCCGAACGCCTCACCGCCCGCCCCGGCGCCACCGTCACCGACCCCGACGGCACCACCCACACGCACTACGACCGCACCCTCGGCGACGTCCCCGTCATCGGCGGCGACCTGATCGTCCACCAGCGCCCCGACGGCTCCCGCACCACCACCGACACCACCACCCCGGCCGCCCTGCGGACAGCCGCCACCACCACCGCCCGGACCCCCGCCCCCGCCCCCGGCGCCCGCCGGATCATCTGGGCCGCGACCGGCGCCCCCGCCCCCGCCTGGGACACCCTCACCCGCACCCCCCGGCCCGACGGCACCCCGAGCGAGCTGCACACCGTGACCGACGCCCGTACCGGCGCCGTACTCGGCTCGTACGACGCCGTCCACGCCGGCACCGGCACCAGCCAGTACGCCGGCACGGTCCCCCTCGGCACCACCCCCAACGGCGCCCTCCACCAGCTCCGCGACGTCCCCCGCGGCGACCAGCGCACCCTCGACGCCCTCAACCAGACCACCGGCGGCGTCCTCTTCACCGACGCCGACGACCTCTGGGGCAACGGCACACCCACCAACCGCCAGACCGCCGGCGTCGACGTCCACTACGGAACCGCCGTCACCTGGGACTTCTACCAGGGCGTCCTCGGCCGCAACGGCATCCGCGGCGACGGCCGGGGCATCACCTCCCGCGTCCACTACGGCACCAACTACGGCAACGCCTTCTGGTCCGACTCCTGCGGCTGCGTGAACTACGGCGACGGCGCCCCCGGCACCGGCAAGCCCCCCACCTCCCTCGACATCGTCGGCCACGAGATCGCCCACGGCCTGACCGCCGCCACCGCCGGACTCCTCTCCTCCGGCGAACCGGGCGCCCTGGGCGAAGCCACCTCCGACATCCTCGGCACCGCCGGAGAATTCTTCGCCGAAAACCCCGCCGACCCCGGCGACTACCTCATCGGCGAACGCGCCTACCCCGGCGCCCCGCGCACCATGGACCGCCCCAGCAGCGACGGCTCCTCACGCGACTACTGGTCCCGCGACATCGGCACCCTCGACCCCCACGCCGCCTCCGGCCCCGCCCGCCACTTCTTCTACCTCCTCTCCGAAGGCAGCGGCCGCAAGGTGATCAACGGAGTCACCTACGACTCCCCCACCTACGACGGCTCCAAGCTCTCCGGCATCACCCGGGAGAAGGCCGTCCGCATCTGGTACCGCGCACTCACCGTCCACCTCACCTCCGCCTCCACCTACTCCCGCGCCCGCACGGCCACCCTCCAGGCCGCCACCGACCTCTACGGCGCCACCAGCACCGAACGCACCGCCGTCGCCGCCGCCTGGAACGCCGTCAACGTCCACTGAACCCACGGCCCGGCCACCCCCGGCCCCGGACGCCCCTGCGGCCGCACGGTGCGCCGGGCCGTGACACCATCGACTACGTGCTCGACATCGGCTACTCCCTCTCCCGGCGCTTCCCCGACCCCCCGCAGACCGACTACCGCTCGGCGGACGTCCACTCCCTGCGCCACGACCTCTTCTGCGGCGACGTCTACCTCGCCGACACCCACGCCGACCGGGAAGTGTCCACAGCCTGGGGATGGGTCCCCGTCCTCGACTTCGCCTGGGCCCTGTGCGACATCGTCGAGCAACTCGACCAGGACCCCCGCGGCAGCCGCGCCGCCAACCGCCAGTACGCCGAACTCGACTTCACCGAATCCCCGGACCGCATGCTCTTCGAACGCCGCTTCGGCTGGGTCGACGTCGAAGCCGACTGGATGGACCCCGAGGAACCCCCCCTCACCTTCAGCCACCGCCTGCTGCGCCGCGAGGCCCGCGACTTCCTCCACGACGTGATCGCCGACCTCACCGACATGCACGACGGACTGGCCGACAACCCCACGATCTGGACCCTCCAGACCCGCTTCCCCCGCGTCCCCGCCTAAAGCGGCAACGACCCGCGACCCCCTACCCCTCCACCCGCAACCCCACCTGCGCCGCCAGCACCGGAGCCAGATCCAACAGCTGCGACGAACTGATCACCGCACCCGCCAAAGACTCCACCCCCCGCGCGATGTCCAGCTCCACCGCCCCCCGCAGATCCACGTCCGTCATCCGCGCCCCGCCGAAATCCACCCCGCGCAGCGCACAGTCGACGAACTCCACCCGCTCCAGCACCGCCCCCGCGAAATCCGCCTCCACCAGGACACAGCTCTCGAAGACCACGTCCCTCAACCGCGCCGTCCGCAGGTTCAGGTAATCGATCTTCCCGCCCCGCACCAGCACCCGCTCCAGCACCGCCCCGTGCAACTGCACCCCGCCCCACCGCACCTCGCGCAGTTCCACATCGCGCAGCGAAGCCCCCGCGAGGTCCGTACCCACCCCGCGCACCCCCTCCAGCACCGCGTCCACGAACCGCGCCCGCGCCAGCCCCGTCCCGTCCAGCGAACAGCGCCGCAACGCGCAGTCCAGGAACCGCGCCCCCGCCCCCTCCTGCCCGCCCAGGTCCCGGTCCGCGAACTCCAGCCCGTCGTAATCCCCGTCCGGCTCCAGCTCCGCGTCCCCGAAGGGCCGCAGCCCCGGCAACCGCACCTCTGCCCGCCGCACGGCCTTCACTTTTCGCACCATGGACCCATCCTGGCCCACCCCACCGACAACGCGCCCAGCGCTAGCCCCCCAGCTCCGCGAGCGCCCCGTCCGTCAGCCGGAACACCGTCCACTCCTCCTGCGCCACCGCGTCCAGCGACTCGTAGAACCTGATCGCCGGCTCGTTCCAGTTCAGCACCCACCACTCCAGGCGCTCGTAACCCCGCTCCCGGCACAGCCCCGCCAGCTCCCGCAGCAACGCCTTCCCGTACCCGCCACCGCGGTGCTCCGGACGCACGTACAGGTCCTCCAGATAGATGCCGTGCACCCCGCGCCAGGTCGAGAAGTTCAGGAACCACAGGGCGAAACCCGCCACCTCGCCCTCCGCCGTCTCCGCGATGTGCGCGAACACCGCCGGACGCTCACCGAACAACGCCTCCCGCAGCTGCTCCTCCGTGGCCCGCACCTCGTGCAAGGCCTTCTCGTAATCCGCGAGTTCACGGACCATCGCGTGAATCGCGGGGACATCGGCTTCAGTCGCTGTACGGATCATTCCCGCAGCCTAAGCCGCGCCCCAGGCGAGTACACCGTCCCCGCACACGGGCCCGAACCCTGGACACCCGTGCGGAACGCGGTGTACCACTCCCCCATGAGCAGCACGACGATCAACGGCGGCATCTCCTTCTGGTACGCGACGGACGGCACCCCGCCACCCCGCGAACCCCTGACCGGCGACGCCACGGCGGACGTCGTCATCGTCGGCGGCGGCTACACCGGACTCTGGACCGCCTACTACCTCAAACGAGCCGCCCCCTTCCTCCGGATCACCGTCCTGGAGCAGAAATTCTGCGGCTACGGCGCCTCCGGACGCAACGGCGGCTGGCTCTACAACGGCATCGCCGGCCGCGACCGCTACGCGAAGCTGCACGGCCACGAGGCCGCCGTACGCCTCCAGAAAGCCATGAACGACACCGTCACCGAGGTCATCGACACCGCCGCCAAAGAAGGCATCGACGCCGACATCCACCACGGCGGAGTCCTCGAAGTCGCCCGCAGCCCCGCCCAGCTGAACCGCCTCAAGGCCTTCCACGCCGCCGAAACCGCCTTCGGCGAAACCGACCGCGTCCTGCTCGGCGCCCGCGACACCCGCGCCCGCATCGACGTCGCCGACGCCGTCGGCGGCACCTGGAGCCCGCACGGCGCCCGCATCCACCCCGCCAAACTCGTCACCGGCCTCGCCGACGCCTGCGAACGCCTCGGCGTGACCATCCACGAATCCACCCCGGTCACCGCCATCGCCCCCAAGCAGGCCGTCACCCCCTACGGAACCGTCCGCGCCCCGTACGTCCTGCGCTGCACCGAGGGCTTCACCGCCTCCCTCAAGGGCCAGAAGCGCTCCTGGCTCCCGATGAACTCCTCGATGATCGTGACCGCCCCGCTGCCCGCCGCCACCTGGGACGCCCTCGGCTGGACCGACCGCGCCACCCTCGGCGACATGGCCCACGCCTACATGTACGCCCAGCGCACCGCCGACGACCGCATCGCCCTCGGCGGCCGCGGCGTCCCCTACCGCTACGGCTCCCGCACCGACAACGACGGCCGCACCCAGCCCGCCACGATCGAAGCCCTCACCACCCTCCTCACCTCCTTCTTCCCCCAGCTCACCGGCGTCCCGGTCACCCACGCCTGGTCCGGCGTCCTCGGCGTGCCGCGCGACTGGTGCGCCTCGGTCACCCTCGACCGCGCCACGGGCCTGGGCTGGGCCGGCGGCTACGTCGGCTCGGGCGTCGCCACCGCCAACCTGGCCGCGCGCACCCTGTGCGACCTGGTCCAGCAGGACTCGGGCCAGTCCGGCCCCACGGCCCTGACCACCCTCCCGTGGGTCAACCACCGCGTCCGCCGCTGGGAACCGGAACCCTTCCGCTGGCTCGGCGTCCAGGCTCTCTACGCCGCCTACCGCGAAGCCGACCGCCACGAAACCACCACCCACGCAGCCACCACGACCCCCCTGGCCCGCCTGGCCGACCGCATCTCGGGCCGCCACTGACGGGCACACAAAAGGCCCCGGGCAACCGCCCGGGGCCTTCCGCTTTCGTTCGAATCCCCTTGATCAACAAGCCGCTGACCTGGGATGGGGCCCCCTGTCGGATTCGAACCGACGACCTTTCCATTACAAGTGGAGTGCTCTGGCCGGACTGAGCTAAGGGGGCACATGTGACACTGCGCAGCGCACAGAATCGCCTTCACTCTACACAGCAGCCAGACACCGCCGCGAAGACCTTTCCGGTCCCCGTAACCCCTCGCCCGTCAGTTCGTTCTCCGTACTGAAGTGCCCGTCCGACTATCGGACCGTAGGGGTGGGAGGGTTCGTGGCCGAAGCCGCGGAGCAGAAGGAGCGCCTCATAGGCGCCGAGGCCAAGCGCCTCAAGCGCGAGGTCCTGGGCGTCCCGGACCAGCGCAAGCACCAACAGCGCGCAGCGAAGCCGCTCACGAGCCGTACGAAGGAACCGGGCACGCAACAGCGGACGTACCGTTACCGCTTCTACCCCACTGACACACAGGCCGAGCAGTTGCTGCGGACGTTCGGCGCCTGCCGCTGGGTCTACAACGAGGGCCTGGCCCTACGAGTGAAGGCGTGGGAGGAGCACCACGTCGCCCTCGGCTTCGCCGAGACCTCCCGGGCGTTGACCGGCTGGCGCAGGGCCCCGGAGACCCCGTGGCTACAAGAGGTGTCATCGACCGTACTCCAGCAGTCACTGCGCCATCTCGACTCGGCGTACAGCCGTTTCTTCAAAGGAACGGCGAGGTACCCGAAGCCGAAGCGCAAGCACCGGTCGCGGGATTCGGCGACCTACGTCCGTACCGGCTTCCGGTGGCACGAGGACCCCGAGCGGCCCGGTACCGGGCTCATCGCCCTGGCGAAGCAGACGGAGCCACTGGACGTGCGCTGGTCCCGCCCGCTCCCCGCCGGGATCACGCCGGTGAAGCTGACGGTGACGCGTGACCGCGCCGGACGCTTCTTCCTCTACGTCCTCGTGGAGGAGCGGATAGCGCGGTTGCCCACCGCCTTCGTCCCCGGCACGGACGTTCCGAAGGCCGTCGGGATCGACCTCGGACTGACCGCCCTGGTCACCCTGGACGACGGCAGCACGGTGGACCACCCACGGCTGCTGAAGAAGTACGAAAAGAAGCTGGCCCGGCTCCAGCGGGAGCTGCACCGCAGGCGGAAGGGGTCGAGCAACCGCGGGAAGACCCGCGCGAAGATCGCCAAGCTGTACGCACTGATCAGTGATGTCCGCAAGGACAGCCTCGACCAGCTCACCACCCGCCTCGTGCGCGAGAACCAAGTGCTCGTGGTGGAAGACCTGGCCGTCGCGAACCTCCTGCGCTCCTCGAAGCTGAGCAAGGCCATCAGCGACGCCTCGTGGGGCATGCTCCTCGACATGCTCCGGTACAAGGCGGGCTGGTACGGGCGCACCGTGGTCGTCGTGGACCGGCTCTTCCCCTCCACCCGACGCTGCTCCAGCTGTCATACGAAGGGCGAGCGGCTGGGCTTGTCCGTGCGGTCGTGGACGTGCGCCGCGTGTGGAGCCGTCCACGACCGTGACGGGAACGCCGCGGTGAATCTCCGCGACGAGGGACTGCGGCTGTACCGGGTGGTGACAGCGGCGCTCCCGACCGGGAAGGCGCCGCCGTCGGTCATCCGCGCGTCGGAACTGCCCGAGTGCGTCACGGCGGCATAAGCCGTACATGAGCAACAGGCCGACGGGCCGTCGGTCTCCATGCCTGTGGAGTCTGTGTAAGACCTCCCGGTGCATCCCTCAGGGGTGCACCGGGCGGCAGCGGATGGTGAAGCAGGAAGTGTCACTCGCGAGAGCGGCAATGGGGTCAAAAGTGTGTGGCTCTGCCCCCCCCACCAGGTCAAAAAGCCGGTGCTCTGCCCCCTCACACCCCCGGGTACCCCACCCGCGCCAGCCTCGGGGCCACCGCCTCCAGCGGCAGGCCCGGGTTGAGGGCGTCCACGACGGCCTGGGTCGGGGGGCGCAGTTCCCAGAGGTGGCGGACCGCGTCCAGGGGGAGGTCGCTCTCGTAGTAGTCCTCGGCGAAGGCG
Source organism: Streptomyces sp. NPDC006529 (assembly GCF_040611795.1). Taxonomy (NCBI): domain Bacteria; kingdom Bacillati; phylum Actinomycetota; class Actinomycetes; order Kitasatosporales; family Streptomycetaceae; genus Streptomyces; species Streptomyces sp. NPDC006529. The sequence goes on along the minus strand of NZ_JBEXPB010000071.1, from coordinate 13,530 downwards.
TGGTAGGCCTCCGGGGTGCCCGCGGCCAGGACGGCGAAGAGGTGGTCCGTGCCGTCGGGGTCGGGGTGGCCCGCCGGGAATTCGACCGTGCCCGCCCGCCAGGCCGTGTCACCGGTTTCGCGCCAGAAGACGGCGGTGGCGTTGATGACGCCCTCGTCCGTGGCGAAGGCCGCCTCGGTCAGCTGCGGTGCGAACACCTCCGGCATGCCGTCCACCAGCCCGGGCCAGGGCGCCGGGTCGTCGTCGCTGGCCCACGGGCTCATCGGCGATTCGTGGTCGAAGCCGCAGCCGAAGACCCCGTCCGGGGTGAAGACGACGGCGTAGTCGTCGCCCGAGCCGTTGTCCATCAGGGCGGCCTCCTCCCCCGGGCCCCAGGCGAGGGCGTAGGAGAAGTAGCCGCCGCTCTCGTTGCCGCTGATCACCAGTTCCAGTGCGGCCATCGCCCGGCAGCGGTCGCGCAGGGTCGCTATGTCGGGCAGGGCGCGGGTCAGGTCGTAGACGGTCATGGACGGGATCAAAGCAGCCGCCTCTGACAGTCTGCGCCGGCCATAAGCGAAGTCACCCGGTCCAGGTGCTGACAGGAGCGGACCGCGGCAGGTAGCGTCGGGCGGAGTCCGGTTGACTGGACTAGACCTTCCTACTCGGATCGTCCGGCACGTTCCTGCCGGTAGAAGGGATTCACCACCATGGCTTCTGTCACGTTCGACAAGGCGACCCGCATTTACTCGGGGGGCGACAAGCCCGCCGTCGACCAGTTGGAGCTGCACGTCGAGGACGGCGAGTTCCTCGTGCTCGTCGGCCCCTCCGGCTGTGGCAAGTCCACCTCGCTGCGCATGCTCGCGGGGCTGGAGGACGTCAACGGCGGCGCGATCCGCATCGGTGACCGCGACGTCACGCACCTGCCGCCCAAGGACCGGGACATCGCGATGGTGTTCCAGAACTACGCGCTGTACCCGCACATGTCCGTCGCCGACAACATGGGCTTCGCGCTCAAGATCGCCGGCGTGGACAAGGCCACCATCCGCAAGAAGGTCGAAGAGGCCGCGGACATCCTGGACCTGCGCGCGTACCTCGACCGCAAGCCCAAGGCCCTCTCGGGCGGTCAGCGCCAGCGCGTGGCGATGGGCCGCGCCATCGTGCGCCAGCCGCAGGTCTTCCTGATGGACGAGCCGCTGTCGAACCTGGACGCCAAGCTCCGCGTCAGCACCCGTACGCAGATCGCGAGCCTCCAGCGGCGCCTGGGCATCACCACCGTGTACGTCACGCACGACCAGGTCGAGGCCATGACCATGGGCGACCGGGTCGCGGTGCTGAAGGACGGTCTGCTCCAGCAGGTGGACACCCCGCGCAACATGTACGACCGCCCGGCGAACCTCTTCGTGGCCGGCTTCATCGGCTCGCCCGCGATGAACCTGGTGGAGGTGCCGATCACCGACGGCGGCGTGACCTTCGGCGACGCCCTGGTCCCGATCGCCCGCGAGGCGCTGTCCGCCGCGGCGGACGCGGGCGACCGCACGGTGACGGTCGGCGTGCGTCCCGAACACTTCGACATCGCCGCCGAGGGCGGCCTGGCCGTGACGGTCAACGTCGTCGAGGAACTGGGCGCGGACGGCTACGTGTACGGCACGGCGACGATCGACGGCAAGGAGCAGGACATCGTGGTCCGGGTCAACGGCCGTCAGGTGCCGGAGAAGGGCTCGGTGCTGAACGTGGTGCCGCGCGCCGGTGAGACGCACGTCTTCTCGACCTCTTCGGGCGAGCGGCTCGCCAACTGATCGATGGGTGGCGGGTGTTGGGCGTGCTCGGGCGCGCCCAACATTCGTTTTCCCCGCCAATCGGGTGGTTTTCGAGCAGCGTTCGTCAACGCCCCATTCGAAAAGCCACGTCGAACCGTCCCCCGACCGGGTGACTAAATGTCGCCATATCTTCACCGAGCGCTACTCTCGCCTTCGTGACCCACTCTGCCCGCCGTATCGGCCGTTCCCTCGCCCTGGTCCTGCCCGTCGTCCTGGTCCTGTCCGGGACCCTCGCGGTCACCATGGTTCCCTGGGCCGACAGCACCCCGTCCCAGATCCTCACCGCCTCCGCCGAGAACGTGAACGTTCCCGCGAAGCCGCTCGCCGCGCAGGACGTGCTGCGGGCGAAGCTCCTCGGTGAACTCCAGCAGGGCCAGGAGCCCGGCGTCGTCCTCACGCACCTCCAGCAGGAGGTGGACCGGCGGCCGTCGCTCGCCGACCACTGCGTGGGCATCGCCCGGGCCATCGGCCGCGCCGCGGTGGACGTGTACGGGCCCACGAAGGCGCAGACCTTCGCGCGGCCGGTGTGCGACACCTCGTACGCCGCGGGTGTCGCCTCCTTCAGCTGACCGGCCCGCTTCCCCGCTCCGCCCGTCTCGTCCGCCCTGCCCGTACAGCCCCGTTGGTCATACCGCGGCCGCGCACCCCGGCCCGCTCCTCCCAGGCACCGCCCGGCGGTGGTCCTGGCGGGCGGCCGGGGTGCGCGGCCGTGGCCGTACCCGGTCGGCCGCCGGGGGGCGCGTAGCCGGCGGTCCTCCCGCCGCCCCAGGGGCCCCCTGGCGGGCGATCGGCACGGCGGAGGCCCGGACGGGCCGGCCACGCGCCAACGGGCCCTCCACGGGCGGGACTCGGCCCTCGGGCCACGCGTCCCGCTCCCGGCTCCCGGCTCCCGGCGGCAGCGCGCACGCGTGACGGGGCCCGGTACGCGAGATGCGCGTACCGGGCCCCGTGAGTCGTGCTGCGCCGGGCGGGTCAGCCGCCCAGCAGCCCGCCCACCAGTCCGGGCTTCTTCGCCGGGCTGGAGGCACCGCCGTTGCCCGTGCCGGAGGACTTCTGCGGGGTGGACTGGCCGGAGGTGGTGCTCCGCTGGGGCTGGCTCGTCCCGGAGCGGGTCGCGGACGGCGATCCGGCGCCGCTGCCCGCCGTGGACTTCGACGGCGCGCCCGTGCTGGTCCGGCCGGTCTTCGCGGGGGTCTCGGAGGGCTTCGCGGAGGGGACGGCCGTCTTGGAGGGCTGCTGCTTCGCGGGGAGGCGGGAGGTGGAGGGTGCCTGCGGCAGCGGGGAGCCGGGCAGGTAGTTGCTGGGTGCCTGGCCGGGGCCGGGGACGGTGACGACGGTCGAGGAGCGGACCGCGCCGCCGAGGAGGGAGCCGACGAGGAGGGTCAGTCCGCAGACGACGGTCGCCATGACCGCGCCGCGCCGCAGGACGCGGCGCCGCAGCCGCCAGATCTCGGAGCGCGGGCCCAGCGTGCGCCAGGCCTCGCCCGCGAGCCGGCCGTCCAGGGAGTAGACGGGGGCGCCCGCGATGATCAGCGGGCTCCAGGCGGCGAGGTAGATGATGTCGGGCGCGTCGTAGGCGGGGACGGTCTTCCAGCTGACGGTCATCAGCAGGGCCGCCGACAGCAGCGCGCCGAAGCAGGCGGCGAAGCGCTGCCAGAGGCCGAAGACGGTGAGGACGCCGACCACGACCTGGAGGAACGCCACGCTGAGGCCCGCGCCGACCGGGTGGGCGAGGGCGAAGTCGCGCAGCGGTTCGGCGAGCGCCCAGGGGTGCAGGGTGCGCAGCCAGGTGACCATGGAGCCGCGTTCGCCGCCGTCGAAGTAGACGGGGTCGCAGAGCTTGCCCATGCCGGCGTAGATGGAGATGAAGCCGAGGAAGACGCGCAGCGGGAGCAGCACGACGCCGAGGTTCATGCGGCGGCCGGGGTAGTACGAGGCCTGGCCGCGGGTGTCGCCGTTGGCGCGCCGGGTGTCTTCGCCGGGAGCGCCCGTGCGGTCGGGGCCGTCGCCGTACTGCTCCGCGTGGGGCAGGCCGCGTACGGGCGCCATCGAGCGGGTGTCGTCGGGGTCGCCGTAGCTGCGCTGGCCGATGACGGTGGGTGTGGTGAGGGTGTCGTCGGCGAGGTCCTGGGCGAGGTCGATGCGCGGGATGACCTGGGTGTCGCCGCCGTCGTACTCGTCGTGGCCGCGTCCCGCGTCCCGGACGGCCTGGAGCAGTCCGCCCATTGCGGCGGCGTCGCCGGGGGCGGACTTGCCGCTCCAGACGACGGGGGCGCGGCGGCGGGCCGCCCCCGCGGCGATCGCGGCCCCGGCGAGGGCGGGCGCGCGGCCCGGGAAGGGGCCGTTCGCGGGGGTCTTGGGACGCGCGCTCGGGCTCGGAGCGAGCCGCACACGGAAGCTGGCGTGGTTCACGATGACCTGTGCGGGGTCGCACGGCACCTTGACCATGCTCAGCGCGGGCTGTTCGTCGAACCCTGGCGTTCTGGTGTCCACACTCATCTAACCGAGTGATGGGTGTTTAGGACACTGCCTTGACAGCAGGGATGTGTCCGAGGCCCGTCAAGATCAAGCCATGTGGGCGGTCGGGGCGGGGACCGGCCGGGTGAAAGCGTTCACCCGGTCCGGTACCGAAGGGGACCGCTCAGGCGCGGCGGCGCGCGGCCTCGTAGAGGACCACACCGGCCGCGACGCCGGCGTTGAGCGATTCGGCGCCGCCCGGCATCGGGATGCGGACGAGGTAGTCGCAGGTCTCGCCGACGAGGCGGCCGAGGCCCTTGCCCTCGCTGCCGATGACGATGACGACGGGGCCGCCGAGGTGTTCGAGGTCGTTGACCGTGTGGGTGCCGTCGGCGGAGAGGCCGACGATGGTGAGGCCTTCCTTCTTGTAGGCCTCCAGGGCGCGGGTCAGGTTGGTGACCCGGGAGACGGGGGTGCGGGCCGCGGTGCCGGCGGAGGACTTCCAGGCGCCGGCGGTCATGCTGGCGGCGCGGCGCTCGGGGATGACCACGCCGTGGCCGCCGAAGGCGGAGACGGAGCGGACGATCGCGCCGAGGTTGCGGGGGTCGGTGACGCCGTCGAGGGCGACGATGAGGGGGTCTTCGCCGTTGTCGTAGGCGGCGGCCGTCAGCTCGTCGGGCGCGGCGTACTCGTAGGGCGGGACCTGGAGGACCATGCCCTGGTGGTTGAGCCCGTTGGTCATGCGGTCGAGCTCGGGGCGCGGGGCTTCCATCAGGTTGATGTTGCCGCGCTCGGCCGCGAGCTGGAGGGCTTCGCGGACGCGCTCGTCGTTGTCGATGAACTGCTGGACGTAGAGGGTGGTGGCGGGCACGCCGTCGCGCAGGGCCTCGAAGACCGGGTTGCGGCCGACGACCATCTCGCTGGTGCCCTTGACGCCGCCGCGGCGGGGGGCGGGGCGGCGCTTGGCGGCGGCCTTGGCCATGGCGTTGCCGATGCGGTTCTTCTTGTGGCCCTTGCGTTCGGCAGCGGGCGGCGTGGGGCCCTTGCCTTCCAGGCCCTTGCGCCGCTGGCCACCGCTGCCGACCGTAGCGCCCTTCTTGTTGGACGTGCGGCGGTTCCTGCGCTGGCTGTTCCCGGCCATGACCTCTACCTGTTTCGTTTGTTCAGCAGTGTGTACGTATGAAGAGTGTGCCGCCCGGAGCGCCGGGCGGCACGACGAGCTGGGCTCAGCGGGGGCCGAGCGTCCAGCGGGGGCCGCTCGGACCGTCCTCGACGACCAGCCCGGACTGCTGGAGCTGGTCGCGGATCGCGTCCGCGGTCGCCCAGTCCTTGCGGGCCCGGGCGGATTCGCGCTGTTCCAGGACGAGGCGCACCAGCGTGTCGACGGCGCCGTGCAGGTCTTCGCCGCGGTCGGTCTCGCCGGCCCAGTGCGGGTCGAGCGGGTCGAGTCCGAGGACGGCCAGCATGGCCCGTACCTCGGAGAGGCGGGCGATCGCGGCGTCCTTGTCGTCGGCGGCGAGCGCGCTGTTGCCCTGGCGGACGGTGGTGTGGATGATCGCGAGGGCCTGCGGGACGCCGAGGTCCTCGTCCATGGCCTCGGCGAAGGCGGGCGGTACCTCGGTGGCCGGCTCGACGGGCGCGCCGGCCTTCTCGATGACGCGCTGGATGAAGCCCTCGATGCGGGCGAAGCCGGATTCGGCCTCGCGCAGGGAGTCCTCGCTGTATTCGATCATCGAGCGGTAGTGCGGGGTGCCGAGGTAGTAGCGCAGGACGATCGGGCGCCAGTTCTTGACCATCTCGGAGACGAGGACGGAGTTCCCGAGGGACTTCGACATCTTCTCGCCGGACATGGTGACCCAGGCGTTGTGCACCCAGTACTTCGCGAACTCGTCGCCGTAGGCCTTGGCCTGGGCGATCTCGTTCTCGTGGTGCGGGAAGATCAGGTCGAGGCCGCCGCCGTGGATGTCGAAGGCGCTGCCGAGGTACTTGTGCGCCATCGCGGAGCACTCCAGGTGCCAGCCGGGGCGGCCGCGGCCCCAGGGGGTCTCCCAGTCGGGCTCGCCGGGCTTGGTGGCCTTCCACATGGCGAAGTCGCGGGGGTCGCGCTTGCCGGTGATGCCGCTCTCGGTGGGCTGGCGCAGGTCGTCGATGTCCTGGTGGGACAGCTCCAGGTAGCCCGGGAAGGAGCGCACGTCGAAGTAGACGCTGCCGTCGGCCTCGTAGGCGTGGCCGCGCTCGATCAGGCCGCGCATCATCTCGATCATCTCGGGCACGTGGCCGGTCGCGCGCGGCTCGTAGGTGGGCGGGAGGCAGCCCAGCGCGTCGTAGCCGTCGTTGAAGGCGCGCTCGTTCTCGTAGCCGATGGACCACCAGGGGCGTCCCTGGTCCTCGGCCTTCGTGATGATCTTGTCGTCGATGTCGGTGACGTTGCGGACGAAGGTGACGTCGAGGCCGCGGTAGGTGAGCCAGCGGCGCATGATGTCGAAGTTGAGGTACGAGCGGACGTGGCCGATGTGCGGTGCCGCCTGCACGGTGGCACCACAGAGGTAGATCGAGACGCAGCCCGCGACGAGCGGAGTGAAGTCACGGATCTGCCGGGCGCTGGTGTCGTACAGGCGAAGAGTCACGGCATCCAGGGTAGTGCGCGTGCGGCAGTGCCCCGCGACCCTTTCGGGGCCGCGGGGTGCCTTTGTTGCCGAAGCGGTGCCGTGCGGGGCGCTCGTGGGGTCGCGCTCAGGCCCGGCTCGTGCGGTACACCAGCGCGGTGGCGATCGCGGCGAGGCCCTCGGCGCGGCCGGTGAGGCCGAGGCCGTCGGTGGTGGTGCCGGAAACGGAGACGGGGGCTCCGGCCGCGGCGGTCAGTGTCTTCTGCGCTTCGTCGCGGCGCTTGCCGATCTTCGGGCGTACGCCGATGACCTGCACGGCGATGTTGCCGATCTCGAAGCCCTCGGCGCGGACGATGCGGGCCGCCTCGGCCAGGAGGGTGACGCCGGAGGCACCGGACCACTCGGGGCGGGAGGTGCCGAAGTGCGCGCCGAGGTCGCCGACGCCGGCCGCGGAGAACAGGGCGTCGCAGGCGGCGTGGGCCGCGACGTCGCCGTCGGAGTGGCCGGCCAGGCCGTCCTCGCCCTCCCAGAGCAGGCCGGCGCACCACAGCTCGCGGCCGGTCTCGAAGGCGTGGACGTCGGTGCCGATGCCGACCTGCGGGAGGAGCGGGGCGGCGGATCCGGGGCTGGTGGACGGCGGTCCGGGGCTAGTAGACATCGGTGGCCCTCCTGCGGGCGAGTACGGCCTCGGCGAGGACCAGGTCGAGCGGGCGGGTCACCTTGAAGGCTTCCTCGTGGCCGGGGACGAGGACGACGGACACGCCGAGCTTTTCCACCATTCCGGCGTCGTCGGTGGCGCCCTCGCCGTTGACGGCGATGCGCTCGTGGGCGCGGACGAGGGTGGCCAGGTCGAAGCCCTGCGGGGTCTGGACGGCGCGCAGCCGGGCCCGTTCGGGGGTGGCGACGACCGGCTCGGGCTCGCCGGGTGCGCCGGGCTCGACTTCCTTGACGGTGTCGGCCAGCGGCATCGCGGGGACGACGGCGGGGGCGCCGTCGCGGACGGCCTCGATCACCGCGTCCACGGTGTCGACCGGCACCAGGGGGCGGGCCGCGTCGTGGATGAGGACGGAGGTGATGGTGTCCGGGAGGGCGCGCAGGCCCGCCCGTACGGATTCCTGGCGGGTTCCGCCGCCGGGGACGACGACGACGTCGGTCCGCTCGGGCAGGGCGTGCTCGTCCAGGAGGTGCCTGACCTCGGCGGCGCCCTCGGGCGGGGCGACGACGACCACGAGGGAGACGGCGCGGGAGCGGGCCATGGCGCGGACGGCGTGGACCAGCATCGGGATGCCGCCGAGGGAGCGCAGGGCCTTGGGCGCGCCCGGGCCCAGCCGGGTGCCGCGGCCGGCCGCGGGGATCACCGCGGCGGTGCGGTGGGGGCGCGTTTCGTCATACATCCGTGGTGGCTCCGGGTTTGTGGCTTCGGCCCGCGTGGGTATGGCCTGAGGGGTGCCGGGTGCGACGCCCTCGCCCCTTCCGTGACGACCGGTCGAGCCGGCTGCCCGGACCCGGTACGCCACCGCGCCACGCGCGGCGGTGGCATGAGGTGCTGCGGGAGACAGACATGCCGCAGCGCCCGGCGACAGTCCTCTCGGCGGGCGAGAGGGCCGTCATCGGGCACCGCGGCACGACTGCTGTGGAGAAGGTTCGTCGCGTCAGGACGCGAGAACCTCGTCGAGGAGGGCCTCGGCCTTGTCCTCGTTGGTGTTCTCGGCGAGCGCGAGCTCGCTCACCAGGATCTGGCGCGCCTTCGCGAGCATGCGCTTCTCGCCCGCGGAGAGCCCGCGCTCGCGCTCACGGCGCCACAGGTCACGGACGACTTCCGCAACCTTGATGACGTCGCCAGAGGCGAGCTTCTCCAGATTTGCCTTGTAACGACGAGACCAGTTCGTGGGCTCTTCGGCGTACGGTGCACGAAGCACCTCGAAGACCCGGTCCAGCCCGTCCTGGCCGACTACGTCGCGAACGCCTACGAACTCCGCGTTGTCCGCAGGTACGCGAACGGTCAGGTCACCCTGGGCGACCTTGAGCACCAAGTAGGTCTTGTCCACGCCTTTGATCTGGCGAGTTTCGATAGCCTCGATCAGCGCGGCCCCGTGATGGGGATAGACCACGGTGTCGCCAACCTTGAACGTCATGTGACAGGTACCCCTTCCGTGGCTATCCAGGGTAACACGAGAACCGACTGTTATGAATGGCGTTTTCGCAGGTCAGGGCCTATCTCGGGGCTTGACAACAGCGACACGAACGTGCTGCGCAGGGCTTCCGGAAGGGGGTATTCGCAGGTCGGAGCCACTGCGCGGACGCACAGAATCGACCACGCTACACCCGCGGAGCGGTGTGCTCGACGTGACGTACGTCCCGTTTTGCGCGTTTCGGCGCGGTGAAACCGAACTACTCCGTTCGACTGGTGAGGCGGATCTGTAGCGGGTTCCGGCCCAATCCTGAATTGATCACGGAGAGCTGTTCGAGGGAATCCCGGAATTGATCACTAATTGCGGGATCGGCCGGACCGGTCCAGGGTCGCCCGCACGCTGCGGAGGGTCGGGTGCGGGGGCGGGGTGGCGGCTCGGTAACCTAAGCCCGCTGACACACCCTTAGGGCGCCTTTACCGGCGCCCTGACGCACGACCGCACGACCACGCACGACCGCACCACCGCACCACCGCACCACCGATCACCGTCCTCCGTCCGTACGTCCTAGGAGTTGCCGCCGCCGTGAGCCGCAGCCTTCGACGCGGCGCTCTCGCCGCCTCCGCCCTCGCGTTCTCGATCGTCTCGCTCGCCGCCTGCGGCGCGGGCGAGGACGCACAGACCCTCGCCGTCACGCCGGACACCGCCTTCGTCACCAAGGGCGACATCAAGGTCCAGAACGCGCTGGTCATCACCCAGGGCGCGAAGGACGGCAAGGGCCCCGCCGTCGTCTCGGCGACCGTCTTCAACGCGGGCGCCAAGCCGCAGACCCTCGACGCCGTCACCCTTCAGGGCGCCACCGGCAAGGTGACGCTGAAGGACGCCACGGGCGCCGGCAAGGTCACCGTGCCCGCGCACGGCTCCGTCGTGCTCGGCGGCAAGGGCAACGCTTCCGCCGTCATCGAGGGCGGCCGCCAGGCCGTCAAGGACGGCGACGCCCAGAAGGTCGTCTTCCAGCTGAGCCAGGCGGGTGACGTGGAGCTGGCCGCTCTGGTCGTCCCCTCGACCGGGTACTACGCGGGCTTCGGCCCGACCGAGGCCCCCGCCGCCGGTGCCTCGCCCTCGGGCAGCGCCTCCGCGTCCCCCTCGGCCTCGGCCTCGGCGTCCGCTTCGGCGTCCACGTCCGCGTCCCCGTCGGGTGCGCAGTCCGGCGCCCCCTCGAACTCGGCGTCCCCCTCGCACAGCGCCGGTCACTGACGCAGGTACCGGTACGGAAGGAGGGCCTCCCCGAATCCGGGGAGGCCCTCCTTCACGTTCCACGTTCCGCGCGGTGCGGGCGCGGTTTACGGTTCGAACTTGTAGCCGAGGCCCCGGACCGTGACCAGGTAGCGCGGCGCGCCCGGGTCCGGCTCGATCTTGGCGCGCAGGCGCTTGACGTGGACGTCGAGGGTCTTGGTGTCGCCCACGTAGTCCGCGCCCCAGACCCGGTCGATCAGCTGCATGCGGGTCAGCACCCGGCCCGCGTTGCGCAGCAGCATCTCCAGGAGGTCGAACTCCTTGAGCGGCAGGTCGACCTTGCCGCCGCCGACGGTGACCACGTGGCGGTCGACGTCCATGCGGACGGGGCCGGCCTCCAGGGCCGCCGGGGTGACCTCTTCCGGTTCGCCGCGGCGGCGCAGGACGGCCCGGATGCGGGCGACCAGCTCGCGGGAGGAGAAGGGCTTGGTGACGTAGTCGTCGGCCCCTATCTCCAGCCCGACGACCTTGTCGATCTCGCTGTCCTTGGCGGTGACCATGATCACCGGCACGTTGGACCGGCCGCGCAGCTGGCGGCAGACCTCGGTGCCGGGGAGCCCCGGGAGCATCAGGTCGAGGAGGACGAGGTCGGCGCCGTTGCGCTCGAACTCGTCCAGCCCGTCGGGCCCGGTCGCGGCGATGGCGACCTCGAAGCCCTCCTTGCGGAGCATGTAGGACAGGGCGTCGCTGAAGGATTCCTCATCCTCGACGACGAGCACTCGGGTCACGGAAGGACCTCCGGGGCAGGAATGGCTGGTTCGGGTTGGAGCACGGGTCGGGCGGGTGCGGGGGCTGCCGCGGTGCCGGGTACGGCGGCCTCGGGAAGCCGCAGGGTGAAGGTGGAGCCCTGCCCCTCGGAGCTCCACACGCTGACCTCGCCGCCGTGCGAGGCGGCCACGTGCTTCACGATGGCGAGGCCGAGGCCGGTGCCTCCCGTGGCGCGGGAGCGGGCCGGGTCCACGCGGTAGAAGCGCTCGAAGATGCGCTCACGGTCCTTCTCCGGGATGCCGATGCCCTGGTCGGTCACGGCTATCTCGATCAAGTCTCCACCCGGCGCGTTCACCCGGCGCGCGGCGATGCCGACGCGGGTGCGGGCGGGGCTGTAGTTCACGGCGTTCTCGACCAGGTTCCCGAGGGCGGCGGCGAGCTGCCCCCGGTTGCCCCAGATCCGCAGGTCGGCGGTGCCGCCGACGGCCATGGTGATCTGCTTGGAGGAGGCCGTGTGGCGGCAGCGGTCGATGGCCTCGGCGACCAGGGTGTCGGCCCGGACCGGCTCGGCGTCCTCCAGCGGGTCGTCGTTCTGGACCCGCGAGAGGTCGATCAGCTCCTGGACGAGGTTGATCAGCCGGGTCGCCTCGATCTGCATGCGGCCGGCGAAGCGGGTGACCGCTTCGGGGTCGTCGGAGGCGTCCATGACCGCCTCGGACAGCAGGGAGATCGCGCCGACGGGGGTCTTGAGCTCGTGCGACACGTTGGCGACGAAGTCGCGGCGGACCGCTTCGATCCGGCGGGCCTCCGTGAGGTCCTCGACCAGCAGCAGCACGAGGCGGGAGCCGAGGGGGGCGACCCGCGCCGAGACGGCGAGGGCCTCGCCGCGGCCGGTGCCGCGGCGCGGGAGGTCCAGCTCGATCTGGCGTATCTCGCCGTCGCGGCGGGTGTCTCGGGCCATGTGGAGCATGGGCTCCACGGCGAGTTTGCCGCCGCGGACCAGGCCGAGGGCGTACGCCGCGGAGCTGGCCTTGACCACCGCGTCACCTTCGTCCAGTACGACGGCGGAGGAGCGGAGTACGGAGAGGACGGTGTCCACTCCGGGCGGGAGTACCGCGTTGATGTCGGGGCGCATGGAGCTCCGGGTGGGGCGGGCTTGGTCGCGCTCGCTCCAGCGGAACGCCAGCATGGCGATCACACCGGTGCAGAGCCCGGCGATCGCTGCAGCTGCGGCGACCGCCGCGTTCACGTCCATGTGTCCAGGTTAAGCAGGTGCGACGACACTTCCACAGCCGTTCGGGTGGCACCTCGAACAGTCGTCGCCCAGAGTTCACCCTGGCGACGGGGTTGATTCACTTGGGGTGCCGGAGCCGGACGCGTTCACGGCTCAGCGTGGCACCGTGGGGCACGAGGCCCCGGCTCCCGGGGCACGGGCACGACGGGCACCGGCACGACGCGAGAGAGGGACACCCACATGCGGGACGCGTACCACGAGGAACTCGACTCGATCGGAGAGGGCCTGGTCGAGATGGCCCGGCTCGTCGGTTCCGCGATCGGCCGGGCGACGACGGCCATGCTCGACGCCGACCTCAAGCTCGCCGAGAGCGTCATCGCCGCCGACCAGAAGGTGGACGACCTCCAGCACGACCTGGAGGCCCGCGCCATCGCGCTGCTGGCCCGCCAGCAGCCCGTCGCCACGGACCTGCGCATCGTGGTGACCTCGCTGCGCATGAGCGCGGACCTGGAGCGCTCCGGCGACCTCGCCCAGCACGTGGCGAAGCTCGCCCGGCTGCGCTTCCCGGACACGGCGGTCCCGCGGGACCTGCACGCGACGATCCTGGAGATGGGTCAGCTGGCGCAGCGCCTGATGGCGAAGGCCGCCGAGGTCATCATCACCAAGGACGTCGACCTCGCGCTCCAGCTGGAGCAGGACGACGACGAGATGGACCAGCTGCACCGCACGCTGTTCCAGCACCTGATGGACGACCGCTGGAAGCACGGCATCGAGACGGCGGTCGACGTGACGCTGCTGGGCCGCTACTACGAGCGCTTCGCGGACCACGCGGTCTCGGTCGCCAAGCGCGTGGTGTACCTGGTGACGGGCGAGCACGCGGACGAGCTGCAGCCGCCGACGGCGCCCGAGGGCTCCTGACGGCGCATCACGTCGCCTGCGCCAATGCGCCGTTGACGCGCCCGTGCGGCTGGGCATGAATGAGGCAAAGGCAGTACGACCGGTACGCCTGCGAGGAGGAACCATGTCCGATTCCCCCGTCCCCATCACGCCCGAGCAGGAGCACCAGCCCCCGGAGGTTCTGCGCCTGCCCCTGCTCGCGGCCTGCGGCTGCGGCTCGGGCTGCGGCTGCGGCTGCCAGTCCGGCGCCCCCTGCCAGTGCGGCGGCTGACCCAGTCGTCTGCTCGCCGGTACGCGAGAGGCCCCGCCCGACAGCCGTCGGGCGGGGCGGGGCGGGGTGCGGGGTGGCAAACCCAGTAAAACCAAAAAAAAACCCAAAAATAATGTTTTGAGTGTGTTTTTTTTAA
>NZ_JBEXPB010000070.1:0-23343 GCF_040611795.1 Streptomyces sp. NPDC006529 | reverse complement strand
GGCCGCAGGCCATCGCGCAGCGACGCGACGAAGGAGCGCTCTTGACAGGACGCCCCGGCACGGGAAGACAGTGGAACTGACGGGCAGCCCCCGGAACCACCCCGACCCCGGACGCACGAAGCGAAACCCACGAGCGGCGAAGCCGCGCCCCGGCGCAGCCGGGCCCCCATACGGGGGATAACGTCACCTTTGCCCCGGGGGTTGAGCCCATGGTGGTGGGCTTCCGCCCCACAGACCATTGGATCATGAAACGACACAAGCCGCCCACCCGCTCCGTCGCCTCCGCCTCCGCCCTGGCCGCAGTACTGCTCTCCGTAACCGCCGTACTCGCAGCCGCACCCACCGCCTTCGCCACCTCCACACCCGCACCCTCCCAGTCCCCATCCCAAACCCAGCTCGCCTCCCCCTCCCCCTCCCCCATCCCCGCCCTCGAGAGCCGCGCCCACGCGCTCCGTACCACCGAGCCCCGGGGCAGCCTCGACGATCTGCGGCCGGTCGGGCGGATGGTGGGGGACGCGCGGGTGGTGGGGCTCGGGGAGGCCACGCACGGTTCGCACGAGTTCTTCACCATGAAGCAGCGGGTGTTCCAGTACCTCGTGAAGGAAAAGGGCTTCCGCAGCTTCGCCCTGGAGGCGAGCTGGAGCACCGGACAGCGGCTGAACGACTACGTGGTGCGCGGGCAGGGTGATCCCGAGCGGATCATGCGCGAGGAGTTCCAGGCCAGTTACGTCTTCTGGAACAACACCGAGTATCTGGACCTGCTGCGCTGGATGCGCAGCTACAACATCCAGCACCCGGACGACCCGGTGCAGTTCATGGGCGACGACTTCGGCTACGCCGGTCCGCAGCTCTACGACAACGTGACCGCCTACGTCGCCAAGGCGCACCCGGAGCTGCTGCCGCGCTTCGTCGAGCTGTACGACGGGCTGCGGCCCACGGCCACGCCCGAGGCCCACATGAAGGCCTATCCGGAGCGCCCCCTCGCCGAACGGCAGCAGAACGCCGCTCGGACCGGGCGCGCCCTGGACCTCCTCAAGCAGCAGGGCCCGGGCGCCACCGGCGCCGGCGCTCGGGCGGCGTACGCCTGGGCGGTACAGCACGCCACCGCCATCGACCAGACGGCCAGGGGGTATTCCTTCGACTTCGACGACCCGCGGCAGGGCGCCGAGGCCATGCGCTACCGGGACCAGATCATGGCGGACAACGTCGACTGGTGGCGCAAGCAGACGGGTGACAAGGTGCTGCTGGCGGCGCACAACGGCCATGTCGCCCTGCGCAGCCACGACCCGGCGCACTACCCCAAGGTGCAAGGCGCCTTCCTGCGCGACGCCTTGGGCAAGGACTACGTGAGCATCGGCTCCACCTTCGAGCAGGGCTCGTTCAACTCCCACGGGGACGACGGACGGTTGGGCTCCCATACGGTGGGACCCGCCGCGCCCGGCTCCAACGAGTACACCCTGGACAAGGTGCGCCAGCGCGACTACGTCCTGGACCTGCGCAACGCCCCGCCCGCGGCGCGCGACTGGCTGGCGACACCGCGCGCCACCCGCCACATCGGCGGCGCCTACCCCGGCCCCGCCGGCCCCGAGGCACGGATCGCGCTCTCGCAGTCGCACGACGTCCTCATCCACCTGCACCGCGTCACCGCCGCGCGCTGGCTGACTCCCCCGGCCTCCTGACGGCGGACGAAGCGGCCACCGGCAGACGGGACAGGCGGAAGAGCCGGCCGGGGCCGCGCAGCCGTCAGTGCGCCGGCAGGCGGCCCGCCTCGCGGGCGAGCCCGGCCAGGACCGGGGCGATCAGAGGGTGGGTCTCCGCGCCCCTGCGAGTGGCCGCGAAGACGCGGCGGGTGGCCGCGGGGCCTTCGACCGGGCGGACCTGGACCTCTTTGAGGTCGGTGCCGCGCAGCGCCGAGCGCGGCACCAGGGCGACGCCCGCGCCCGCGCCGACGAGGGCGATCACCGCCCGGAAGTCGTCGGAGGAGTGCCTGAACCGGGGCTGGAAGCCCGCCAGTTCGCAGGCCAGCAGGGTCACGTCGTGGCACGGGTTGCCGGGGTACTGGCCCACCCATTCGGCGTCGGAGAGCCCGGCCAGGGACACCTCGGGCAGTACGGCGAGGGGATGCCCGGCGGGGAGCACCGCGTCGAAGGGTTCGGCGTACAGCGGGAGGACCGAGAGGCGGGTGTCGTCGGCGCCGGGGCCGCCGCGGTACTCCACGGCGAGCGCGACGTCGGCCTCCCCGTCCAGCAGCATCGGCAGGCTCTGGTCGCCCTCCGCGTCCCGGACCCGCAGCCGGATGCCGGGGTGGTCCCGGGCGAGCCGGGCGATGGCGGGGGCGAGCACTTCGGTGATGCCGGTGGCGAAGGCGGCGACGGTGACCTCGCCCGCCACGCCGCCCGCGTAGGCGGCGAGCTCGGCCTCGGCGCGCTCCAGCTGGGCCTGCACCTCGTGGGCGTGCCCGACGAGGATCTCACCGGCCG
This sequence comes from Streptomyces sp. NPDC006529, assembly GCF_040611795.1. Lineage (NCBI taxonomy): Bacteria > Bacillati > Actinomycetota > Actinomycetes > Kitasatosporales > Streptomycetaceae > Streptomyces > Streptomyces sp. NPDC006529. Next base: position 20,863 of record NZ_JBEXPB010000070.1, on the reverse strand, counting down.
CGGTGAGCCGTACGCCGCGCCCGCTGCGGGTGAGCAGGACGTGCCCGCTCTCCTGTTCCAGCGCCGCGAGCTGCTGGGACACCGCGGAGGGGGTCAGGTACAGGGCTGCGGCCGCGGCGGTCACCGTTCGGTGGTCCGCCACGGCCCGAAGGATGCGCAGCCGGCGGGGGTCGATCACCCCTCCATGATGTCAGCCCGCCGAGGAGCCGAGCGCCGCGCGCGCGTCGATGAACGCGGCCACGGCGCGCTCCACGTCCGCGGTCGAGTGGGCGGCCGAGAGCTGGACGCGGATCCGGGCGGCCCCCATGGGGACCACGGGGTAGGAGAAGCCGATCACGTACACGCCGCGCTCCAGCAGCAGCTCCGCCATGCGGGCCGCTTCCGCCGCGTCGCCGATCATCACGGGGGCGATGGCGTGGTCGCCGGGCAGGATCTCGAAGCCCGCCTCGGTCATCTTCGTACGGAAGTGCGAGGTGTTGGCGGCGAGCCGGTCGCGCAGGTCCCCGGCCGATTCGAGCAGGTCGAGGACCTTGAGCGAGGCGGCGGCGATGACGGGGGCGAGGGAGTTGGAGAAGAGGTACGGGCGCGAGCGCTGGCGGAGCAGGGCGACGATCTCTGCGCGGGCGGCGACGTAACCGCCGGAGGCGCCGCCGAGGGCCTTGCCGAGGGTGCCGGTGATGATGTCGACGCGGTCCATGACGCCGTGCAGTTCGGGCGTACCGCGGCCGCCGGGGCCGACGAAGCCGACGGCGTGCGAGTCGTCGACCATGACCATGGCGTCGTAGCGGTCGGCCAGGTCGCAGATCTCGGCGAGCGGGGCGACGTAGCCGTCCATGGAGAACACGCCGTCGGTGACGATCAGCTTGCGGCGGGCGCCGCCCTCGGTGGCTTCCTTGAGCCGGGTCTCCAGCTCGGCGAGGTCGCGGTTGGCGTAGCGGAAGCGGCGGGCCTTGGAGAGGCGGATGCCGTCGATGATCGAGGCGTGGTTGAGGGCGTCGGAGATCACCGCGTCCTCGGCGCCGAGCAGGGTCTCGAAGACGCCGCCGTTGGCGTCGAAGCAGGAGGAGTAGAGGATCGTGTCCTCCTGGCCGAGGAACGCGGAGAGCCGGGCCTCCAGTTCCTTGTGCACCTCCTGGGTGCCGCAGATGAAGCGGACGGAGGCCATGCCGTAGCCCCAGCGGTCCAGCGCGTCCTTGGCGGCGGCGACGACCTCGGGGTGGTCGGCGAGGCCGAGGTAGTTGTTCGCGCAGAAGTTCAGCACCTCGCCCGATGAGCCCGGGACCCCGCCGGAGGTGACGCCGACGGACGCGTTCTGCGGGGTGCCGATGACGCGCTCGGGCTTGTGCAGCCCGGCGGAACGGATCTCGTCGAGGGTGGCGCGCAGGTCTTCGCGTACGGACTCGAACATGGTGCTCTCTTTCCACTGGAGCGGCGGCGGACGGAGGGGGGCCGGGCCCCGCGGAGGGGGGAGGGTGGTGCGGGGCCCGGCCGGAGGGAGGTGGTTCGGGGGTGCGAGGGGGCCTGCCGGTGGAGCGCCGGTGGGAGGCGTCCCGGGGCCGGCGCGGGCCCCTCGCGGGGTCCGGAGCGGCGGGTTACGCCGTCCAGTCCAGGATGATCTTGCCACTGCGCGCGGTGGCGGCCTCGTCGAAGGCGGCGTCGAAGTCCCGGTGCGAGTAGCGGCCGGTGATGACGGGGCTGAGGTCGAGCCCGCCCTCCAGCAGCACCGTCATCGCGTACCAGGTCTCGAACATCTCGCGGCCGTAGATGCCCTTGATGGTGATCATCGAGGTGACGACCTTCGCCCAGTCGACCGGGAACTCCTGCGCGGGCAGGCCGAGCATCGCGATCCGGCCGCCGTGCGTCATGTTGTCGATCATGTCGCGCATGGCCTCGGGGCGCCCCGACATTTCGAGGCCGATGTCGAAGCCCTCGCGCAGGCCGAGCTGCGCCTGCGCGTCCGCGATCGTGGCGCTGCGCACGTCGAGCGCTAGCGTGGCGCCCGCCTTGCGGGCGATCTCCAGCCGCTCGGGGCTGACGTCGGTGATCGTCACACTGCGCGCACCGGCGTGCCGGGCGACGGCCGCCGCCATGATGCCGATCGGGCCCGCGCCGGTGATCAGGACGTCCTCCCCGACGAGGGGGAAGGACAGGGCCGTGTGCACGGCGTTCCCGAACGGGTCGAAGATCGCCGCCACGTCCAGGTCGACCTCGGTGCGGTGCACCCACACGTTCTGCGCGGGCAGGACCACGTACTCGGCGAACGCGCCGTCGCGGCCCACGCCGAGCCCGACCGTGCTGCGGCACAGGTGGCGCCGCCCGGCCAGGCAGTTGCGGCACTTGCCGCACACCAGGTGGCCCTCGCCGCTGACCAGGGCGCCGACCTCGATGTCCCGGACGTCGGAGCCGACCGCCGCGACCTCGCCGACGAACTCGTGGCCGAGGATCAGCGGGGTCTTGACGGCGCCCTGCGCCCAGCCGTCCCACGAACGGATGTGCAGGTCCGTGCCGCAGATGCCGGTGCGCAGCACCTTGATCAGGACCTCGCCGGGGCCGTGCTCGGGCTCGGGCACGTCCATGAGCCACAGTCCGGGCTCGGCCTTGTGCTTGACGAGTGCCTTCATGGGGTGGCTCCAGGCATGCGGAGGGGGCGCCGCGACCCCTGGGGCAGGTGCGGTGCATCGACAGGCACCAATCTGCCCACCCCGTGGTGATCAGTCCATCGAGGATTTCTTAAGCGGGTCGACAGCGCAGCTTCACGCCTATGCTCCTCCCTGACGGGGCCGGGGCAGGGGCGGGAAAAGGGGAGGTGGCGGGGGTGCCGAGTCTGCGCAGTCGGGCGCTGTCGGCCGCGCTGATCGCGGTGGGCCGGCGAAGACGGTTCGCGAGTGCCGAGGCGGTACGGGCCCGGGTCGCGGAGGCGGCCCGCAGGCCGGCGTCGCACCTGCCGCCGCGCTCGCTGGGCAAGGTCGCCGAGGTGACGCGCACCTTCGTCGGGGCGTGGCCGGTGTACGACGCCTCGCCGCGCGGGGCGGAGCCGGCGGCCCGGGTGCTGTACGTCCACGGCGGCGGGTACGTCCACGAACTGGTCCGGCAGCACTGGTCGCTGATCCGGACCCTGGTGACCGGGGCGGGGGCGCGCTGCGTGGTACCCGCCTACATCCTGGCCCCGCGCGGGACCGCCGACCGGACGGTGCCGGTGGCCGCGGACCTGCTGAGCGGGCTGATCGAGAGCGGCGGCGCCGGTGGAACCGTCCTGATCGGGGACTCGGCGGGCGCGGGGCTGGCGCTCGCGGCGGCGCAGCGGCTGCGCGAGCGGACCGGTGTCCAGCCCTCGCGGATCGTGCTCATCTCGCCCTGGCTGGACGTGACGATGACCCATCCGGACCAGGCGGCGCTGCAGGCCGCCGATCCGATGCTGGCGCGGGCCGGGCTGGTGGAGGCGGGACGGCTGTACGCCGGGACGCTGGCCCCGGACGATCCGCGGGTGAGCCCGCTGCACGGCTCCTTCGCCGGGCTGGCGCCGCTGACGGTGTTCGCGGGCTCGCGGGACGTGCTGGTCACGGACAGCAGGGAGCTGGTGCGCCGGGCGCGGGCGGACGGGGCCGAGGTGGACTACCACGAGGCGGCCGGGCTGCCCCACGCGTACCCGCTGCTGCCGGTTCCGGAGGGCCGGGCGGCGCGCGATGCCATCGTCCGGCTGGTCCGGTCGGCGGCCGCCGCCGACTGACGCAGCGGGCGGCGCGGGCAGCGCTCAGGCCGCGCAGGTCATGAGGGAACTGATGGGCCGGGTCCGGTAGGCCGCCCAGAACTCCTCGTCGCGGTGCGCGTCCGGCGGCGGGGTGCGGGCGGGCTGCCAGCCGACGGTGGCGAAGCCGGCCTCTACGGCCGCCTCGGCGAAGTCCGCGTGGGCCCATTCGCGGAACTCGAAGGGCACGGGCGGGTCGGTGAGGAACTGGGCGCGCAGCAGCGGCGCGTCCCCGGTCGGGTCGCGGTCGATGATCCGGACGCCGTACGGCGACCAGTCCTGGTGCGGGAACGCGCCCGGGTTGGGCACGATGGCCAGCAGCCGGCCGCCGGGGCGCAGGTTGGCCCGGATCGAGCGGAACATGGCGTGCAGGGCGGTCCGGTCGGGCGCGTAGTTGAAGAGGTGGACGGCGGTGGCCAGATCAAAAGGGCCGAGCGGGGGCATCGCGGCGACATCGCCGACGACGTACTCGACACCGGCCCCGGTGGCCGGGTCAACCGGCTCGTGGGTCTCCTCCCTGGCGAGCGCGATCATGCGTTCGGAGACGTCGATGCCGACGGTGCGGCGTGCTCCGCCGCGGGCCAGGAGCCGCGTGGTGTAGCCGTATCCGCAGGCGAGGTCCAGGACGTCGAGGCCGCGCACCCCGCCGAGCGCGGCGAGCGCGCCGAGCAGGGTGAAGGTGTCGGCCGCCGAGGACGCCGCGGTGGTCTTGGTCTCGGCGTAGCGCGCGCCGATGGTGTCGTACTGCTTCCGCATGATCCGTATCGTGCCCCGCGCGCGGGGCCCGCGCGGCCCGGGCCGTGCGCCGTCCCCCGGACGAGGGAAGCGGTCGGCCTATCGGGGGACGGGCCGGCCTCATGGGGCGGGTGGGGGTGGAGGGGCGTACGGGCGTACGGGGCCTGGGCAGCGCCGGACCCTGCGGGCGCCCTCAGCCGCGGGCCCGCCCCGCGCCGTCACCCCAGTTCCGCGAGCGTCTTCAGCAGCGGGGCGGCGCCGTCCTCCCGGGCCAGGGCGGCGGAGAGGGCCCGGGCGCGGGCGAGCATGCCCGGGTCGGTGGTGGCCTCGCGGACCGCCGCGGCCAGGCCGTCCACCGTGAGCCGCTGGTAGCGGACCGGGCGGGGGGCGACGCCGAGCGCGTGCAGACGCGCGGCCCAGAAGGGCTGGTCGAGGTGGACGGGGACGGGGACGGCGGGCACCCCCGCGCGCAGCCCGGCCGCCGTCGTGCCCGCGCCGGCGTGGTGGATCACCGCGGCGGTGCGCGGGAAGAGCCAGTCGTGCGGGACCTCGCCGACCCCGATCAGGTCGTCGCCCTCGGCGCTCAGACCGCTCCATCCCGCCTGGACGATCCCGCGCACCTTCGCCTTGCGCAGCGCGGCGGCCAGGAGGGCGCCGAGCCGTTCCGCGTCCGCGGCGACGAGGCTGCCGAAGCCCGCGAAGACGGGCGGGGGGCCCGCGGCGAGGAAGTCCAGGAGCCGCTGCTCGGGCTGCCAGCCGGGGGGCCGTTCGGGCCACCAGTACCCGCCGACCTGGTGTCCGGCGGGCCAGTCCGCGGGGCGGGGCAGGACGAGGGGGCTGAAGCCGTGGTGGACCGGCCGGTCCGGGTCCAGGCCGAGGGGGCCGCTGAACCGGCGTGCGGGCAAGCCGAGTTCGCGGCGCAGGGCGCGCACGCCGGGGGCGAAGGCCCGGTCTCCCCACGCCCAGATGGCCCGTCCGGTCAGCTCGTTGCCGTACGGGCCGAAGGAACGGCCGCCCGCGACCAGCGGCGGGAAGGCCCGGTTGGGGGTGACGGGCAGCAGGTGGACGCCGACACAGGGCAGCCGGTAGCCCTCGGCGAGGGTGGCGCACAGCGGTTCGGTGAGGGTGGAGGCGAGGACCACGTCGGCCCCAGCGCGCACCGCGGCGGCGACACCGTCGGTCAGCGGCGGGATGAACGCGCGGGCGAGGCGCACCACCCGGGCCATGGAGACGGGGGTGCTGACCGCGCGGGTCAGCCGCTGGCCCGTGGGGGAGGCGAGTTCGACCCGGGGGTCGACGGGCAGCGGGCGGAACCCGAGGCCGAGGGCGGTGACGGCGCCTTCGTAGCGGCCGTGGGTGGCGAGGACCACCTCGTGTCCGGCGGCGCGCAGCCGCGTGCCGAGTCCGGTGTAGGGGGCGACGTCGCCCCAGGATCCAGCTGTCACCATCAGTACGCGCATGGTTTCACTGTGTCAGTTCGGCGTCGGCTCGCGCGAGTTCGCAGCTCAGGACGGGACGGCGGCGGACCGGCCGGGGACGGGGGCGAGTTCGCGGGCGCAGGAGCGCAGCCAGGCGTGGGCCGGGTCGGCGTCGTGCCGCGGGTGCCAGGCCATCCCGAAGGGCATGGCGGGCAGGTCGAGCGGGATGGGGAAGACCTTCAGGCCCAGGGCGTCGGCGAGCGGTACGGCCTGGGTGGTGATCAGCCCGACGAGGTCGCCCTGGCGCAGCACGAACAGCGAGGCGGGAAAGGTGCCGACACTGCCCACCACCCGGCGGCTCAGGCCGAGTTCGGCGAGGGCGGCGTCGACGGGACCTTCGAGGCGGCCGCGCCGGGAGGCGATCAGGTGGTCGGCGGCGGCGAAGCGGCGGGCGGTGACCTTGCCGCGCAGCAGCGGGTGCCCGGGGCGTACGACGGCCAGCACGTGGTCGTCCGCCAGGTGTTCCACGTGCACCTCGGGCGACCGGGTGTCGACGACGCCGAGTTCCAGGTCCGCCACCCCTTCGCGCAGGGCGGCCACGTCGGCATGGCTCTCGGGCAGGAACCGCAGCCGCACGCCGGGGGCTTCGCGGGCCACCCGCTCGAAGAGGGTGGCTCCGCAGGCGGCCACGTAGGCGTCGTTGGCGATGACGCTGAAGGTGCGCTGGAGGGTGGCGAGGTCGATCCGGCCGCCGGAGAGGAAGAGGGAGCGGGCCCGTTCGACGACGGCGCGCACCTCGCCGTGCAGCGCGAGGGCGTGCGGGGTGGCCACCATGGACCGGCCGGCGCGCACGAGGACGGGGTCGCCGAGGGCCTTGCGGATCCGGCCGAGGGTGCGGCTCATGGCGGGTTCGGAGAGGTGCAGCCGGGCGGCCGCGCGGGAGACGCTGGACTCCTCCAGCAGGACGTCGAGGGCCACGAGCAGGTTCAGGTCCAGCCCGGATTGCGTCACGCGCATACATCCCTTGCAGAAGTTGCACTGGAAAGCAGGTCACGCCAACTCTACGGTGGGGGCATCCCGTTACCGAGCTCCGAGGAGGAGCCGTGCTCCGCCATGCCCAGAACCGTCCCGTTCCCTCCGGTGCCGCCGCGCCCGCTGTCACCGCGCCGTCCGATCCCGGCGCACCGCCCGGGCCCACCGCACCACCGGGTCCCGCCCGCGCCGTCGTGCTCGTGCTGTGCGCCTGCGTGCTGGTCGCCCAGGCGATGGTGGCGGCCGTCAACCTGCTGATCCCGCAGCTCGCCGCGTCCTCCCTGCGCCCCGCGCCCGGTGAGCTGCTGTGGGCGGTCGACGCCTACGTCATCGTCTTCGCCGCGCTGCTGATCCCCGCCGGGGCCCTCGGCGACCGCTACGGGCGCAAGGGCGCCCTGCTGGCGGGGCTCGGCCTGTTCGCGGCGGGCGGGGCGCTCAGCGCGCTGGCCGTCTCCCCCGCCGTCCTCATTGCGGGGCGCGGCCTGTGCGGCGCGGGGGCCGCGCTGATCATGCCGGCCACCATGTCCGTCCTGGTCCACCTGAGCCCGCCCGAACGGCGCGGCCAGGCCCTGGCCACCTGGACCCTGTCGGCGGGCCTGGGCGGGCTGGCGGGCAACGTGGGCGGTGGGCTGGTGGGCGAGTTCCTGACCTGGCGCGCCCTGTTCTGGGCGGTGGTGCCGCTCGGCGTCCTGCTCGCGCTCGTGGTGGCGCGTACGGTCCCGCGCACCCCGGCCCGGCCGGACGCGGCGGTGGACCCGCTGGGGGCGCTGCTGCTGGCGGGGGCGCTGTTCGCCGTGGTGTACGGGATCATCGAGGGCCCTTCGCTCGGCTGGGCGTCGGCGCGGGTGCTGGGGGCCTTCGGCGCGGGTGCGGCGCTGCTGGCGGTCTTCACCGGCTGCGCCCTGCGCGCCGCGCGGCCGCTGCTGGACCCGCGGATCTTCGCCTCGCGGCGGCTGCGGGCCGGGGCGCTCGGGATCGGGGCGGCCTTCTTCGGCCTCTTCGGCCTGTTCTTCGTCAACGCGCAGTACCTCCAGTACGCGAAGGGGTTCTCACCGGCGCTGACGGGTCTGGCGATCGTGCCGCTCACCGTCGGCATGGTGCTGGTGCCCCGGCTGGGCGCCCGGCTCCAGCAGCGGACCGGGCCGCGGCCGCTCGCCGGGGCGGGGCTGGCCCTGATCGGGGCGGGCCTGCTGATGGTGTCCACGGTGGACGCGGGGACCCCGTACCCGGTGTACGCCTGCTACCTGCTCGTGCTGTCGGCCGGTACCGGGCTGTGCGCGCCCGCCCTGACCCTGACCGTGGTCGCCGAGCTGCCGGTCCACCAGGCCGGGCTAGGGTCCGGGCTCAACACGGCGGCCCGCGAGATCGGCGCGGCGCTCGGGGTCGCGGTGGTGGGGACGGTGCTGGCCTCGCGGTTCCACGGAAACCCGCAGGATCCGGCGCAGGTGGCGGCCTTCACCGACGCCATGGGCGTGGCGCTGCGGACGGTGGCCGTGGCACTGCTGGCCGCGACGGTGGCCGTGGTGGTCGGCTACCGGGGCGGTACGCGTCCCGGCGCGCATGGAGGCGCGCGCCGCGGCGCGCGCCTCCGGGATGCAGCAGCTGCCGGTTCGGGCGCATCCTGACTGTGTGACGGCGAGACCGGACTTCCACGGGCCCGCCCTGGACGAGACGGGCCGGGCGCTCGTGCGGGCCGCGGTGGAGGTGGTCGAGGCCGTCGGCGGCTACGGGGGCGGGGTCTACCTGCGCTCCACGACGGACGGCCTGCTGCGCCTGGCGGTGCTGGTGGGCCTGCCGGCGCCGCTGTTCCGCCCGTGGTGGCGGATGCAGGTGAACCGCCCCTACCCGGTGGCCGAGGCGTACCGCTCCGGGCACGCCGTGCACCTGTCCGACGCGGAGTCGACGATGCGGCTGTTCCCGCAGCTCATGGCGGGACTGCCGTTCGCCTTCGGTTCGCTGTACGAGCCGGTGGCCGCCGGGGACGAGCGGTACGGGGTCCTGATGGTGCTGCGTACCGCGACCCCCGGCGCGCCGGTCGGCCGGGAGGACCGGCAGCGGATGCGCGGGGCGGCCGCGGCGCTGTCGCGGGACCTGGCCGGGCTGACCGCGGCGGGCGCCCCGGTGGTGTGGGACGCGGATCCGCTGGTGGTCGAGCCGCCGGGCCCCCCGGCGGACGCCTCGGCGGCGCTCGGCCGGCTGCCGCAGGCCCTGCTCTCCCTGGACCGGCTCGGGCGGGTGGGGTTCGTGAGCGCCGGGGCGGACGCCCTCCTGGGGGCGGACCCGGCGGCGGTGCGGGGGCGCGTCCTGTGGGAGGCCTTGCCCTGGCTGGGCCAGCCCGTGTACGAGGACCACTTCCGGGCCGCCTACATGTCCGGGGAACCCATCGGGTTCCTGGCCGTCCGTCCGTCCGGGGACTGGATCTCGGTGGACCTCCATCCGGGGGACGGCGGGATCAGCGTGCTGCTGACGGCGGCCCGGGCGCCCGCCTCCGTACACGGGTCCGCGGCCCCGGCCGGAGCCGGGCCCGGTTCGCCCGCCGAGCGGGCCGCCGTCGTCTACCGCCCGGTGGCCATGGCGATCGCGCTGACCGAGGCGGTCACCGCGCGCCAGGTCTCGGCCGTGGTGACCGAGGAACTACTGCCGGCCTTCGGCGGCCGTCAGCTGGCGATCTACCTGCTGAACGAGCGCCACCTCCACCTGGCCTGGGAGACCGGTTTCCCCAAGGGCTTCCTGAACCGGTTCGACGGGGTGGGCCTGGACGTCCGGCTGCCCGGGGTGGAGACCCTGACCTCGGGCCGGCCGATCTTCTTCGAGTCGATGCAGCACCTGGCCACGGCCTACCCGGGGATCCCTATGGACACCGACGTCGGGGCGCGCGCCTTCCTGCCGCTGATCGCCTCCGGCCGTCCGGTGGGCTCCTGCATCCTGGGCTTCGACGCACCCCGCAGTTTCAGTGCGGAGGAGCGCACCGTGCTGACCGCGCTGGCTGGGCTGATCGCGCAGGCCCTGGAACGGGCGCAGCGCTACGACACCGAGGCCGCCCTCGCGCGCGGCCTGCAGGCGGCGCTGCTGCCGACCCGGCTGCCGGTGCTGGAGCACGTGGACACGGTGGCCCGCTATCTGGCCGGCACACAGGGGATGGACGTGGGCGGGGACTGGTACGACGTCATCGAGACCGAGCCCGGCCTGCTGGCCCTGGTCATCGGGGACGTGCAGGGGCACGGGGTGGCGGCGGCCGCGACCATGGGCCAACTGCGCAGCGCGGTACGGGCCTTCGCGTTCAACGGGAGCAGCCCGCAGGAGGTGATGAGCGGTACGAACCGGCTGCTGATCGGCCTGGATCCGGGTCAGTTCGCCAGCTGCTGCTACGTCCTGCTCGACCCGGCGACGGGCCGGGCGCTGGCCGTGCGGGCGGGGCACCCGCAGCCGCTGCTGCGGCACGCCGACGGCCGGACGGAGGTGCTGGACCTGCCGGGCGGGGTGGTGCTCGGCATCGATCCGCGGGCGGCGTACCCGGTCACCGCGCTCACCCTGGAGCCCGGGGCGGTGCTCGCCCTCTACACGGACGGGCTGGTGGAGCAGCCGGGTACGGACATCGACGTCGGGGTGGAGCGGCTGCGGGCCTCGCTGGCGGCGGCCGGCCCGGGGCCGCTGACCGAGACGGCGGACCGGCTGATCAGCGAGGCGGGGCAGGCGGCCGACCGTCCGGACGACATCGCGCTGCTGCTGGCGGCGCGCACTGCGGGCGGCCCGGCGCGGCGCTGACCCGCCGCCCCGGCGGGCGGGACGCGGGCTCCGGATGCGGGCATCTTGGGCAGCACCCCCAAGCGCCTTGTGTTTCAAGCCCCTTGGAACGGTCAGACGCGCAGGTAATCCGAAGAACGCCCAGCGAGAGGGGAATGCCATGCCCGACGTGTCCCTGCTGCCCGGACCGACGCTCCACCAGTGGGAGTGGCAGGCCGACGCCGCCTGCCGCGATCTCGGCCCGAACCGGTTCTTCCATCCCGCCGGTGAGCGCGGCGAGGAGCGGGAGGGCCGGGACGAGGCGGCCAAGCGGGTCTGCGCCGTGTGCCCGGTCCGCAGCGCCTGCCTGGAGCACGCGCTGCGCACCCACGAACCCTTCGGCGTGTGGGGCGGCCTGACCGAGGACGAGCGCCGGGAGCTGCGGCAGGCGTCCCGCTGAGGACCCGGGGCGGGGCCCAGGCGTCCGATCGGCAAAACCGGTGGAAATAATCTGCGGGACGAGCTGCGGTTACCGCACCCCGCGGAGGGCAGTGTTTACGCGGCCTTAACGCCGAAACGGACACTCTCGGCGTGTCGGAACGATGGATTCCGCAGGTAAACAGCTATTGACCAGCGGATCCCGCGGAGATTGCATAACGGCTCGGGAGCCACACAGAACCACCTGATCACCAGCCGCCCCGGAGGCGATACCGCTCCCGACTCACCCCTTCGCACCTGCCGATCGGAACCCCGCACTGATGTCCGACACGATCAGCGCTCCCCAGGCGCTCGCCCCCGCGACCGGCCCCGTCCCCCAGAAGCTCAAGCGCTCCATCGGCGTGGTGGGCGGGACCCTGCTCACCCTCTCGTGCGTGACGCCCGCCTCCACGCTGTTCGTGGTGGTGCCCGACCTGTTCTCGAGCCTCGGCACCTATGCCGCCCTCACCATCGCCATCGGCTCGCTGCTGTGCATCGGCGTCGCGTTCTGCTACTCCGAGCTGGGCACCTTGATCCCGAGCGCGGGCGGCGAGTACGCCATCGTGTCCACGCTCGCCGGACGGCTCGCGGGCTGGCTGGTCTTCGTCCTGTCCCTGCTGGTCGTGATGATCGTGCCGCCCGTGATCGCCATGGGCACGGCCGACTACCTCGCGCCGATCGTCCACGTACCGGCCCCCGTCGCCGGCGGCGCGGTCATGCTGCTCGCCACCCTCGCCGGCCTGCTCGACCTGCGCGCCAACGCCTGGATCACCGGCATCTTCCTGGTGCTGGAGGTCGTGGCCGCGGCCCTCGTCGCCGTCCTCGGCTTCGCTCACGGCGAGCGCGGCGCCTCGGCCCTCATCCACGGCTCGGTGGCCGGTGAGACCGGCGCCTCGACCTCCACGGTCACCGCGATGATGGTCGTCTCCGGTCTGGCCATCGCCCTGTTCATCACCCAGGGGTTCTCGACCGCCGTCTACCTGTCGGAGGAGCTGGAGAACCCGCGGCGCAACGTCGCCCGGACCGTCCTGGCGACCCTGGCCATCTCCACCGCCGTGATCCTCGTCCCGGTCATCGCCATCACCGTCGGCGCCCCCGACCTCGCGGCCCTGACCAGCGGAGACATCGGCGCAATGGTCACCGCCTGGTCCAACTCGGCCGTCGGGACCTTCGTCAGCCTCTGCGTCGCCCTCGCCATCGTCAACGCGGGCATCGTCATGGTCATCCAGAACTCGCGGGTGCTCTTCGCCTCCGCCCGGGACAAGGCCTGGCCCGAGCCGGTCAACAACGCGCTGTCCCGGCTGGGCCGTACCGGTTCCCCCTGGGTCGCCACCCTGCTCGTCGGCGTCCCCGGCGCGGGCCTCTGTTTCGTCAACCTGGACACGCTCTACGGGGTGACCGGCGTCTCGGTCACCGGCATGTACCTCCTGGTGGCGGTGGCCGCGCTGTTCAGCCGCCGCGGCGCGCACGGATCCGTCGCCGCCTGGCGGATGCCGCTGTGGCCGGCGGTGCCGGTCGCGCTGATCCTCGTACTCGCCTACATCCTGACGCAGCAGGAGACGCAGTACCTGCTCTGGACCGGCGGGATCACCGGCGCCGCCACCCTGTACTGGGCGCTGTACCTGCGCCCGCGCCAGGACTCGCGCTGGCTGGTCACCATTCCGGAGGCCGAGGAGGCCCCCGCCTCCTGACCCGCTCCCGCTCCGCCCTCCCCCGCGCCACCCGTCCGAGCCGTCGGACGGGTGGCGCACCCGTGCGGCCCGCGCCGACACCTTTCGCCGCCGGGGAGGGTTGTACAGCGCGCTTTGTCCTTCCGGCGCCTCTTGGAGCGATCAATGTCAGTCATGCCGAGTTCCGTCACGGTCCAGGGCCGGGGATCGCTCACGCACCGGGACCCGGCCGTCCCCCTGCCCGTCCCCGCGCAGGGCAGCGGCCCGGACGCCTCCACCGGGTCCGTGCCCGGGACGGTGGAGGAGCGCGAGCTGGTCTTCGACGGTCTCGGCTACGTCTGCCGGACCGCACGCGCGGGCGGCGCGGGTACGCCGCTCCTCATCCTCGGCGGCTCCGAGCAGAACCGGACCTCCTGGACCCGGCACGAGAAGCGGCTCGTCCAGGACGGCCCCGTGGTGACCGTCGACCTGCCCGGCTACGGAACCGCCGACTTCCTGCCGGCCCGCTACGGCATCGACTACCTAGCCGCGGCCACCCGCCACCTCGTGGACGAACTGGGGCTGGGCCGGATCAGCCTCTTCGGCACCTGCTTCGGGGGCGCCATCGCGCTGCGCTTCGCCCAGCACTACCCGGCGCTGGTCGAGCGGCTGATGCTGAGCGGGATGGCGACGGCCGTCACCGAGGAGTACACGGCGGCGATGGAGCGCTGGGACGCCATGATCGCGCGCGGGGAGACCGAGGACATCGCCCGCGAGCTGACCGACCGCTTCATGTCGCCCCCCGGCACCGGCACCGTGCGCAAGCACGCGGCGGTGGGCCGGCTCGTCTACCAGCAGATCGCCGGGCAGAGCCCCGATTCGCTGCGCAAGTCGGCCGAGCACAACCGGCGGCTGATCCGGCACGAGTGGTACCGGCCCGAGCCCTGTCCGCCGGTGCCCGCCCTGGTCGTCACCGGCGAGCACGACACGCTCACCACCCCCGACATGGGCCGCGGGGTGGCGTCCGTGCTGCCCACGGCGCAGTTCCTGACCGTGTTGGAGACCGACCACCTGGCGCCCTTGGAGCGCAGTGCGGAGTTCGCCGACCTGATGGCCCGCTTCCTGACCGGGCAGTCGCTGGCCGGGCTGCCGTACGCCACCGCGCCGGAGGCCTTCGCCGGCGGACGGGCCGTACCCGGCCGGGGCTGACTCCGGGAAGGCGGGTGGTCGCGCGCACCACGAGGAGGAGCCGGAGTGTGGCGGTGCACACCATGTCAGCCGCCGTCCCCGGTGCCTACTGTTGCCCGCCATGACGAGCTTTTCTCCACCGCCGACTCCCCCGGCCTCCCCCGCCGCCGTGACGCCCGCGCCCGGCGCGGCGCACCCCGGCCCGTGCGGGGCCGCCCTGGCCGGGCGGGTCGCCCTGGTGACGGGCGGGGGCAGCGGGATCGGCCGCGCCTGTGCGCTCGCCCTGGCGGCCGCCGGGGCCGCCGTGCACGTGGTGGACATCGACGGGGACTCGGCCCGGGCCACGGCCGTGGCGGTGGGCGGACGGGCGCACACCGCCGACCTGGCCGACCCGGCGGCGATCGAGGAGCTGCCCGCCGCGGTGGACATCCTGGTCAACAGCGCCGGGCTGCAGCACGTGGCGCCGCTGACGGAGTTCCCGCCGGAGCGGTTCGCCCTGATCCAGCAGGTGATGGTGACCGCACCGTTCCTGCTGCTGCGCCGGACCCTGCCTCACATGTACGCGGGCGGCTGGGGCCGGGTGGTCAACATCTCCAGCGTCCACGGCGTACGGGCCAGCGCCTACAAGTCCGCCTACGTCGCCGCCAAGCACGGGCTGGAGGGGCTGAGCAAGGTCACCGCGATCGAGGGCGCTCCGTACGGCGTGACCAGCAACTGCGTCAGTCCCGGGTACGTCCGCACCCCCCTGGTCGAGGACCAGATCCAGGCCCAGGCCGCCGCGCACGGCATCGGCCCCGCCGACGTGGTGTCCGAGGTGCTGCTGACCCGCTCCGCGATCAAACGCCTCATCGAACCGGAGGAGGTCGCGGCGGCCGTGGTGTGGCTGTGCGGCCCGCACACCGGCTACCTCACCGGCGCCTCCCTCCCGCTGGACGGCGGCTGGAGCGCGAGCTGAGCGGGTGCGGTTCTGACACCCTGGAGCCATGGACGCACCCACCCGCGGCGCCTGGCTGCGCGCCGGAATCAGCCGTGACGGCGGCCCGCTGTGGGAGACCGAGCGGGTCGTGTGGCTCCAGACCGGTGCCCTGTACGCCGACAGCCGCGGCTTCGCCGGCACCACCTCCTACGACGGGGAACGGGTCACCTTCCACCACGAGGTCGGCTCCCCCGGCCTCGACGTCGGCGCCCTGCGGCCCGACGGCGCCGGCATGGTGGAGACCGGCACCAACGCCGACGGCTCGACCTTCCTGGAGGTCTGGACCCCGCTGCCCGGAGCCAAGGGGCCCGAGGGCTGCTGGACGGCCGGCGGGACCATGACGGTCCGGGTGGGCGGCCACGTGGTCCACGTCGACGCGACGGGGGACGGCGTGTACGCCGTCCTCACCGACGGCGAGGAGCGCCGCTGACGCCGTCGGGCCGGTACCCGCCCCGGGGAGGGGGCGGGTGACCCGGGCCGCCCGGGTGTTCCGTCGGATTCAGTCACTGGAGAGGGCGCCCAGCAGCGCGCCGACCTCCGGGTGGGGCAGGGCGCGGGCGACATCGGCCTGGGCGACCATGCCCACGAGGCGGTGGCCGTCGAGGACGGGGAGGCGGCGGACCTTGTGCGCGGCCATGGTCCGCAGGATCTTCTCCGCGTGGTCGTCGGCGCCGATGGTGACCGCTTCGCCCCGGGCGAGTTCCCCCGCGGGGGTCGTGGCGGGGTCCTTGCCCGCGACGAGCACCCTGATGACGATGTCGCGGTCGGTGATCATGCCGATGAGGGCGCCCTCCGCGTCACGGATGGGCAGGGCGCCCACGCCCAGCTCGGCCATCTGCTGCGCGGCCCGCAGCACCGGCTCGTCGTGGGCGACGCAGTGGGCGCCCGGTGTCATCAGCTCGCGGGCCGTCTTGGGGCCGGGCTTGGGCAGGTGGGTGGGGTTGGGGCTCATCCCTGTCCCTCCGGGCCGCTCACGTGGGCCGGGTCTGGCGCGTGTGCCATGGGGGCGCACCTCTCTCCGTACGGGAAGACGCTGTGGCGCCGGTCGTCCGGGCGGACGGCCGGCACCCATCGGTTCCCCGTACGGAGCGCGGCTACTGCACGGTTGCGCCGTTCGGGCCCGGTCCGCCCCGAACGGGTGCGGGGGTGCCGGCGGTCAGGCGGGAGCCCTCGATCTCCGCCCAGACGACCTTGCCGCCGTCGTGCGGGACGGCGCCCCAGCGATCGGAGAGCCGCTGGACTATCGAGAGCCCGTGGCCGCCCGGGGTACCGCGCGGGGTGGCTCGCGGGGCGGGCATCTGCGTCGCGCCGTCGACGACCTCGATGCGCAGGCCCGTACCGACGGTCAGGACGAGTTCGTCGCAGCCGCCCGCGTGCAGGCTCGCGTTGGTGAGCAGCTCCGACACGATCAGGAGGGCGTCCTCCGTGGTCTGGTTGGAGTCCCAGCCCCAGTCCCGCAGGGCCTCCCGGGTGAAGGCGCGACCCTTCGCCACGTGCCCGCGGACACCGCGCAGCGCGAGCCGGCGGCGCTGGCCGGCAACCGGGTGCCGCGCGCGCAGTGGATCGCCGGTGTCCGATCCGATGGCCGTCACTGTGGCCTCACCTACCCCCGTTGACACTGATCCTCGATGTTCGGTCCTCAATGATTGCAAACCCGTGTCCTCTTGGACCGGTCGAGCCACCACTTGGTTGTACGTCACCGTCGCCTCATTCGGCCGTCATGTGGAGGCGCAGGGTGAGCCCCGCGTCCAGTGCCCGTACCTCGACGAGGTCGCAGAGCTGGTGGATCATCCACAGGCCGCGGCCGCCGTCGCCCGAGGCCAGGGGTGGCCGGCGGCGTCCGGCGAGCGGGTCCTTGAGGCGCCCGCCGTCGTGTACCTCGGCCACCACCGCGCCCGTGTCGGTGGTCCACAGCCGCAGGGTGCCGCTGCCGCCGCCATGGGCGAGTGAGTTGGCGGCCGCTTCGCTGACGGCCAGCACCAGGTCGCCCCGGCGGGCCGGGCCGAGGGCGGTGCCGCGGGCCCAGGCCTGGGTGTGTTCCCGTACCCGGGCGAGGTCTCCCGCGCTGTACTCCAGCACGACGTCCGCGGCGCGGGGTTCGGGCAGCGGTTCGTCGCAGTCGGCGCAGACGACCGGGGCGTCGGTGTACGCGGGGCTCAGGGCCCCGCGCCCGTCCTCGATCAGGGTGGGGTGGGTGCGCCGGGCGTCCGCGACGATCCGGGGGTGGAGCCCCTCCGTGTCGTACGGGCACAGGATGGTCGCGGGGCGGCCCGCGAAGGCGGTGTTGATCAGCGCCTCGTGGCGGGTCGCCTCGCGCACCTCGGCCGCGGACCGGGCCGGCCAGATCGGCTCGCCGACGATCCGGGGCGCGCGACCGGGGTGCCGGTCGGCGAACTCCTGGAGCCCGGCGAGGATGCGGCCGGGGTTGCGGCCGAATTCCGTCATGTCCACGAAGTCGATGCCGTCCGCTCCCGGGGTCGCGCCGAGGCTGCCCCGCAGCGCGTCCAGGTGGGGTCCGGGGACGGCCACGAGGACCGGCTCCCCGGCGTGCAGGGCGGCGCGGACGAATCCGCCCACTCCCACCACGTACTCCTCCGTGTCCCGGTAGAACAGCGCCGGGTGGACGAAGGCTCCGGGGTCGGCCGTCGGAGGGGTGGGGCCGTACGTCATGTTGCACCCTCCACTGCGGCGCGTTCCGGGAGCAGCCGCGCCGCTCATCGGATCGGCTGCTCGTTCACTCGTCGCAGTGAGTATGACGGGTGGCACAACGAGAGACCCCGGGCCCTGCCTTAAGCGGCGAGCATGCCGCTGCGGAGCCGTGCCAGAGTACGGGACAGCAGA
Organism: Streptomyces sp. NPDC006529; assembly: GCF_040611795.1. Classification (NCBI taxonomy): domain Bacteria; kingdom Bacillati; phylum Actinomycetota; class Actinomycetes; order Kitasatosporales; family Streptomycetaceae; genus Streptomyces; species Streptomyces sp. NPDC006529. Next base: position 3,079 of record NZ_JBEXPB010000070.1, on the reverse strand, counting down.
CGGGACACCTGCATCTGGGAGATGCCCAGCTCGGCCCCGATCTCGGCCTGTGTCAGCTCCTGGCCGAAGCGCATCTGCAGGATGACGCGGTCGCGCTCGTCGAGCTGCTCCAGCAGCGGCGCGAGGGTGTGGAACTCCTCGAAGAGCTCCATGGCCGCGTCGCACTCGCCGACGGACTCGGCCAGCGGACGGGTTCTGCGGCCCGCGGGGGTCTGCTCGTCGGAATCCGCGGAGCCGTCGAGCGAGCCGCTGGTGTAGCCGTTCGCCGCCACGAGGCCCTCGATGATCTCCTCTTCGGAGAGTTCGAGGTGCTCGGCGAGTTCCTTGACCGTGGGCGCCCGGCCGAGGACGCCGTTCAGCGCCTCCTGGGCCTGGGCCAGTTCGGTCCGCAGCTCCTGGAGCCGCCGCGGGACGTGCACCGCCCAGGTGGTGTCCCGGAAGTACCGCTTGATCTCACCGCTGATGTACGGGAGGGCGAGGGTGGAGAACTCCACCTCGCGCGCGGGGTCGTAGCGGTCGATCGCCTTGATGAGACCGATGGTGCCGACCTGGAGGATGTCCTCCATGTCCACACCGCCCGCGCTCACCGCGCGGGACCGGAAGCGCCGCGCCGCGAAGTGCACCAGTGAGACGTTCATCTCAATGAGCGTGTTGCGCACGTACTGGTATTCGGGCGTGCCCTCTTCCAGGGAGCGCAGCCGGACGAGGAACACCCGGGACATCTCCCGTGCGTCGGCCGGCGCCACCTCGCGGGCGTTGTCGATCTGCGGCAGGTCCGCGACGGGTTCCTCCGCAACGGGCATGGCTCCGTGCGGGGTCGTCGTTTCTACCCCAAGATCGCGGCGGACAAGTGTTTCCCGAGACATGTGGCCGTTCCTCCCTTTGGCGAATGGCTGCGCAACCGCTCGTGCCCAGTCATACGACCCTTACACACATGGGCACCAAAAAAGTTTTGGAGGGGGGTTCCGAGCGGCCCGGCCTTCGCCCGGGGCGGGTGGAGCAGGCATACTCGCACTCTTGGACACCACACAGGGCAACAACGCACACGACCACGGGAAGGCGGACAGGGTGCGGGACACGGAAGCACACGACGCGGGAGTGGTCGGCAACAGCTACCAGGCCGGCACCGGCTGGGTGATCGAGGCGCGCGGAGAACTCGACCAGGACACCCTCGCGCCGCTGGAGGAAGCCGTGGCCTCGGCCGCCGGCCGCCACCAGGTGGTGGTCCTGGATGTGGGGGGCATCACCTTCGGGGACTCCTCCTTCCTCAACATGCTCCTGCGTCTGCACCGGACCACCGCGCTGCGCATCGTCGCTCCCGGCGACCAGCTGACCCGGCTGTTCCAGCTGACCGGGGCGGACACGGTCCTGGCCATCCACCCCGACGTCCAGGACGCGCTCGCCGCCGCCTCGTAGTCCCGGGCCGCCCGCGGCGCCGTCCGCGCGCGCCTTCGCCTTGACGTGCGCGCCTTCCCTCGGCTGGACTCGCCCGGGGTCGGCCCCTGCCTTCCTTTCGTGCGTGCCCGCGGCGGCGGCATATCGGGTACCCCGCGACACATCGGGTACCCCGCGGCCCTGCGGGCATGCGTGCCGGGGCGGTCGGCCGCCGGGCGGTCGCGGCGTGCCGGGCTCATGTCCGCCGTCCCCCACCGGGCGCTAGCCTTTCCGCATTGGATCCGGCGACCGGGAGCGCGCGTGCCGCGCCGCGACGGTCGTCACTAGAGTGAGGTTGACGGATGGCTGAGCGGTCTGGCCCGGGGTCACGCGGTGCGGCCCAGGAGGCACCGGGTGGGGGCGGGATCGACGAGGCCGAACTGCGCCGGCTGCTCGCCGGACTGACGGCCGTGCGCGACGGTGATTTCCGTACCCGGCTGCCCCAGCAGGCCGACGGGCTCCTCGGCGAGATCGCGACGGTCTTCAACGGGATGGTCGACCAGCTGTCGCTGTTCACCTCCGAGGTGACCCGGGTCGCGCGGGAGGTCGGCACCGAGGGCACGCTGGGCGGCCAGGCCGACGTGCCGGGCGTCGGCGGCGCATGGCGCGATCTGACCTATTCGGTCAACTTCATGGCGGGGAACCTCACCGACCAGGTCCGCAACATCGCCCAGGTGACCACGGCGGTGGCCCAGGGCGACCTGTCGCAGAAGATCACGGTGGACGCCCGCGGCGAGATCCTGGAGCTGAAGAACACCATCAACACGATGGTCGACCAGCTGTCCTCCTTCTCCGGCGAAGTCACCCGCATGGCGCGGGAAGTGGGCACCGAGGGCATTCTGGGCGGTCAGGCGGACGTCAAGGGCGTCTCCGGCACCTGGCGCGACCTCACGGATTCGGTCAACTTCATGGCCGGAAACCTGACGGCGCAGGTGCGCTCCATCGCCCAGGTGGCGACCGCGGTGGCCGAGGGCGACCTCTCCCAGAAGATCACCGTGACGGCGCGCGGGGAGATCCTGGAGCTGAAGGAGACCATCAACACGATGGTCGACCAGCTCTCCGCCTTCGCCGGTGAGGTGACCCGGGTCGCCCGCGAGGTCGGCACCGAGGGCCGGCTCGGCGGCCAGGCCGACGTGAAGGGCGTCTCCGGCACCTGGAAGGACCTCACCGAATCGGTCAACGTGATGGCCGACAACCTGACCGCGCAGGTGCGTTCGATCGCCGAGGTCACCACGGCGGTGGCGCAGGGCGACCTGTCGCAGAAGATCCGGGTGGACGCCCGCGGCGAGATCCTGGAGCTGAAGGAGACCATCAACACGATGGTCGACCAGCTCTCGGCCTTCGCGGACGAGGTGACGCGCGTAGCCCGCGAGGTCGGCACCGAGGGCAACCTGGGCGGTCAGGCGACCGTGCGGGGCGTCTCCGGCACGTGGGAGGACTTGACCGACAACGTCAACGTCATGGCCTCGAACCTGACCGGGCAGGTGCGGTCCATCGCCCAGGTGGCGACGGCCGTGGCCAGGGGCGACCTGTCGCAGAAGATCACGGTCGAGGCGAAGGGCGAGGTCGCCGCGCTCGCCGGGGTCATCAACACGATGGTGGACACGCTGTCCGCCTTCGCCGACGAGGTCACCCGCGTCGCCCG
>NZ_JBEXPB010000069.1:0-23466 GCF_040611795.1 Streptomyces sp. NPDC006529 | reverse complement strand
CCCGAGGCACGTACCGCGACCTGGTCCTCGGCAGCGTCACCGGCCAGCACCCCGACGAGCCGGACGAGAAGCCGGTCATCGGCCTGCTCCGGCAGATCGATCAGACCGCCCCAGCGGCCCCCCTGCTCCATGGAGGCGACCCGGCCCAGACCCCAGATCAGCGCCTGCTCGGGATCGGTGACCCGGTCCGCCCGCCCGGCGGCCACCGCGCCCCGGGTGAGGCACCACAGCGGGGCGGCGACGCCCGCGTCACCGAGCGCCTGGGACAGCGCGATCCCGGCGGCGAAGGCCCCCTCGCCACCCAGGGCGAGGAGGGACAGGACCCCGGCGGGGTCCTGCGTCTCGTCGAGGGCGGCCTTCAGGGCGTCGCGGTCGGTGGCGTCGGCGGCGACGGCGAGGGTACGCACCTGCGCGCCGCGGTCGGCGAGGGTACGCAGCACGGCGGCCGCGGTGTCCCCGGCCGGCCCGGTGAGCACCTCGGGCACGACGACCAGCCAGACACCGGAGAGCATGGCCTCTGCCGGGTCGGCGGACGGCTTCCAGGTGATGCGGTAGCGCCAGCCGTCGACGGCGGACTGCTCCCGGCTCTCGCGCCGCCAGGAGGAGAGACCGGGCAGGACCGTGCCGAGCGACCGGATGGCGTCGGGGGTGTCCAAGGCCAGGGCTCCGGCCAGGGCTGTGACGTCCTCGCGTTCGACGGCGTCCCAGAAGCGGGCGTCGACCGCGCTCTCCGTGGACAGGGCGTCCGGCTCGACGGGAGCCGCCTCGGGCCAGAACCGCCGGCCCTGGAAGGCGTAGGTGGGCAGGTCGACCCGACGGGCACCCGTCCCGGCGAAGACCGCCTCCCAGTCCACCGCGACACCGCGGACGTACGCCTCACCGAGCGAGAGCCAGAACCGCTCCAGACCACCCTCGTTACGGCGCAGCGACCCGAGCACGGCCGCCTCACGACCGCTGTCCTCCACGGTCTCCTGTATGCCCACGGTCAGGACGGGGTGCGGGCTGGACTCGATGAAGACCCCGAAACCCTGCTCCAGAAGCGTGCGCGTGGCCTGCTCCAGCTCGACCGTCTGACGCAGGTTGCGGAACCAGTAACCAGCGTCCAGCTCCGGCCCCTTGACCCACTCCCCCGTCACCGTCGACAGGAACGGCACCTGCGCCGCCCGCGGCACGACCGGAGCCAGCAGCTCGGCCAACTCCTCACGCAGGAGATCGACCTGGGCAGAGTGCGAGGCGTAGTCCACCGCGATCCGCCTGGCCCGGACCCCGTCCGTCTCGCAGACGGCCAGGAACTCCTCCAGCGCCGCCACCTCGCCCGAAACCACCACCGAGGAAGGCCCGTTCACCGCGGCGACGGAAATCCTCTCCTCACCCCAGGGCGCGATCCGCTCCCGTACCTCCACGGCCGGCAACGGCACCGACACCATGCCGCCCAACCCGGCCAGCACCCGCCCGATCGCCTGACTGCGCAACGCCACCACCCGAGCGGCATCCTCCAGCGACAAGATCCCCGCCACGCAGGCGGCCGCGATCTCACCCTGCGAGTGCCCGATCACCGCACCCGGACGCACCCCGACCGAACGCCACACCTCCGCCAGCGACACCATCACCGCGAACAACGCCGGCTGCACGACATCCACCCGATCCAGCGAAGGAGCACCCTCCACACCACGCAGCACATCGACCAACGACCAGTCGGTAAAGGGCTCCAGTGCCTTCGCACACTCATCCACTCGGGCAGCAAACACAGGTGAAGCGTCCAACAGCGCCTGGGCCATGCCCACCCACTGCGACCCCTGCCCGGGGAACACGAAAGCGGTCTTCCCACCGATCACCGACCCGGTCACCACACCCGCGGCCAACGACCCCGACGCCACCGCCGCGACACCCGCCACATGATCACCGAAAACCACCGCACGATGGTCCAGCCCCGCACGCGTCGACGCCAACGACCACGCCACATCCATCGGATCCACACCGGCCACATCCACCGCGGCCAACCGCTCCGCCTGCGCCCGCAACGCACCCGCACTCTTACCCGACAACACCCACGGCACCACCGGCAGAACCGGCAGAACCGAACCCCCACCCTCCCCCGCCACACCCTCGGCCCCGGCCTCGGCGTCGACGACCGGAGCCTGCTCCACGATCACATGCGCGTTCGTCCCACTGAAACCGAACGACGACACACCCGCACGCCGAGGGGCCCCGGTCTGCGGCCAGGGAACGTTCTCGGCGATCAGGGAGACGGCACCCGCCGTCCAGTCGACGTGCGGCGTCGGCTCGTCGAGATGGAGGGTCTTCGGGACGATGCCGTGGCGCATGGCCTCGACCATCTTGATGATGCCCGCGACACCGGCCGCGGCCTGGGTGTGCCCGATGTTCGACTTGACCGAGCCGAGCAGCAGCGGCCGGTCCTCCGGGCGGTCCTGGCCGTAGGTTGCCAGCAGCGCCTGCGCCTCGATCGGGTCGCCCAGCGTCGTACCCGTACCGTGCGCCTCCACCACATCGACGTCGGCGGCGGCGAGGCGGGCGTTGGTGAGCGCCTGGTGGATGACCCGCTGCTGGGAGGGCCCGTTGGGGGCGGTGAGGCCGTTGCTCGCGCCGTCCTGGTTGATCGCCGAGCCGCGGATCACGGCGAGGACCGGGTGGCCGTGGCGCTGTGCGTCCGAGAGCTTCTCGACGAGGAGCATGCCGACGCCCTCGCCCCAGCCGGTGCCGTCGGCGGCGGCCGCGAAGGGCTTGCAGCGGCCGTCGGCGGCGAGGCCGCGCTGGCGGCTGAACTCGGTGAAGGTGGCCGGAGTCGCCATGACGGTGACGCCGCCCGCGAGGGCCATGGTGCACTCGCCCGCCCGCAGGGCCTGCACCGCGAGGTGGAGGGTGACGAGGGAGGAGGAGCAGGCGGTGTCGACGGTGACCGCCGGGCCTTCGAGGCCGAAGGTGTAGGCGACCCGGCCGGAGGCGATGCTGCCGGAGCTGCCGGTGCCGAGGAAGCCCTCGACGCCCTCGGGGACGGAATCCAGCCGGGCGGTGTAGTCGTGGTACATGACGCCGGCGAAGACGGCGGTGCGGCTGCCGCGCAGCGACGTGGGGTCGATGCCCGCCCGTTCGAAGGCCTCCCACGAGGATTCGAGCAGCAACCGCTGCTGCGGGTCCATCGCCAGGGCCTCGCGGGGCGAGATGCCGAACGGGGCGGGGTCGAAACGGGCGGCGTCGTAGAGGAAGCCACCTTCGCTGACGTAGCTGGCTCCGGCACTGTCGGGGTCGGCGTCGTAGAGGGTCTCCACGTCCCAGCCCCGGTCAGCGGGGAATCCGGAGATCGCGTCCTCGCCGTCGGCGACGAGCCGCCACAGGTCCTCGGGGGTGCGGACGCCGCCGGGGTAGCGGCAGCTCATCGCGACGATCGCGACGGGTTCCTGGTTCTGCTCCTCGACCTCACGCAACCGCCTGCGGGCCTGACGCAGATCGGCGGTCGCCCGCTTGAGGTAGTCGCGAAGCTTGTCCTCGTTCACCATGTGCGTGGGCTCCATGCCAGAGAGGCGGTCGTACGGGTCTGTCTGTCCGTGGTGGGTGCGAAAAAGGTGGCCGGGCGGGGCGGGGGCGCCCCGCCCGGCGGTTTCAGGCGCCGAGCTCGTCGAGCAGGTCGAAGAGTTCGTCGTCGGTCGCCGTGTCGAGGTCGCCGTCGAGGTCCTCGTCGTCGGTGTGCCGGCCGGTGTCCTGGCCGGTGTTCCACTTGGCGAGGAGGGCCTGGAGGCGCATCGTGATGCGCGAGCGGGTGACGCTGTCCGCGTCCGCGGCATCGGACCCGCCCAACGCGGTTTCCAGCCGGTCGAGTTCACCGAAGACGGTGGGGCCGTCGGCGTCGAGGGGCAGCGCGGAGCGCAGATAGGCGCTCAGGCCCTCGGGGGTCGGGTAGTCGAAGATGAGCGTGGCGGGGAGGCGCAGGCCGGTGGCGGCGCCGAGCCGGTTGCGCAGTTCGACCGCGGTCAGCGAGTCGAAGCCGAGCTCCTTGAAGGCGCTGCCCGGTTCGATGGCGGCCGCGCCCACGTGGCCCAGGACCTGGGCCACGTGGGTGCAGACGGTGTCGAGGAGCACCCGGTCCCGTTCGGCGGGCGGGAGTTCGGCGAGCTGTCGCGCCAGCGTGCCGGGACCGTCGGCGGACGCCGCCCCGCTGCTGGTCCTGCGGCGTACGGGCGTACGGAGCAGGCCGCGCAGCAGGGGCGCGACGGTGTCGACGACCTGCGCCTGGAGTCCGGCCAGGTCGATGCGGGCGGGCACCAGCAACGCGGGGACGTCCTCGTCCGGCCCGGCCGTCACCGCCCGCAGGGCCGCATCGAAGAGAGCCAGGCCATCGGCCTCGGAGAGCGCGGCCATGCTGCCGCGGCCGAGGCGGCGGCGGTCCTGCTCGTCGAGGGTGGCCGCCATGCCGGCCTCGTCGTCCCACAGGCCCCAGGCGAGCGAGAGGCCCGGCAGGCCCTGTGCCCGGCGGTGCTGGGCGAGGGCGTCGAGGAAGGTGTTGCCCGCCGCGTAGTTGGCCTGTCCGGCGTTGCCGAAGACACCGGCCGCGGAGGAGAACAGGACGAAGGCGGCGAGGCTCAGGTCTCGCGTCAGCTCGTGCAGGTTCCACGCCGCGTCGGCCTTGGGCCGCAGGACCTTCGTGACCCGTTCGCGGTCGAGCGAGGTGATGGTGGCGTCGTCGAGGACACCGGCGGTGTGCACGACGGCCGTCAGCGGGTGCCCTGCCGGTATCGAGGCCAACAGGGCGGCCAGGGCGTCCCGGTCGGCCGCGTCGCAGGCCGCCCAGGTGACCCGGGCCCCCGCGGCGGTGAGCTCGTCGGCGAGTTCGGTGGCTCCGGCGGCCGTGGCTCCGCGACGGCTGGTCAGCAACAGGTGCCGCACGCCGTGCTCGGCGACGAGGTGCCGGGCGAGCAGGCCGCCCAGGGTACCGGTGGCCCCGGTGATCAGGACCGTGCCCTCGGGGTCCGGTCCGCGGTCGGCGGAGGCGCCGTCCGCGGGCGGAGTGAGGGTGGCGCGGGCCAGCCGGGGAGCCCGTACGGTTCCTGCGCGCAGGGCGAGTTGGGTCTCGTCGGTGGCGAGCGCGGCGGCCAGGGACCGGTGCGAGGCGTCGTCCCCGTCGAGGTCGACGAGGACGAAGCGGTCCGGGTGCTCGGCCTGCGCGGAGCGCAGCAGACCCCATACGGCGGCGTGCGCGAGGTCGGTGACGTCCTCCTCGGGGCCGGTGGCCACGGCGCCGCGGGTGACGACCGCGAGCCGCGCCGCCGCGAACCGCTCGTCCGCCAGCCAGCCGTGGACCAGGTCCAGGGCGTTGCCGGTCGCGGCGTGCGCGTCCGGGGCGACGAGGTCGGCGGCCAGCGGGACCAGCACGGTGTCGGGAACGGGCTCACCGAGGGCCTCGGCCAGGTCGAAGGCCTCGCCGAGGGCGGTGAGGTCGGGATGTGCCGACCCGGCCGCGTCGTCGAGTACCCCGGCCCGTTCCAGACCGGCGCCCGTCTTGAGCGGGTCGTCGCCGAGCACGGCCCAGCTGCCGGGGGCCGGCTGCGCCCGCACGCCTCCGGTGAGCGGCAGGGCGGTCCAGCCGATCCGGAAGAGCGCCTCCCGTACGGGCCCGGAGGCACCGGTGTCCGGGGCGAAGGGCCGCAGGACCAGCGTGTCGACGTCGAGGACGCGTTCGCCCTTCGCGTCCCACAGGGTCAATGCCACCGCGTCGCGGCCGGCGGGGGCCATCCGGACGCGCAACGCGGTCGCCCCGGCGGCGTACAGGCGCACCCCTTCCCAGGAGAACGGCAGCCGGGCGCCCTGCGGGCCGTCGGGGAAGAAGTCCCCGAGGGCGACGGCGTGGAGAGCGGCGTCGAGGAGGGCCGGGTGCAGGCCGTAGGGGGCCGCGTCTGCGCTGCGGTCCTCGTCGAGGGAGACCTCGGCGTACACCTCGTCCCCCAGCCGATGGGCCCGGCGCAGGTTGCGGAATGCGGGGCCGTAGCCCAGCCCGATGGCGTCGAAGCCGGGGTACAGCTCGTCCACGGGGCATTCGACGGCCCCGGCGGGGGGCCACTCGCCCAGGGGCTCGGTGCCGGGGTCCTCGGTGGCGGGGGCCAGGGTGCCCGCGGCGTGCCGGGTCCACGGCTCGTCGGGGGCGGCCTGCTCGGGGCGCGAGTAGACCTTGAAGGCCCGTCGGCCGTGCGCGTCGGCCTCGGCCACGGCGAGGCGCAGCTGCGTCCCGCCCGTCTCCGGGAGCACCAGCGGTGTTTCGAGGGTGAGGTCATCCAGCCGGCCGCAGCCGGCGTGGTCGCCCGCCCGGACGGCCAGCTCGACCAGCGCGGCACCGGGCAGCAGGATGCTGCCCGCGACGCGGTGGTCGGCCAGCCAGGGGTGGGTGCGCAGCGAGAGCCGCCCGGTGAACAGGAACCCGTCCGTGTCGGGCAGGTCGACCGCCGCTCCGAGGAGCGGGTGCGCGGTCGAACCGAGCCCGGCGGAGACGACGTCCCCGGCGAGGGCGTGGGCCGGGGCCTCCAGCCAGTAGCGCTGCCGTTGGAAGGCGTAGGTCGGCAGGTCGGCACGGCGGGCGCCGGTGCCTTCGTAGTACGCGGTCCAGTCGACGGCGATGCCCCGCAGGTGCGCCTGGGCGAGGGCTGCGGCGAGGGCGGATTCCTCGGGGTGACCCTTGCGGAGGGCGGGCGCGAAGGCGGCGCCTTCTCCGGAGACGCAGTCCTGTGCGAGGGCCGACAGGACGCCGTCGGGCCCGAGTTCGAGGTACGTGGTGACCCCTGCCGCCTCCAGCGTCCGGACACCGTCGAGGAAGCGAACGCCTTCACGGACGTGCCGCACCCAGAACTCCGCCGAACCCATCTCGTCCGAGACCAGCGCACCCGTCAGGTTGGAGACGACCGGGATCCGCGGAGCGGCGAAGGACAGACCCTCCACCACCCTGCGGAACTCCTCCAGCATCCCGTCCATGTGCGGGGAGTGGAACGCATGGCTGACCGTGAGCCGCTTGCTCTTCCGGTCGGCGAACACCCCCACCACCGCGAGCACAGCGTCCTCGTCACCGGCAACGACCACCGACTGCGGACCATTGACCGCAGCGATGCTCACCCGACCGGTCAGCAACGGCAGGACCTCGTCCTCCGACGCCTGCACCGCCACCATCACACCACCCGAAGGCAACGCCTGCATCAGACGCCCGCGAGCGGCGACCAACGAGCACGCGTCCTCCAACGAGAACACACCCGCCACATGCGCAGCCGCGACCTCACCGATCGAATGACCGGACAGGAAGTCAGGCTTCACACCCCACGACTCCAGCAACCGGAACAACGCCACCTCAACCGCGAACAACGCAGGCTGCGCATACTCCGTACGATCCAGCACAGCCATATCCCCGCCGAACAACACCTCCTTCAGGGGCAGTTCGAGCGAGCCGTCCATGCGGGCACACACCGCGTCCAGCGCCTCCGCGAACACCGGGAAGGCGTCATACAACTCACGCCCCATCCCGAGCCGCTGAGTGCCCTGCCCGGTGAACAAGAAGGCCAGCTTCTCCCCCGCCGCCGGCTGCGTCCCGCGGACCAGGCCGGCCGCCTGACGGCCCTCCGCGAGGGCCGCCAGGCTCGTTCGGAAGCCGTCGACGTCAGCGGCGACCACGGTCGCGCGCTGCTCGAAGACGGCGCGGGTGGTGACGAGCGCGTGGCCGATGTCGGCGGGCTTCGCCTCCGGGTGGGCCTCCAGATGGGCCAGGAGCCGCTCGCCCTGGGCGCGCAGGGCCTCGGGCGTACGGGCGGACAGGTGCCAGGGCAGCGCCGCCGGGCCCGCGAGGGCTGGGGCGGCCGCGTCGCCACCGGCGCCGGTGGTGGCCCGGGTGCTGCCGGATTGCGGGAGCTCGATGATGGCGTGGGCGTTGGTGCCGCTCATGCCGAAGGACGAGACGCCCGCGCGGCGCGGCCGACCGGTCTCCGGCCAGGCCATCGGCTCCGTGAGCAGCGAGACCGCCCCCGCCGACCAGTCCACGTGCGGGGACGGCGCGTCGACGTGCAGGGTCCGGGGCAGGACACCGTGGCGCATGGCCTCGACCATCTTGATGATGCCCGCGACACCTGCGGCGGCCTGGGTGTGGCCGAAGTTCGACTTGATGGATCCGAGCCACAGCGGGGTGTCCGCGGGGCGGTCCTGGCCGTACGTCGCGAGCAGGGCCTGGGCTTCGATCGGGTCACCGAGCCGCGTGCCGGTGCCGTGGGCCTCCACCGCGTCGACGTCGGCGGTGCTCAGGCCGGCGTTGGCCAGGGCCTGCCGGATGACCCGCTGCTGGGCGGGGCCGTTCGGCGCGGTCAGGCCGTTCGAGGCGCCGTCCTGGTTGACGGCGGTGCCGCGGACGACGGCCAGGACCTGGTGGCCGTTGCGGCGCGCGTCGGAGAGGCGTTCGACGAGGAGCATGCCGACGCCCTCGCCCCATGCGGTGCCGTCGGCGGCGGCCGCGAAGGGCTTGCAGCGGCCGTCGGCGGCGAGGCCGCGCTGGCGGCTGAACTCGGTGAAGACGTCAGGGGTGGTGATGATCGTGACTCCGCCCGCGAGGGCGAGGGTGCACTCCCCGGCGCGCAGGGCCTGCGCGGCGAGGTGCAGGGCGACCAGTGAGGACGAGCAGGCGGTGTCGACGGTGACGGCCGGGCCCTCGAAGCCGAAGGTGTAGGAGACGCGACCGGAGGCGATGCTGCTGGAGCCGCCGGTGCCGAGGTAGCCCTCGACGCCCTCGGGGACGGTGTTCAGGCGCGAGACGTAGTCGTTGTGCATCTGGCCGACGAAGACGCCGACCTGCTGTCCGCGCAGAGTCGCCGGGTCGATCCCGGCACGTTCGAAGGCCTCCCAGGAGGTCTCCAGCAGCAGCCGCTGCTGCGGGTCCATGGCCAGGGCCTCGCGGGGGTTGATCCCGAAGAACGCGGGGTCGAAGTGGTGGGCGTCGTAGAAGAAGCCGCCTTCGCGGGCGTACGACGTGCCCGGATTGTCGGGGTCCGGGTCGTACAGCGCCTCGGTGTCCCAGCCGCGGTCGGCGGGGAGGTGGGCGATTCCGTCGCGGCCCTCGGCGAGCAGGTCCCACAGGTCCTCGGGGCTGCGGACGTCGCCGGGGAAGCGGCAGCTCATGGCGACGATGGCTATGGGGTCGTCGGCGGCGTCGACGCCGGGTCCGGCGGGGTGCCGCGGGAGGGCGGCGGCCGCAGCCTCGGAGCCGAGGAGTTCGTCCCTGAGGTAGGCGGCGAGGACGGTGGGGTTGGGGTAGTCGAAGACGACGGTGGCAGGCAGCCGGACACCTGCGGTGGCGCCGAGCCGGTTGCGGAATTCGACGGCGGTCAGGGAGTCGAAGCCGAGGTCCTTGAAGGCGCGGCCGGGTTCGACGGCGTCGGGGGTGGCGTGGCCGAGGACGGCGGCGACCTGGTCGCGTACGAGGTCCAGGAGGAGGGCGTCCCGCTCGTTCCCGGGAAGCCGTACGAGCTGCTCGACGAGCGGGGTGCCGGTGCCGGTGGCGGTGGCCTCGACGGCCCGGCGGGCCGTGGTGCGCACGAGGCCGCGCAGCAGTGCGGGGACCATGCTCGCGTCGGCCTGGCGCAGCGGGACGAGGTCGAGCTGCATGGGGACGAGGTGGGCGTCGCCGGTGCGGTGGGCGGTGTCGAGGAGGGCCAGTCCCTCCTCGGAGGACAGGCCGAGGACGCCGGAGCGCGTCATGCGGTCCTTGTCGGCGGCGTCCAGTTCGCCGGTCATGCCGCTGGCGTCGGCCCACAGGCCCCAGCCGAGGGAGGTGCCGGGGAGGCCGTGGGCGTGGCGGTGGCGGGCGAGGGCGTCGAGGAAGACGTTCGCGGCGGCGTAGTTGGCCTGGCCGGCGCCGCCGAAGGTGCCCGCGGCGGAGGAGAAGAGGACGAAGTCGGCCAGGTCGAGGTGGCGGGTCAGCTCGTGGAGGTGGAGCGCGGCGTCGACCTTGGGCCGCAGGACGGTGTCGAGCCGCTCGGGGGTGAGGGCCGTGATGACGCCGTCGTCGAGGACACCGGCGGTGTGGACGACGGCGGTCAGCGGGTGCTCGGCGGGGATGCCCGCGAGGAGGGCGGCGAGCGCGTCGCGGTCTGCGGCGTCGCAGGCGGCGACGACCACGTCGGCGCCCAGCGCGCGCAGTTCGGCGGCGAGTTCGGCGGCTCCGGCGGCGGATTCGCCGCGGCGGCTGGTCAGGATCAGGCGTCGGGCACCGCGGACGGTGACGGCGTGGCGGGCGACGAGGGCGCCGAGGGTGCCGGTGCCGCCGGTGATGAGGACGGTGCCCTCGGTGTTCCACTCGGAGGGCACGGTGAGGACGATCTTGCCGGTGTGGCGGGCCTGGCTGAGGTAGCGGAAGGCCTCGGGGGCCTGGCGCAGGTCCCAGGAGGAGACCGGGATGGGGCGCAGGGCGCCGGATTCGAAGAGGCCGAGGAGGGTGGTGAGCATCTCCTGGATGCGGTCGAGACCGGCCTCGGTGAGGTCGAAGGCCTGGTAGGTGACGCCGGGATGGGCGGCTGCGACGTCCCGCGGGTCGCGGACGTCGGTCTTGCCCATCTCGACGAAGCGTCCGCCGCGCGGCAGCAGCCGCAGCGAGGCGTCGACGAACTCGCGGGCCAGGGAGTCCAGGACGACGTCGACGCCCCGGCCGCCGGTGGCGGTGCGGAAGGTGTCCTCGAATTCGAGGGTGCGGGATGAGGCGATCCGGTCGTCGCTCAGGCCGAGTCCGCGCAGGGTGTCCCACTTGGTGGGGCCGGCGGTGGCGTAGACGTCGGCGCCCCAGTGGCGGGCCAGCTGGACGGCGGCCATGCCGACGCCGCCGGCGGCGGCGTGCACGAGGAGGGTTTCGCCGCTCTGTAGGCCGGCGAGGTCATGCAGGGCGTAGTAGGCCGTCATGAAGACGATCGGTACGGCCGCCGCGTCGGTGAAGGTCCAGCCCCGGGGCATCGGGGCGATCATGCGGCGGTCGACGACGGCGAGCGGGCCGAACGCGCCGGGCAGCATGCCCATGACGTGGTCGCCGGCTGCGAGGTCGGTGACGCCGGGCCCGGTCTCCAGGACGATGCCGGCGCCTTCGGAGCCCATGAGGCCGGGGTCGCCGGGGTACATGCCGAGGGCGTTGAGGACGTCGCGGAAGTTGAGGCCGGCGGCGCGGACGGCGACGCGGACCTGTCCGGGCCGCAGCGGGGCCTCGGATTCGGGGCTGGGCAGGAAGGTGAGGTGGTCGAGGGTGCCCTTGTCCTCGATGTCCATGCGCCAGGCGGAGCCGTCGGCGGGCGGGGTCAGCGGCGTGGTGGCCGGGATCCGGGCGAGGCGGGGGGCGTGGACGGTGCCGCGGCGGACGGCGAACTGGGGTTCGCCGGTGGCGAGGGCCGCGGCCAGGAGCGTGCCGTCGGCGGTGGGGCCGTCGAGGTCGGCGAGGACGAACCGGTCGGGGTTCTCGGACTGCGCGGAGCGGACCAGGCCCCAGACGGGGGCGTGGACCGGGTCGGTGAGGTCCCAGTCGCCCTGGGTGGCGACGGCGCCCCGGGTGACGAGCACCAGACGGGAGGCGGCGAAGCGGTCATCGGCGAGCCAGCCCTGCACTAGGGCGAGGGCCCGGTGGGCGGCGGCGCGGACCGCGTCGGGGGTGAACGCGGCCGCGGAGTCGGGGGCGGGCGGGCAGGGGGCGAGGACGTACGGGGGCAGGGGCGCGCCCGCGTCGAGGGCGGTGGCGAGCTCCGCGAGATCGGCGTACGCGCGGCCCGGCAGGCCGTCGCAGGTGCCGAGGACGGCCCAGCGGTCGCCGGGGGTGGTGTCCTGGGTGGTGGCGGGCAGCGGGAGGGTCGCCCACTCGATGCGGAACAGCGACTCGTGGTGCGCGGTGCGTGCGCGGCCTGCGAGGCGGTCGGCGGAGACGGGCCGGACCCGGAGCCGCTCGACGGCGGCGACGGGTGCGCCGGTGGTGTCGGCGAGTTCGAGTGCGAGGAGGTCGTCGCCGTCGAGGGTCAGGCGGACGCGGAGCGCGGCGGCGCCGATGGCGTGCAGGGACACCCCGCCCCAGGAGAACGGCAGTCCGGCCTGGCGGTCGGTGTCGGCGGGCCGGACGAAGGTGGCGTGCAGGGCGGCGTCGAGGAGGGCCGGGTGCAGGGCGAACCGGGTGGCCTCGGCGCGGCTGTCCTCGGGGAGGGCGACCTCGGCGTAGACGTCGTCGCCGAGGGTCCAGGCGGCGCGCAGGCCCTGGAAGACGGGGCCGTAGGCGAAGCCGCCCTGGGCGAGGTGCTGGTACAGGCCGTCGACGGAGACGGGCTCGGCGCCGGCCGGGGGCCAGGCGGTGAGGTCGAAGGAGGGCCGGGGCGCGCCGGTGGCGAGGATGCCGGTGGCGTGCCGGGTCCAGGGTTCGTCGTCGGCGGCGTCGGGGTCGCCGGAGTACAGGTCGAGGGTCCGGCGGCCGTCTCGGTCGGCGGCCCCGACCACGATCTGGATGCGGACCGCGGCGTGCGGGGCCAGGACGAGCGGGGTTTCGAGGGTCAGCTCTTCCAGCAGGTCGCAGCCGGCCTGGTCGCCCGCACGGACGGCGAGTTCGACGAAGGCGGTGCCGGGGAGGAGCACGGTGCCCATGACGGCGTGGTCGGCGAGCCAGGGGTGGGTGTCGAGGGAGAGCCGTCCGGTGAACAGGAAGCCCTCGCCGTCGGCGAGCGGGACGGCGGCGCCGAGCAGCGGGTGGTGGGCGGCGCCCAGGCCGGCCGATTCGACGTCGCCGATGAACCCGGCGGGGGCCTCCAGCCAGAACCGGCGGCGCTGGAAGGCGTAGGTGGGCAGCTCGGTGCGGCGGGCGCCGGTGGTGGCGAAGTACGCGGTCCAGTCGACCGGGACGCCCCGGGTGTGGACGGCCGCGACCGCGGCGGCGAGGGCCTCGTTCTCGTCGCGGTCGCGGCGCAGGGCCGGGACGAAGACGGCGTCGGGCGTGGTGGCGGTGTAGGTGCCGACGTCGGTGGTGGTGTCGGAGTCGGTGAGGCAGTCGCGGCCGAGGCCGGACAGCACGCCCTGCGGGCCGAGTTCGAGGTAGGTGGTGACGTGCTCGGCGTCGAGGGTGCGGATGCCGTCGAGGAATCGGACGGCTTCGCGGACGTGGGCGACCCAGTGCTCGGGGGTGCGCAGGGCGTCCCCCGCGATCTCGCCGGTGAGGTGGGTGACGACGGGGATGACGGGCGGGTGGTAGGTGAGGGAGGCGGCGACGTCGCGGAAGGCGTCGAGCATGCCGTCCATCAGCGGGGAGTGGAAGGCGTGGCTGACGGTGAGCCGCTTGGTGCGGCGGCCGCGCTGCTCGAACGCGGCGGCGATCTCCAGTGCGACGGCCTCGTCGCCGGAGACGACCACCGAGGAGGCGGAGTTGACGGCGGCGACGGCGATCCGGTCCTCACGGCCGGCCAGCAGCGGCCGGACCTCGTCCTCGGTGGCGGTGAGCGCGATCATCGCGCCGCCTTCGGGGAGTGCCTCCATCAGGCGGCCGCGGGCGGCGACGAGGGCGGCCGCGTCGGTCAGGGTGAGGACGCCCGCGACGTGCGCGGCGGTGATCTCGCCTATGGAGTGCCCGGCCACGAAGTCGGGGCGCACTCCCCAGGACTCGACGAGCCGGTAGAGGGCGCTCTCCAGGGCGAACAGGGCGGGCTGGGTGATGCCGGTCCGGTCCAGGAGCCTCCCGTCCGCGGCGAACAGGGCTTCTTTGAGGGGGTGTTCGAGGTGCGGGTCCAGGGCGGCGCACGCCTCGTCGAGGGCGGCGGCGAAGACCGGGTGGGCGGCGTACAGGTCGCGGCCCATGCCGGGGCGCTGGCTGCCCTGGCCGGTGAAGAGGACCGCGAGGCGGCCGTCGGCCGTGTCGTGCCGGAGGAGCCCGGCCGCGTCGCGGTCCTCGGCGAGGGCGGCGAGGCCGGTGAGGAGCTGCTCGCGGTCGGCGGCGACGACCGCGGCGCGCCGGTCCAGGGCGGTACGGGTGGTGGCCAGGGAGAACGCCACGTCGGCGGGGGCCGCCGCGGGGCGGTCCGCGAGGTGGGCGGCGAGGCGTGCAGCCTGGGCGCGCAGCGCGTCGGGAGTACGGCCGGAGAGGACGAACGGCAGTACGGCGCCGACGACGGCCGGGGCGGCGACGGCGGGGTCCGTGACGGCCGGGTCCGTGACGGCTCCGGCCTCGTCGGCGGGCGGCTGCTCGATGATGACGTGCGCGTTGGTGCCGCTGACGCCGAAGGAGGAGACGCCCGCGCGGCGCGGCCGGCCGGTCTCGGGCCACTGCGCCCGCTCGGTCAGGAGGGAGACGGCGCCGGCGGTCCAGTCGATGTGCGGGGACGGCTCGCCGATGTGCAGGGAGGCGGGCAGGACGCCGTACCGCATCGCCTGGACCATCTTGATGATGCCGGCGGCGCCCGCGGCGGCCTGGGTGTGGCCGATGTTGGACTTGATGGAGCCCAGGAGCAGCGGCCGGTCCTCGGGGCGCCCCTGGCCGTAGGTGGCGAGCAGGGCCTGGGCCTCGATGGGGTCGCCGAGGGTGGTGCCGGTGCCGTGGGCCTCGACGGCGTCGACATCGGCGGGGCTCAGCCCGGCCTGGGCGAGTGCCTCGCGGATCACGCGCTGCTGGGAGGGCCCGTTGGGGGCGGTCAGGCCGTTGGAGGCACCGTCCTGGTTGACGGCCGTGCCGCGGACCACGGCGAGGACGGGGTGGCCGTTGCGGCGGGCGTCGGAGAGCCGCTCGACGAGGATCATGCCCGCGCCCTCGGCCCAGCCGGTGCCGTCGGCGTCGGCGGAGAAGGACTTGCAGCGGCCGTCGGTGGACAGGCCCCGCTGGCGGCTGAAGTCGATGAAGGTGTCCGGGGTGGACATGATGGTGACGCCGCCCGCCAGCGCCATGTCGCACTCGCCGCTGCGCAGGGCCTGCGCGGCCAGGTGCAGGGCGACGAGGGAGGAGGAGCAGGCCGTGTCGATGGTGACGGCCGGACCCTCCAGGCCGAAGGTGTAGGAGATGCGGCCGGAGGCGACGCTGCCCGCGGTGCCGGTGCCGAGGTAGCCTTCCAGGCCCTCGGGGACGGCGGGAAGCCGGGTCAGGTAGTCGTGGTACATGACCCCGGCGAAGACGCCGGTGCGGCTGCCGCGCAGCGAGGCCGGGTCCATGCCGGCCCGCTCGAAGGCCTCCCAGGAGGTCTCCAACAGGAGCCGCTGGTGCGGGTCCATGGCCAGGGCCTCGCGGGGGTTGATGCCGAAGACGTCGGGGTCGAAGTCGGCGGCGGAGTGCAGGAATCCGCCCTCGCGGGTGTACGAGGTCCCGGCGCGGCCGGGGTCGGAGTCGTACAGCGCGTCCAGGTTCCAGCCGCGGTCCGTCGGGAAGGGCGAGACGGCGTCGACGGAGTCGGCGACGAGGCGCCACAGCTCCTCGGGGGTGGTGACCCCGCCGGGGTAGCGGCAGGCCATGGCGACGATCGCGATGGGCTCGTCGGCGACGGTCGGGACGTGGACGGTGGCCGGGCCCGCGGAGGCGGCCAGGTCGCCGAGGAGTTCGGTCCGCAGGAAGGCGGCGAGGGCGTTCGGCGTGGGGTAGTCGAAGACGAGGGTGGCGGGCAGCCGGACGCCGGTGACGGAGCCGAGGCGGTTGCGCAGTTCGACCGCGGTCAGCGAGTCGAAGCCGAGTTCCTTGAAGGCCCGGCCGGCGTCGACGGCGTCGGGGCCGGGGAAACCGAGAACGGCGGCGACCTGGACGCGGACGGTGGCCAGCAGCAGCCGGTCGCGTTCGGGGGCGGTCAGCGGCAGCAGCCGCTCGGCGAGCCCGTCGGCGGGCGCGGCGCCTTGGGCCGCGGCGGGGCGGCGGGCGGCGGGTCGGACCAGGCCGCGCAGCAGCGGCGGGACCATGCGCACGTCGGCCTGGCGCAGCCCGGCCAGGTCCAGGTGCATGGGGACGGCGGTGGCCTCGCCGCTCTCGCGGGCGGTGTCCATGAGGGCGAGGCCCTCGGTGGAGGACAGCGCGGCGACTCCGGCGCGGGAGATCCGCTCCAGGTCGGCGGCGGCGAGTTCGCCGGTCATGCCGCTGCGCTCGGCCCACAGCCCCCAGGCGAGCGCGGTGGCGGGCAGGCCCTCGGCGCGGCGGCGCTGGGCGAGGGCGTCGAGGAAGGTGTTGGCGGCGGCGTAGTTGGCCTGTCCGGCTGCGCCGAGGGTACCGGCGGCGGCGGAGAAGAGGACGAACGCGGCGAGGTCGAGTCCGCGGGTGAGCTCGTGCAGGTTGACGGCGGCGTCGACCTTGGCGGGCAGGACGTGGTCGATCCGTTCGGGGCTGAGCGCTTCGAAAATGCCGTCGTCGAGGACGCCCGCGGTGTGCACGACGGCGGTCAGCGGGTGCTCGGCCGGTACGGAGGCCAGGACGGCCGCGAGCGCGCCGCGATCGGCGGCGTCACAGGCGGCGAGGGTGACCTCGGCGCCCATCGCCCGTAGCTCGGCGAGGAGTTCGGGGGCTCCGGCGGCGGCCTCGCCGCGGCGGCTGGTCAGCAGCAGGCGGCGGACGCCGTGGGCGGTGACCAGGTGGCGGGCGACGAGCCCGCCGAGGGTGCCGGTGGCTCCGGTGACGAGGGCGGTGCCGTCGGTGTCGAGCGGGCGGGCCTCGCGGCCCTCGGCGGCGGGGACGGCGGGGACGCGGGCGAGCCGGGGGACGACGGCGCGGCCCTCGCGCAGCGCGAGCTGCGCCTCGTCGGTGGCGAGGGCGGCCGGGAGGGCGCGCAGGGACTCCTCGCGGTCGTCCAGGTCGAGGAGGACGAAGCGGTCGGGGTGCTCGGACTGGGCGGCGCGCAGCAGGCCCCACAGCGGGGCGTGCGCGAGGTCGGCCACGTCGGACGCGTCGGTGGTGGCGACGGCGCCGCGGGTGACGAACACGAGCCGGGAGGAGGCGAACCGGTCGTCGGCGAGCCAGGCCTGGGCCAGACCGAGGGCCTCGTGCAGGGCGGCGGCGACGGCGGCGGGCAGCTCCGCGTCGACGGGCGTCGGCCCGGTCGGCGGCTCGCCGGGGACGGGCACGAGGACGGCCCGCGGGACGGGGGCGCCCGCGTCGACGGCCGCGGCGAGGGTGGCGAGGTCCGGGTGGGCCGCGGCGGTCGGCAGGACGGCGCCGAACGGGGAGGTGATGCCCGCGCCGGAGCCGACGCCCTCGTCGGCGGCCGCGCCGAGCACGGCCCACTGGCCGGGGACGACGGTGGTGGCCGCGGGTAGGGCGAGCGGGCTCCACTCGACGCGGAACAGCGCGTCGTGGAAGGTGGTGCGGGCGGCTCGTACCTGGTCGGGGGTGACGGGGCGGAGCAGCAGGGCATCGACGGTGGCGACGGGCGCGCCGCTCTCGTCGGCCAGGTCCACGCGGACGGTGTCCTGCCCGGCGGGGGCGAGCCGGACGCGCAGGGCCCGGGCACCGACGGCGCGCAGGGTGACGCCGCTCCAGGAGAACGGCAGGCGGCCGTGGTCGGTGTCCTCCAGCAGGGAGCCCATGCCGACGGCGTGCAGGGCGGCGTCCAGCAGGGCGGGGTGCAGGCCGAACAGGGCGGCTTCGGCGTGTGCCTGCTCGGGCAGGCGGACCTCGGCGAAGACCTCTTCGCCCCGCTGCCAGGCGCCGGTCAGGCCTTGGAAGACGGGGCCGTAGGCGAAGCCGGTGCCGGTGAGGTATTCGTACAGGCCCTCGACGGGCAGGGCGGTGGCGCCCTGCGGCGGCCAGACGGCGAGGTCGCTGCCGGTGCCCCGGTCGGCGGCGGCGGGGGCGGCGGGGGCGAGGAAGCCGGTGGCGTGCCGGGTCCAGGCGCCTTCGCCCCAGGTGTCGTCGGCGGCGTCCTCGGGCCGGGAGTGCAGGGTCAGGGGGCGCCGTCCGTCGGTGTCGGGGGCGCCGACGGCGAGCTGGATCTGGACGCCGCCGTGTGGCGGCAGGACCAGGGGGGCCTGGAGGGTGAGTTCGTCGAGCAGCGGGCAGCCGCTGTGCTCGCCGGCCCGCAGCGCGAGTTCGACGAAGGCGGTGCCGGGCAGCAGGACGGTGTCCATGACCGTGTGGTCGGCGAGCCACGGGTGGGTGGCGAGGGAGAGCCGCCCGGTGAAGAGGTGGCCGTCGCCGTCGGCGAGGGCGATGGCGGCGCCGAGCAGCGGGTGATCGGCGGAGCCGATGCCGGCCGCGGTGACGTCGCCGGTCCAGGAGGTCGGCGGCTCGGGCCAGTACAGGCCGCGTTGGAAGGCGTACGTCGGCAGGTCGACGCGGGTGGTGGAGCGTCCGGCGAAGACGGCTGACCAGTCGACGCGGACACCGTGCGCGTGGGCCCCGGCCACGGCGGCGGCGAACGCGGCCGGTTCGGGGCGGTCGGTGCGCAGCGCCGGGACGAAGACGGTGCCGTCGCGGCCGGCGAGGCAGTCCTGCGCGAGGGCGGTGAGGACGCCGCCGGGGCCGACCTCGACGAAGGTGGTGACGCCGAGAGCGGCGAGGGCGGTGACGCCGTCGTGGAAGCGGACGGCCTCGCGGACGTGCCGGACCCAGTACTCGGGGGTGCAGATCTCCTCGGCGGTGACGGAGGCCCCGGTGAGGTTGGAGACGATCGGGATGACGGGCGGCGCGTAGGTGACGGCTTCGGCGGCCTCGCGGAACGCGCCGAGCATGTCGTCCATGAGCGGCGAGTGGAAGGCGTGGCTGACGGTGAGCCGCTTGGTGCGGCGGCCGCGGGCGCGCAGGGTCTCGGCGAGGGCGGTGGCGGCGTCCTCGTCGCCGGAGACCACCACGGAGCGGGGGCCGTTGACGGCCGCGATCGAGACGCGGTCGGTCAGGAGCGGGGCGACCTCGTCCTCGGTGGCCTCGACGGCGATCATCCCGCCGTCGGCGGGCAGGGCCTGCATGAGGCGGCCGCGGGCGGCGACGAGGGCGGCCGCGTCGGCGAGGGTGAGGACGCCGGAGACGTGGGCGGCGGCGAGCTCGCCGATGGAGTGCCCGATGAGGAAGTCGGGTGTGACGCCCCACTGTTCGAGCTGGCGGCAGAGGGCGACCTCGACGGCGAAGAGGGCGGCCTGGGTGTGGGCGGTCTCGTCGAGGAGGGCCGCCTCGGGGCTGCCTTCGGCGGCGAACAGGACGTCGTACAGGGGGCGTTCGAGGTGCCGGTCGAGTTCGTCCCGAACGGCGTCGAGAGCGCGGGCGAAGCCGGGGTGGGTGGCGTACAGCTCGCGGCCCATGCCGGGGCGCTGGCTGCCCTGGCCGGTGAAGAGGAAGGCGGTGGTCCCTTCGGCGACGGCGCCGACGACGCCGGTCGCGGGCCGTTCCCCGGCGGCGAGGGCGTCGAGGCCGGTGAGGAGTTCCTCGGGGCCGGTGGCGAAGAGGACGGCCCGGCGGTCCAGCGAGGAGCGGCTGGTGGCGAGGGAGTAGCCGAGATCGGTCAGGGCCGCGGGGTCCGCCGCGAGCGCGGGCTCGGCCCGCAGGTGGGCGGCGAGGCGGGCGGCCTGGGCGCGCAGGCCCTCGTCGCCGTGGCCGGAGACGAGCAGCGGGACCGGGCCGGTGGCGCCCTGGGGGACGCTCCCGTCAGCCTCATGCGACGTGGTCCCGTCCGCGTCCTGCGGGTGTGCCGGCTCGACGGGCGGGGCCTGCTCGATGACGGTGTGGGCGTTGGTGCCACTGACACCGAAGGAGGAGATGCCGGCGCGGCGCGGCTGGCCGGTCTCGGGCCACGGCACGGGCCGGGCGAGGAGTTCGACGGAGCCGGTGCTCCAGTCGACGGCGGTGGACGGCTGGTCGACGTGCAGGGATTCCGGCAGGACGCCGTTCTGCATGGCGAGGACCATCTTGATGATGCCCGCGACACCGGCGGCGGCCTGGGTGTGGCCGATGTTGGACTTGATCGAGCCCAGCCACAGCGGTCGCCCGTCGGGCCGGTTCTGGCCGTAGGTGGCCAGGATGGCCTGCGCTTCGATGGGGTCGCCAAGCGTCGTGCCGGTGCCGTGCGCCTCGACGGCGTCGACCTGGGCCGGGGTGAGTCCGGCGTTGGTGAGGGCCTGGCGGATGACGCGCTGCTGGGAGGGCCCGTTGGGGGCGGTCAGACCGTTGCTCGCGCCGTCCTGGTTGACGGCGGAGCCCCGGACGATGGCCAGGACGGGGTGGCCGTTGCGGCGGGCGTCGGAGAGCTTCTCGACGAGGAGCATGCCGACGCCCTCGCCCCAGCCGGTGCCGTCGGCACCGTCGGCGAACGGCTTGCACCGGCCGTCGGGGGCGAGTCCGCGCTGTCGGCTGAACTGCACGAACGCGCGCGGGCTGGACATGACCGTGACGCCGCCTGCAAGGGCCAGGGAGCACTCGCCGCCCCGCAGTGCCTGCACGGCGAGGTGCAGGGCGACGAGGGAGGAGGAGCAGGCCGTGTCGATGGTGACGGCGGGACCTTCGAGGCCGAAGGTGTAGGAGAGGCGACCGGAGACGACGCTGGCCGCGTTCCCGGTGAGGAGGTACTGCTCGACGCCCTGGGGGACGCCGTCGCGCAGCAGGTCGGGGTAGTCCTGACCGTTGGTGCCGATGAACACGCCGGCCTTGCTGCCGCGCAGCGTCGCCGGGTCGATCCCGGCGCGCTCGAAGGTCTCCCAGGACGTCTCCAGCAGCAGGCGCTGCTGCGGGTCCATGCCGAGGGTCTCGCGCGGGCTGATCCCGAAGAAGGCGGCGTCGAACTCCCCGACGCCGTCGAGGAATCCGCCTTCACGGGTGTACGACGTGCCCCGCCGCTCGGGGTCGGCGTCGTACAGGGACTCGATGTCCCAGCCGCGATCGGTGGGGAAATCGGTGATCGCGTCCCTGCTGCCGGCGACCAGCTCCCACAGGTCCTCGGGCGACTGGATGCCGCCGGGGAACCTGCAGGCCATGCCGACGATCGCGATGGGCTCCGGCTCCTGCGACTCGACCTCGCGCAGCCGCTGCCGCGTGTGATGCAGATCGGCAGTCACCCGCTTCAAGTAGCCGAGGATCTTTTCCTGATCCGACGCCTGACCCGCCATTGGAACCTCACCCATGTTCGTCACAAACCCTTG
Organism: Streptomyces sp. NPDC006529; assembly: GCF_040611795.1. Lineage (NCBI taxonomy): Bacteria > Bacillati > Actinomycetota > Actinomycetes > Kitasatosporales > Streptomycetaceae > Streptomyces > Streptomyces sp. NPDC006529. The sequence goes on along the minus strand of NZ_JBEXPB010000069.1, from coordinate 2,418 downwards.
TGCTGCTACTGCCTGCTGTCCGCTGTGCTAGATCCCGAGCTCGTTCTCGATGAAGTCGAAGAGCTCGTCGGGCGTGGCTTCCTGGAGCTTCTCGGCCACGGCCCCATCGCTCGAATGGGCCTGCGGTTCACCCCACTTCGCCAGGAGGGCCTGGAGGCGCGAGGCGATGTCGGCGCGCGTTTCGCCGTCCGGATCGAGGACGGACAGCGCGGATTCGAGCTTTTCGAGCTCGGCGATGCCGGGTGCGGCTCCGGTGGAGCCGTCCTGGACGATTTCGGCTCGCAGGAAGTCCGCGAGGACCCCCGGCGTCGGGTGGTCGAAGACCAGCGTCGCCGGGAGCTTGAGTCCGGTGGCCGCGTTCAGGCGGTTGCGCAGCTCCAGCGCGATCAGGGAGTCGAAGCCGAGCTCCTTGAAGGCGCGGCCCGCGCCCACCTCGTCGGTGGTGGGATGGCCGAGCGCGGTCGCCGCGTGGGAGCGGACCAGTTCCAGGACGACGACGGCCTGTTCGGCCTGCGGCATCGCCGACAGCCGGCGGCGCAGCGCCTCGGCCGGGGAACCTTCCGCGCCCGTGTCCGTCGCGGCCGCCGCGCTCTGCGCGAGGCGCCGTACCTCGGGCAGGTCGCCGAGGAACGGGCTGGGCCGGACGGCCGTGTAGCCGGGGGTGAAGCGTTCCCACTGGATGTCGGCGACGGCGACGGCCGCTTCGGCGTGGTCCAGGGCTTGCTGGAGGGCCCGGATCGCGGCCCGCGGCGCCATGGCGGGCACGCCGCCGCGGTCGAGCCGCTCTCCGATGGCGCCGTCGGCGGCCAGACCGCTGTCGCCCCAGCGGCCCCAGGCCACCGAGGTCGCGGCCAGGCCGTCGGCGTGGCGCTGCTCGGCGAGGGCGTCGAGGTAGGAGTTGGCGGCCGCGTAGTTGCCCTGCCCGGCGTCACCGAGGGTGCCGGCGACTCCGGAGAACAGCACGAAGGCGGAGAGTCCGAGGTCGCGGGTCAGCTCGTGCAGCGTGAGCGCCCCGTCCGCCTTGGGGGCGAGTACGGTCGCGAACCGCTCCGGGGTCAACCCGTCGATGACGCCGTCGTCGAGGACACCGGCGGTGTGCACGACGGCGGTCAGCGGCCGGTCGGCGGGGATACCGGCGAGCAGCGCGGTGACGGCGTCCCGGTCGGCCATGTCGCAAGCCGCGAGCGTGACCTCGGCGCCGAGTGCGGTCAGTTCCTCGCGCAGTTCTGCCGCTCCGAGGGCCTCGGAGCCGCGGCGGCTGCTCAGGACCAGGTGCTCGGCGCCATTCTCCGCCAGCCAGCGGGCGACATGCGCGCCCAGGGCTCCGGTGCCGCCGGTGACGAGGGTCGTTCCCGCCGGCTTCCAGGCGGGCGGGGTGGGGGCGTCGGCGAGCGGGGCGTGGGCCAGTCGTCGGCCGTACAGCCCGGAGGCACGTACCGCGACCTGGTCCTCGACGCCGGCGCCGGCAAGCACCCCGGCGAGCCGGGCGAGGGCCCGGTCGTCGGCCTGTCCGGGCAGGTCGACGAGGCCGCCCCAGCGCTCGGGGAACTCCAGCGCAACGGTCCGTCCGAAGCCCCACACGAGGGCCTGCCCCGGGTCCTGGAGCCGCTCGGACCGGGTTACGGAGACGGCGCCCCGGGTGAGGCACCACAGGGGCGCGCTCACGGCGGCGTCACCGAGGGCCTGGACGAGGGCGGCGGTGGCCAGGAGCCCGGTGTGCGCGCGCAGCGGTGCGGTGCCGTCCCCGGCGAGGGCGAGGAGCGAGAGGACCCCGGCGGGGTCCTGCGTCTCGTCGAGGGCGGCCTTCAGGGCCTCGCGGTCGGTGACATCGGCGGCGACGGTGAGGGTACGGACCTGCGCGCCGCGGTCGGCGAGGGTACGCAGCACAGCGGCTGCGGTGTCCCCGGCCGGTCCGGTGAGCACCTCGGGCACGACGACCAGCCAGATACCGGAGAGGCGCGCGGTGGCGGCGTCGGTGAGAGCTTTCCAGGTGACGCGGTAGCGCCAGCCGTCGACGGTGGACTGCTCCCTGCTCTCACGCCGCCAGGAGGACAGCGCGGGGAGCAGGGCGGTCAGCGGCTGATCGTCCTCGATGTGGAGTTCGGCGCTGAGCGTGGCAAGGTCCTCGCGTTCGACGGCGTCCCAGAAGCGGGCGTCGACCGCGCTCTCCGTGGGCAGGGCGTCCGGCTCGACGGGAGCCGCCTCGGGCCAGAACCGCTGCTCCTGGAAGGCGTAGGTGGGCAGGTCGACCCGACGGGCACCCGTCCCCGCGAAGACCGCCTCCCAGTCCACCGCGACACCGCGGACGTACGCCTCACCGAGTGAGAGCCAGAACCGCTCCAGACCACCCTCGTTACGGCGCAGCGACCCGAGCACGGCCGCCTCACGGCCGCTGTCCTCCACGGTCTCCTGTATGCC
>NZ_JBEXPB010000068.1:0-24543 GCF_040611795.1 Streptomyces sp. NPDC006529 | reverse complement strand
GGAGCCGCCGAAGCCATCGACGCCGGAATCAGCAGCCCTCCCGACACCATCGCCGCCGAAGCGACCAGCGTCGCCACACGGAAACCACGACGGTTGGAACGGACAACGTTGTTGGTACGCGTCTTACGGTTCATGACCTACTCCTAAGGCGAATCAAGCGAATGAAGTGAATGAACTGAAGGGTTTTCCGGTGAGGAGGAGTTCCTCCGGGGAGGTTTTCCGTCTCTTTCCGTGTCACCAGTAAGCCCCGCCACGACCACCCCGGTCACGTTCCGGACATTCGGGACTTGACGCCCACCGCGCGGCAGCGTAAAAGACCGCCCCCGGCCGTCGGCCGGGGGCGGTGGGTGCAGCGGCGGGCTCCGCGGACGGCTCGCTAGCGCGCGGCCCCGTCGGCGCCGAAGCGGTCGCGCAGCTCCCGCTTGAGGATTTTGCCGCTCGCGTTGCGGGGCAGCGCGTCCACGAAGAGGACCCGCTTGGGAGCCTTGAAGTGGGCGAGCTTCTCCCGCGCGTACGCCAGCAGCTCCTCCTCCGTCACCGCGCCGCGCGGCACCACCACGGCCGTGACCGCCTCGATCCAGCGCGCGTCGGGCAGCCCGACCACCGCCGCCTCCGCCACCCCCGGATGGGTGTAGAGGGCATCCTCGACCTGGCGGGAGGCGACGAGCACCCCGCCGGAGTTGATGACGTCCTTCACCCGGTCGACCACCGTGAAGTAGCCCTCCGCGTCGCGCACCGCCAGGTCGCCCGAGCGGAACCAGCCGCCGCGGAAGGCCTGCTCCGTGGCCCGCGGATCCCTCCAGTAGCCCCGGCACAGCTGCGGGGAGCGGTAGACCACCTCGCCCGCGGTCCCGTCGGGCACGTCCGCGCCGTCCTCGTCGACCACCTTCGCCTCGACGTGGCGCACCGGCCGCCCGCAGGAGTCCATCCGCCCCTCGTGCTCGGCCGGGCCCAGGACGGTGGCGAGCGGGCCGATCTCGCTCTGCCCGAAGCAGTTGTAGAAGGCGAGCCCGGGCAGCCGGGCGAGCAGGCGTTCCAGCACGGGCACCGGCATGATCGAAGCCCCGTAGTACGCCTTGCGCAGCCCGCTCAGCTCGCGGATGGCGAAGCCGGGGTGGTTGGCCAGGGCGATCCACACGGTGGGCGGCGCGAAGAGGCTGTCCGCCCCGCCCGCCTCCACCCGCTCGAAGATCTCCTCGGCGTCCGGCCCGTCCAGCACCGTGTTCTCGGCGCCGACGGCGAGGTAGGGCAGCAGGAAGACGTGCATCTGCGCCGAGTGGTAGAGCGGCAGCGAGTGCAGCGGCCGGTCGTCCTCGGTGAGGTCCAGCGCCCCGATCGCGCTCTCGTAGGCGTGGCAGAGCGCCGCATGGGTCATCATGGCGCCCTTCGGCAGCGCGGTGGTGCCGGAGGTGTACAGCAGCTGCACCAGGTCGTCCGCAGCGCCTCCGCCCTCGTACGTTGCCCCCTCCTGCGCCGCCGCCAGGAAGGACCCGGGAGCGTCGCGCAGCGCCCGTACCGGACGCCCGTCCGGGACCCGGGGCGCGAGGTCCGGGTCGGCGAGCACCAGGGCGCTCCCCGAGTCGTCCAGGATGTGCGCGAGGTCCTCGCCGGTCAGGTTCTGGTTGACCGGGACGTGCACGAGCCCGGCCCGGGCGCAGGCGAGGAAGGCGATCAGGTAGGCGTCGCTGTTGTGGCCGAAGGTGGCCACCCGGTCGCCGGGCCGCAGGCCGCACTCCCCCGCGAGGAAGGCGGCCCCGGCGGAGACCGCCGCGTCGAGGCCGCCGTAGGTCCACGTCCGCGCGCGGTAGCGGACCGCGATCCGCTCCGGCACCCGGAGCGCGGTGTCGCGCAGCAGCCCGTCGACCGTGTTGTCCCGCACCTGTGTCATGGAGCGATCCTCATCTCGTCGTACATCAGGGGTTGTTGACAGATCATCAGTCGTCCTGCGTGAGTGTGGGGGCACAACCCGCGCGCACCACCAGCGTCATGCGCAACCACCGTCATTCGCAGGCTACTTGGGAGGCACGTTGCGTTTCCGCACCCGTCCCGCCTTGCGCCGGATCGCCCTCACCGGCGCCGCGCTGCTCGCCGCGGCCGCCGCGATCCCGCAGGCCTCGGCCTCGGCCACCGCCGACGCGGGGGCTCGGGGGCCCTCGGGGGGCGGTCTGTCCGCCCTCGTCCGCTACACGGAGAACGGCGTCCCGCACATCCTCGCCAAGGACTACGCCGACCTCGGCTTCGGCACCGGGTGGGCACAGGCCGCCGACCAGGTCTGCGTGCTGGCCGACGGGTTCCTCACGGTGTCCGGCGAGCGCTCGCGCTGGTTCGGGCCCGACGCGGCCCCCGACGGCTCGCTCTCCTCGGCCACCGGGAACCTCTCCAGCGACCTGTACTTCAAGGGCGTCCGGGAATCCGGCACGGTCGAGAAGCTGCTGGCCACGCCCGCTCCGGCCGGTCCCGGGAAGGACGTGAAGGAGCTGATGCGGGGCTGGGCCGCGGGGTACAACGCCTGGCTGGCGCAGAACAGGATCACCGACCCGGCCTGCCAGGGCGCGGGCTGGGTGCGTCCGGTGACCGCCGTGGACGTGGCGGCGCGGGGGTACGCGGTCGCGGTGCTCGGCGGCCAGGGGCGCGGGATCGACGGGATCACCGCGGCCCGGCCACCGGGCCCGGCCACCGGTGCGGGGGCCCGTACGAGCCCCCCCGCGCCCGGCGGCGACGTCGACCCGGCGGCCGCGGCCGAGGCGGCCCGGCAGCTCTTCGACACCTCGCGCTACGACATGGGGTCCAACGCGGTGGCCTTCGCGGGGTCGGCCACGGCGAGCGGCGGCGGTCTGCTGCTGGGAAATCCGCACTACCCCTGGCAGGGCGGGCGCCGGTTCTGGCAGTCGCAGCAGACCATCCCCGGCGAGCTGAACGTCTCCGGCGGTTCCCTGCTCGGCACGGTCGGCGTCAACATCGGCTTCAACGACAAGGTCGCCTGGAGCCACACCGTGGCCACCGGCACCCCGGTCAACCTGCACCAGCTCTCCCTGGACCCGGCGGACCCGACGGCGTACCTGGTCGACGGCGTGCCCGAGAAGATGGTCCCGCGCAGCGTCAGCGTCCCGGTCAAGGGCGGCGCCCCGGTCGTCCGCACCCAGTGGTGGACCCGCTTCGGCCCGGTGGTCACCTCCCTCGGGGCGTCCCTGCCGCTGCCCTGGTCCGCGACCACGGCCTATGCGCTGAACGACCCCAACGCGCTGAATCTGCGGGCCTTCGACACGGCCCTCGCGATGGGCAGGGCCCGCTCGGTGGCCGGCATCCAGGACGCGCTGCGGCGCACCCAGGGGCTGCCCTGGGTCAACACGGTGGCCGCCGACTCGGCGGGCGCGACCCTGTTCACGCAGTCCCAGATCGTGCCCCGGATCACCGACGAGCTGGCGGCCCGCTGCTCCACGCCGCTGGGCCGGGCGACGTACCCGTCGGCGGGTCTGGCGGTGCTGGACGGTTCGCGCGGCGACTGCGCGCCGGGCTCGGACCCGGACGCGGTGCAGCCGGGCGTGTTCGGCCCGGCGAAGGCTCCCGTCCTGCGGGACGCGGCGTACGTCGAGAACTCCAACGACAGCGCGTGGCTGGCCAACGCGGAGCACCCGGTGACCGGCTACGAGCGGGTCTGGGGCAATACCGGCACCGCCCGCTCGCTGCGCACGCGCGGCGCTCTGGAGGACGTCTCGGCCATGGCGGCGCGGGGCCGGCTGACGGTGGCGGACCTTCAGGAGCAGCAGTTCGCGAACCGGGTTCCGGCCGGTGACCTGGCGGCCGCCGACGCGGCGCAGGCGTGCGCGGCCCTGCCCGGCGGTACGGCGACCGCGAGCGACGGTTCCGCGGTGGACGTCTCGGCGGCCTGCCCGGTGCTGGCGCGCTGGGACCGCACGGCCGAGGAGGACAGCCGGGGCGCGCTGCTCTTCGACCGCTTCTGGCGCAGGCTGACCGGGTCGACCGCGGCGAAGGACCTGTGGCTGGTGCCGTTCTCGGCGGCCGATCCGGTCCATACGCCCCGCACCCTGAACCGGGCGGCGCCCGGCCTCGGGCGGGCCCTGGCGGACACGGTCGCGGAGCTGGGGGCGGCGGGCATCGCGCTGGACGCACCGCTCGGCGCGCACCAGTTCGTGGTGCGGGGCGGGAAGCGGATTCCGGTCGGCGGCGGTACCGAGGCGCTCGGCGTCTGGGACAAGGTGGAGGCGGTGTGGAACCCGGCCGGGGGCGGTTACACCGAGGTCGTGCACGGTTCCAGTCACCTCCAGGCGGTCGGCTGGGACGGCGGCCGCTGCCCGGTGGCCCGCACGCTGCTGTCGTACAGCCAGTCCTCGAACCCCCGCTCGCCGTACTTCGCCGACCAGACCCGGCTGTTCTCGGCCGAGCGCTGGGTGACCTCCCGCTACTGCGAGAAGGACATCCTGGCCTCGCCCGCGCTGCGGGTGGTCTGGCCGCGCGAACGGCGCTGACGGTGCGCGGCCCCGTACGCCGATCCGCGCGCGCGGGTCGGCGTACGGCCGGGCGGGCCGGTCAGGGGCTGACCGCGAGGAACAGGTAGGAGGCCAGCAGCACCAGGTGGACGCCGCCCTGGAGCAGGGTCGCGCGGCCCGGGGCGATGGTCAGGGCGCTGACCACGACCGTGAGGGCGAGCAGCACCATGTGGATCGGGCCGAGGCCCAGCAGCAGCGGTCCGGTGAGCCAGACCGAGGCGAGGGCGATGGCGGGGATGGTCAGGCCGATGCTGGCGATCGCGGAGCCGTAGGCCAGGTTGAGACTGGTCTGGACGCGGTCGCGGCGGGCCGCGCGGACGGCGGCCAGGGTCTCGGGGGCGAGCACGAGCAGGGCGATGATCACACCGACGACGGCGTGGGGCAGCCCCGCGCGGGCCACGCCCGCCTCGATGGTGGGCGAGACGGCCTTGGCGTTGCCGACGACGGCGACGAGAGCGACCAGCAGCAGGCCGACGCTGGTCAGCGCGGCCCGGGCGGTCGGCGGCTCCGCGTGTTCCTCGCCCTCCCCGGCGGCTTCCCGGCGCTTCTTCGCGGCGGTGTCCACGGGCAGGAAGTAGTCGCGGTGACGGACCGTCTGGACCGCGATGAACAGGCCGTAGAGCGCCAGCGAGGACACGGCGGCGAAGGTGAGCTGCGCGGTGGAGAACTCGGGGCCCGGCTTGCTGGTGGTGAAGGTCGGGATGACCAGGCTGAGGACGGCGAGGGTGGCGACGGTGGCGAGCGCGGCGCCGGATCCCTCCGCGTTGAAGACGGCGACGCGGTTGCGCAGGGCGCCGACCAGCAGGGACAGGCCGACGATGCCGTTGCAGGTGATCATGACGGCGGCGAAGACGGTGTCGCGGGCCAGGGAGGCCGTCCCGTCCCCGCCGTCGGCCATCAGGGTGACGATGAGGGCCACCTCGATGACGGTGACCGCGACGGCCAGGACGAGGGAGCCGAAGGGTTCGCCGACGCGGTGCGCCACCACCTCGGCGTGGTGGACGGCGGCCAGTACCGCGCCCCCGAGGCACAGGGCGACGAGCGCCACCGCGAACGAGGGCAGGTCGCGCCCCCAGCTGAAGGCGAGGGCGACGAGCGCCACCACGGGGACCAGGAGGGTCCAGTCGGTCAGGGGGGAGCTGCGGGTTGCCGTACTCATGCGGCCACGCTGCCAGAACCGGCGCCGCGGTGCGGCGCAAGGCGCGCCGCCGGGGCCCCCGGGTGGAACATCTCACAGGATGCCGGGGCGATCCGGGCAAACCACCGGGCGGTGGGATGCCTCGCCGCCCGGGGGCCCGTACCTCACACGGCGCGCTCGCGGCCCTCCCAGTACGGGTCGCGCAGCCGCCGCTTGTACAGCTTGCCGTTGGGGTCGCGGGGCATGGTCTCGATGAAGTCCACCGTCCTGGGCCGCTTGTAGCCCGCGAGCTGCCGCTCGCAGTGGGCCAGGATCTCGGCGGCCAGCGCCTCGCCCGGCTCGTGGCCCTCGGCCGCTTCGATGACCGCCTTGACCTCCTCGCCCCAGTCCCCGTTCGGGATCCCGAAGGCGGCGGCGTCGGCGACGGCCGGGTGGGTGAGCAGGGCGGACTCGATCTCGGCCGGGTAGATGTTGACCCCACCGGAGATGATCATGTCGATCTTGCGGTCGCGGAGGAAGAGGTAGCCCTCCTCGTCCATCAGGCCGAGGTCGCCGACGGTGAAGAAGTCGCCGATCCGGTTCTTCCTCGTCTTGCCCTCGTCCTTGTGGTAGCTGAAGCCGCCGGTGCTCATCTTCATGTAGACGGTGCCGAGTTCGCCCGGGGGCAGCCGGTTGCCGTCGTCGTCGAAGACGGCCAGCTCGCTGATCGGCCAGGCTTTTCCGACCGTACCGGGCTTCTTCAGCCAGTCCTCGGCGGTCGCGAAGGCGCCCCCTCCCTCACTGGCCGCGTAGTACTCCTCCACGCAGGTGCCCCACCACTCGATCATCGCGCGCTTGACGTGGTCGGGGCAGGGGGCGGCGCCGTGGATGGCGTGGCGCATCGAGGTGACGTCGTACGCGTCCTTGACCTCCTGCGGGAGCGCGAGGAGGCGGTGGAACTGGGTGGGCACCATGTGCGTGTGGGTGACGCGGTGCGCGTCGATCAGCCGCAGCATCTCGGCGGGCGTCCACTTGTCCATCAGGACGAGCGGGTGGCCGATGTGCAGGGACGCGCCCGCGAACTGGAGCACGGCCGTGTGGTAGAGCGGTGAGCAGACGAGGTGGACGTTGCCGCCGAAGGGGCGGATGCCGAAGATGCCGAGGAAGCCGCCCAGGTACGTCTCCTCCGGGGGCTTGCCGGGCAGCGGGCGGCGGATGCCGCGGGGGCGGCCGGTGGTGCCGGAGGTGTAGTTCATGACCCAGCCGAGGGTCCGGTCGGCGGGCGGCCGCTCGCTCTGGCCGTCGAGGAGTTCGGCGTACGGGCGGAAGCCGTCGACGGCTCCGACGGCGTAGCGGTGGCTCGCGGGCAGGCCGGCCTGCTGCGCCGCGTCGGTGGCCGCCCCGGCGAAGCGTTCGTGGGCGATGAGCACCTTGGCGCCGGAGTCGGAGACGATCCAGGCGATCTCGGGCCCGACCAGGTGGTGGTTGACCGGGACGAGGTAGAAACCCGCCTGGGCGGCGGCGAGGTAGGCGGTGAAGAACTCGACGCTGTTCGGCAGGACGACGGCGAAGACGTCACCGCGTTCCAGGCCGGCCGCGCGCAGGCCGTGGACCAGGCGGTTGACGTCGGCGTGCAGGCGGGCGGCCGTCCACTCCTCGCCCTCGGGGGTGATCAGGACGGTGCGGCCGGGGTCGGCGGCGGCCTGGGCCCAGAAGCCGTTGGGACCGGCCGGGGTGGAGGTGGCGGGGGCGGCGGGGGTGCCGGGGGGCGGGGTCATGACGGGAGTTCCTCCTTCGGGGCCGGCCCGGACCGGCCCGCGATGCGGGTGATGCGGTCGATGGCCCGCTCGAAGCCCAGGGTGAGGTCGTCGAAAACGGCCTGGACGCTGCGCTCGCTGTTCATGCGTCCGACGATCTGGCCCACCGGGGTGCCGAGGAGCGGCTGGACCTCGTACTTCTGGATCCGCGAGACCGCCTCGGCGACCAGCAGGCCCTGGAGGGGCATGGGGAGCGCGCCGGGGCCGCTCGGATCGTCCCAGGCGTCGGTCCACTCGGTCCGCAGCTGGCGGGCCGGTTTGCCGGTCAGGGCGCGGGAGCGGACGGTGTCGCCGGAACCGGCGGCGAGCAGTTTCCCGGTGAGGGCGCGGGAGTGCAGGTCGGCTTCGGTGGTGGTGAGCCAGAGCGAGCCGAGCCAGGCGCCCTGCGCGCCGAGGGCGAGCCCGGCGGCGATCTGCTCACCGCTGCCGATGCCGCCCGCGGCGAGGACCGGGAGCGGGGCGACGGCCTCGACGATCTCGGGCACCAGGACCATCGTGGCGATGTCGCCGGTGTGGCCCCCCGCTTCGTATCCCTGGGCGACGACGATGTCGATGCCCGCCTCGGCGTGCCGGCGGGCGTGCGTGGCGGTGCCCGCGAGGGCGGCGACGAGGACGCCGTGGTCGTGGGCGCGCCGGATGACGTCGGCGGGCGGGGAACCCAGCGCGTTGGCGAGGAGTTTGATGGGGTAGTCGAAGGCCACGTCGAGCTGGTTGCGGGCGACCTGTTCCATCCAGCCGGTGATCCGCCAGCCGGAGGCCTCCCCCTCGGCGAGCTCGGGGACCTGGTGCTTGGCGAGGGTCTCGCGGACGAACTCGCGGTGCCCGGCCGGGATCATCGCCTCGATGTCGGCCTCGGAGATCCCGTCCACGGCCTTCTTGGCGGGCATGACGACGTCGAGGCCGTAGGGCTTGCCGTCGGTGTGTTCCTGCATCCAGTCGAGGTCGCGCTTGAGGTCGTCGGGAGCGGTGTAGCGCACCGCGCCGAGGACGCCGAAACCGCCCGCGCGCGTGATGGCCGCGGCGACCGCCGGGAAGGGCGTGAAGCCGAAGATGGCGTGTTCGACTCCGAGTTTCTTGCTCAGCTCCGTCTCCATGGGCGGCAGGATGCCGCAGGGCGCCACGTGAGGGAAGAGATTTTCTGATGCTGTGTCAGATTCTTTGCAGGCCGGTCGTGACGGGGTCCACCGGGTGCGCGGGCAGATACTGAGTGGCGCGCTCGACAGCGGACAGGAGGGCCGGTCATGAGCCAGGACACGGGGGCCGTCAGGGGCGGGACCGACGGGGCCGGGGGCGGAGGCGGAGGCGGGGCCGACGGGAGAACCGCGGGCGGTGGGACGCGGGACCGGGCGCGGGGTGCTGCGGGCGGCGGGCTGACGCGCAGGCGGCTCGGGGCGCGGCTGCTCGCGCTCGGCGGGGTCCTGCTCGTGCACGCGGCGCTGCCCGGGGGCCCGGCCGGAGCGTACGGACGGGGTCTTCCGGGAGCGGGCACGGGAGCCGGGGCGGCCTCCGGTCCGGGCGGGAACCCGGTCGAGCGGCGCGCCCTGCAGGGGCTGCGCCTGCGGTACGGCTCGGCCCGCCAGGCGGGGCTGCTGGAACGGCACCTGGAAGCGACGGCGGACGAGGCCCGGCGCTTCCTCGGCCCTTCCCCCGAGCACCCCTACTACGCCGGCGCCGTGGTGCTGGCCGGGCGCGGCCGGACCGTGGCCCTGCACCGGGCGATGGGCGACGCGGTGCGGTACGCGGACTACGACGGCCGCACCGACCGGGTCCGGGAGTTCCCGGCCGCGGAACGGATCGCTATGAGCGAGGACACCGTCTTCGACCTGGCCTCCCTGAGCAAGCTGTTCACCGCGGTGCTCGCGGTGCAGCAGATGGAGCGGGGGCGCCTGGAACTGGAGGCTCCGGCGGCGCGCTACCTGCCGGAGTTCAGCGGGGACGGCAAGGAGACGATCACGGTCCGCCAGCTGCTGACGCACACCTCGGGACTGCGGTCGTGGGCGCCGTTCTACCAGGAGTCGACGCGCGCGGGGCAGTTGCGGCTGCTGTGGTCGGTGCGACCGCAGGACACTCCCGGGAGCGTGTACCGGTACTCGGACCTGAATCTGATCACGCTGCAACTGCTCTTGGAGCGGATCACCGGTCGCACTCTGGACCTCCTGCTCCACGACGAGATCACTGCTCCGCTCGGGATGCAGCGCACTCGTTTCAATCCCCCGCTCTCCTGGCGCCGCGTCACCGCCGCCACCGAGGTCCAGCGCCCACCCTGGTCAGGGCTGGACCGCGGGCTCGTATGGGGCGAGGTGCACGACGAGAACGCCTACGCCCTGGGCGGGGTGGCCGGCCACGCGGGGGTCTTCGGCACCGCCTGGGACCTGGCCGTCCTCGCCCGCACCCTGCTCGACGGCGGCGCGTACGCCGGAAAGCGGATCCTGCGCCCGGCCTCCGTCGAACTCCTCTTCACCGACTTCAACACCGCCTTCCCCGGCGACGACCACGGCCTCGGCTTCGAGCTCTACCAGCACTGGTACATGGGCGCGATGGCGACGCCCCACTCCGCCGGACACACCGGGTTCACCGGAACCTCGCTGGTGCTGGATCCGTCCACGGACTCGTTCCTGATCCTGCTGGGCAACTCCGTCCACCCCGTACGGACCTGGCGGGCCGGCAGCGCTCCGCGGGTGGCGGTGGGCAACAGCTTCGCCCGGGCGGTGCCCGTCCGTACCCGGCACGGCGGCCCCGCCTGGTTCTCCGGAACCACCCCCGCCGCGTCCGGCACCCTCACCCTGCCGCCGCTCACGCCCGCCACGGCCGAGGCGCGGCTGCGGTGCGCGGTGTGGTGGGACACGGTGCCGGGCGCCGGCGGCTTCTCCGTCGAGGCCGCGCCGGGGCCGCAGGGCCCGTGGCAGCCGCTGGCGTTCAGTACGGTGCGGTCGACCGGCGGCAGCCCCGAGGAGTGGCCGCACGGAACCGTCACCGGCTGGTCGGGCCGCATCTGGCACCGCCTGGAGGCACCCCTGACCGCATGGGCCGGCCGCGAGGTCCACCTCCGCTTCCGCCACGAGGCCACGGGCCGCTACGTCGGGCGCGGTGTGTACGTCGACGTCATCCGGGTCTCGGAACGCACCCGCTCCCTCTTCGCCGAGGACCGCCCCGCCGACGCGGCCCGCATCGAGGCCAGGGGGTGGTCCCGCTCGGCAGACTGACGCCCCGCCCCATGACCCGCGCCCCTGACCCCGTGCCCCGCGCCCCGGCTCCGCGGCTCTAGGCCGGCTTGACGGAGGACCAGGCGGTGACGCTCACCCGGTCGTCGCAGAAGGCGAAGACGCCGTCGTCCATGGCGATCTGGTGCTTCCCGGCGTCGAGCACCCCGATGACCAGCGTCGGGTAGGAGGCCGGGGTCGCGCCGGACGCGCAGTAGCCGTCCGCCTCGCCCTGGACCTGCACGAACGTGAGCTTCGTCCACGCCCGGGCGCCGGGAGCCAGGAGCAGTTTCGCGGCGGAGCCGGTGTGGGTGGTGGCCAGCGGGTGGTTCTTCTCCGGTGAGCCGTTGCCCGCCGCCGCGACCGTCGGGTAGCCGCCCACCGTGCAGGCGGACGCGGAGGTGTTGGTGACGGAGAGGACGACGGCCCCGGTCCCCGTGCCCGGCGGGCGGTTCGCGGCCTGGTGCGCCTCGGAGACCTTGACGTTCCCGGCCGTACAGGGCTTCTTCGTCCCGCCGCCCGTGGCGCCGCCGGTCGTGGAGGCGGACGGGGAAGGGGACGCGGAGGCGCCGCCCGTGGCACCTCCGGTCGCGCCGCCGGTGGGCGTGGGCGCGGTCGGCCCCGAGGCCGCGGGCGGGGCGGGCGGGGTCGCCGGTCCGCCGGCCGCGCCGGCGTCGCCGGTCGGCGTACAGCCCGTCATCAGGGCAACGGCCGCCAGGGCCGTCGCCAGAGCCGCCGCCGTCCGGCCGGTGATCGCTGTGTTCTTCATGGGTGCTCCCGAGGTCCACGACCGGTCCCGCACCGGCACTCGCGTGCTGGAACACGACCCCCTGACCCGGACAGGTTCCCGCCGCACGGCCCTGTGGCGGTTCCGTGACGCGCCCATGACGAACCGCCATCACCCCGGCGCAGTACACGGCGCACGCCCGGGCCGGGTCGTCCGTCAGCGCGCGTAGGAGCCGATGCCGACGACGCAGTAGACGTACTCGTTGAGCGTGATGCCGCCCCGGCTGTAGCGGTAGGAGAAGCCGTACTCGGTCTTCGGATTGGCGTCGCAGCGGTTCATGTCCGAGGTGCCGGGGATGCTCTCGATCACCTTGTAGTGCGCGTCCGACGCGGAACACGGCACCTCACGCACGTCGTCCACGCGCTGGGCGGTGGTCGAGTCCGGCAGGGTGCCGTTGAGGCAGGTGCCCCGGTCGAAGGGACTCGGAGCCGCCTCCGGCGTCGGGAGGACGGGGTAGGGGGCGGTGCCGGCCGGGGTGTCCGCCGGAGCCGGGGGCGGCGGGGCCGCGGGAGGCGTCCACGCGCTGTACGACGGCGTGGGCGTGGCGGTGTCGGTGGGCGTGGACGTGGCGGTCGGGGAAGAAGAAGCGGTGCTTGTGTCGCCGTCGTCACCGAGGTTGGCCACGATCAGGCCGATGATCACGGCGGTGGCGATCCCGGCGGCCACCAGGCCGCCGCGCGAGCCGGACCGCCCCTGCGGTGCGGGCGGCACGGGCGGGACCGGCCCCTCGGCCGCCTCGGCCCGCACCGCGACGCGCAGCAGCACCTCGGTCTCGCCGAGGCGGGCCCGCACCAGGTCACCGTTCTTGCACACCGGGATCCTGAGCCGGGCGGTGCCGCTCGCCAGCGGCACGGGGAGGATCACCCCGTGCGCGGCCTGCTGGGGGGTGAGCGATATGGGGATCTCTTGCGACGACACCAGTTGCTCCCGAAGTGTGGTGGTGCGGACCGCGCCTGACGGACCCCCGGGAATTGTGCCCGGTGCCCGCGGGGCCCCGCAGGCGTTCACGCGATCCCCGCGGCCCCCGCGACCCCGGCCCCCCCCATCCCTGCCCGGTCGCCACCCGGTCCGAACGCGTGGGGCATAAACGCCGTACCCCAGGGCGTTGTTGATCGTTGAGGGTTCAACACCGACAGCCGATCCGTCGACACCTGGAGGAAGACCCGCATGACCGACATCGACTGGGACCACCCCACCGACCCCAAGCCCGGCTGGCAGCTGGACCACGTCAAGCAGTACGTCGCGTCGAACGGCGCCGAAGGCCACTCCTGGAACGGCACGCAGACGCTGCTGCTCACCACCATCGGGCGCAAGAGCGGCAACCCCGTCCGGACCCCGCTCATCTACGGCGAGAAGGACGGGCGGTACTTCATCGTCGCCTCCAAGGGCGGCGCGCCGGAGCACCCGCTGTGGTACCTGAACCTCACGGAGCACCCCGAGGTCCGGATCCAGGTCGGACCCGAGATCATCCAGGGCAGGGCCCGTGCCGCCGACCCCTCCGAGCGCGCCGAGGCCTGGCCGCTGATGGTCGGGCACTGGCCCGCCTACGAGGAGTACCAGACCAAGACCGACCGCGAGATCCCGGTCGTCGTCATCGAGCCCCTCGGCGCGTAACGCAACCGGCGCGGCGGCGGGGTCAGCGGCCCAGGGCCGCCATCGCCGCGTTGTGGCCCGGCACACCGCTGACCCCGCCGCCGCGCACCGCGCCCGCCCCGCACAGGAGCACGCCGGGGTGCCGGGTCTCCACGCCCCAGCGCCCCGCCCCCTGTACCGCGCCCGGCGCCGCGTCCCGGTCCGCGAAGGGCCAGGACAGGTCCCGGTGGAAGATGTGGCCGCCGGGCAGGCGCAGTTCGCGTTCCAGGTCGAGCGGGGTCTTGGCCTCGATGCAGGGGCGGCCCTCCGCGTCGACGGCCAGGCAGTCGGCCAGCGGTTCGGCGAGATGCGCGTCCAACTGCGCCAGCGTGGCCGCCAGCAGCGACTCCCGGACCCCCTCGTTGTCCTTCTCGAACAGCCGGGCCGGGGCGTGCAGTCCAAACAGGGTGAGCGTCTGGTAGCCGCGTTCCGCCAGGTCCGGCCCCAGGATCGAGGGGTCGGTCAGCGAGTGGCAGTAGATTTCCGAGGGCGGCGCGGACGGCGGTTCGCCGGCGGCGGCCTCGCGGTAGGCCCGTGCGAGCTCCTCGTAGCCCTCCCCGATGTGGAAGGTGCCGGCGAAGGCCTCGCGCGGGTCCACCGAGGAGTCGCGCAGCCGGGGCAGCCGGCGCAGCAGCATGTTCACCTTGAGCTGCGCGCCCTCTGCGGCCTCCGGTGCGGCTTCGCCGAGGAGCCGTGCCAGATCCTGCGGCGAGGCGTTGACCAGCACCTTCCGTGCTCCGACGCGGCCTTCGCCGTGCTCCGTGCGGTACGTGACCTCCACCGGCCCGCTCGGCTCCGTCCCCGCGCCGGGGTCGACGTCGATCCGCACCGCCTCGTGCCCGGTGGCGATCCGCGCCCCGGCCGCCCGGGCGGCGGCGGCGAGCGCGTCGGTGAGGGCTCCCATGCCGCCGACGGGCACGTCCCAGTCGCCGGTCCCGCCGCCGATCACGTGGTAGAGGAAGCAGCGGTTCTGCGCGAGCGAGGGGTCGTGGGCGTCGGCGAAGGTCCCGATCAGGCCGTCCGTGAGCACCACGCCGCGCACCAGGTCGTCGGCAAACCGCTGCTCGACGGCGCGCCCCAGCGGCTCCTCGAACAGCATCCGCCAGGTGCTCTCGTCGTCGATGCGCGCCCGCAACTCGCTCCGGGTGGGCAGCGGTTCCGTGAGTGAGGGGAAGACCCGGCGGGCGAGGCGGGCGGTGCTCGCGTGGAAGGCACGCCAGTTCTCGTACTCGCGGTCGGAACCGGTGAGCCGGGCGAAGGACGCGCGGGTCCGGTCCTCGCCACCGCCGACGAGGAGCCCGTCCGCCCGGCCGGCACGCCGGGTGGGGGTGTACGAGGACACCGTGCGCTTGCGGACGGCGAACTCCAGCCCCAGCTCCCGCACGATCTTGTCGGGCAGCAGCGAGACGAGGTACGAGTAGCGCGACAGGCGGGCGTCGACCCCCGCGAAGGGGCGGGTGGAGACGGCGGCGCCGCCGGTGTGGCCGAGGCGTTCCAGGAGCAGGACCGAGCGTCCCGCCCGGGCCAGGTAGGCGGCGGCCACCAGGCCGTTGTGCCCTCCGCCCACGATCACCGCGTCGTACACGCCCTGGAACCGCTGCTCCTTGGTCATGGCTCTTGTTAGCACATCTGCCCGAGCCGCTCCAGACAGTGTGCTTCGTCCGCGTGGGCCGCGACGGTGTCCGGATGGTCGGCGCCGAGGACGCGTTCGCGGGCGCCCGCCACCTCCTGGTACACGGGGAGCGCCTCGTCCCAGCGGCCCAGGCGCCCGAGGCCCACGGCCACTTCGCGGCGGCTGACCAGCGTGTCCGGGTGGTCGGGGCCCAGCGTGCGGGCCCGCAGCGCGAAGACCTGCCGGGCCTCGGCGACGGCGTCCGCCCAGCGCCCGAGGCGGCCGAGGTTGACGCCGACGACGTGGCGGGCGCGCAGGGTCTCGGGGTCGGCGGCGCCGTAGGCGCGGGTGCGGTCGCGGGCGAGGGAGCGGAAGAGGTCCAGTGCCTCCGCGGTGCGGCCGAGGCGGCCGAGGCCGATGCCGACCTCGTAGCGGGCGGCGAGGGTGTCGGGGTGGTCGCGGCCCAGGATCCGCTCGCGGGCGGCGGCGACCTCGCGGTAGGCGGCGAGGGCCTCCTGCCAGCGGCCGAGCTGACCGAGGGCGTAGCCGACCTCGTAGCGGGTGAGCAGGGTGTCCGGATGGTCCGGGCCGAGCACCCGGGACCGGGCGGCGGCCACTTCCTCGGCGGTGCGGTGGGCGTCGGCGAGCCGGCCGAGGCGGCTGAGGCTGAAGGCCAGGTTGTGGCGGCAGCGCAGGGTGTCCGGGTGGTCGGCGCCCATGGTGCGCTCGCGGGCGGCGAGCACGGTGCGGTAGACCTCGTGCGCCTGCTGGTGGCGCCCGAGCTGGCCGAGGACGTACGCCGTCTCCTGGCGGGCGGCGAGGGTGTCGGGGTGGTCGGGGCCGAGCGTACGGGCGCGGCCCTCGGCGACCCGGGTGTGCGCGGCCAGCGCGTCGGCGGGGCGGCCGGCCCGGCTGAGGGCGAAGGCGTGCGCGGAGACGGCGGCGAGGGTCTCGGGGTGGTCCGGCCCGAGCGGGCGGGACGGCCGGGCCTGGCCGTAGGCGGCGGTCAGCCGCGGGTCCTCGGACGCGGGGGGCCGTACGACGCCCCCGGCGGGCGAGCCCGACGCGGAAGCGGCGGGGTCCGGCTCCGCGGCGTGCTCCGCCGGGGCCGGTTCGGGCTGCGGGACCGGTACCGGGAGCGGCTGGGGAGCCGATTCGCGGGTGGACTGCGCCTCGGAGGGCTCCCGGACCGGCACGGCGGCGCCGGCGGCGGTCCACGAGCCGGTCAGGACGGTCCAGGCGCCGCTGGCCGGGCGCGCCTCCAGGCCCGCCTTGCGCCCGGCGGTCATTCCGAGCGCCCACCCGGGCAGGGCTCCGGTGGCGAGGGGCACGGCGGCGGGGCCGCGGCGGGCGTCGACGAGGCGGCGGTGCAGTCCGCGGGCGTCGGCGGGCCGGTCCTCGGGCCGCTTGGCCAGCAGGTCCAGGACCACATGTTCGAAGTGGACGGGAAGTTCGGGGCGGTGTTCGCGCGGCGGCACCGGAGCGGTGTCCCGGTGGCCGACCAGGACGGACCAGGAGTCGCCGAGGTCGAAGGGCGGGGCGCCGGTGGCGATCTCGTACAGGACGCAGCCGAGGGAGTAGAGGTCGCTGCGGTGGTCGACCTCACCGCCCGCGATCTGCTCGGGCGACATGTAGTGCGGGGTGCCCATGGCCATGCCGCCGCCGGTGAGCTTGGCGGTGAATCCGATGTCGGCGGCGAGCCGGGCGATGCCGAAGTCGCAGATCTTCACCGTGCCGTCGGTGAGCCGCATGATGTTGGCGGGCTTGAGGTCGCGGTGCACGACGCCCTGGTCGTGGGTGTAGCCGAGGGCCGCGGCGAGTTGTTCCGCGATGTCGACGACATCGTCGACGGGCAGCGGGCGGGCCTCGTTCTCCTCCAGGAGCTGGCTGAGATTGCTCCCTTCGAGCAGCTCCATGACGAGGTAGAGCGGGCCGCCGGTGGCGCTGTCGTCGCCGAAGTCGTGGACCACGGTGACGCCCCGGTGCTGGAGCGAAGCGGCGACGCGGGCCTCGCGCCGGAAGCGCTCGCGCAGGACCTGGGTGAAATGGGCGTCCTGTTCGGCGCCGAGCGGTTTGAGACACTTCACGGCGACATGCCGGCCGAGCGACTCGTCACGGGCGCGCCACACCTCGCCCATGCCGCCGCGGCCGATCAGATCGAGCGACCTGTACCGGCCCTGGATCAGTCTGGACTCAGCCATGTCCTACTGCCGCCCCCGTCGTCGTGCTCGTGGTCGCGCTCCACCCTCCCCGGCCGGTCCAGTATGGCCGCTGAAGTGCGCAGTGCGTGCGGCGAGGGGCGACTCCCGGGGCCCATGCGACGCATCGCTCTCAAGATGTGACCTGGCGGGAGCTGCCAGCGCAGATCCGCGGGAACGCTGCGCAGGGCGAGGCCGGTGAGGCGCAGGCGCCGGGTGACGGTGGGCGAGGCGGGCGCGGGCCGCCCGTAGAGCCGGTGCGCGTAGGCCGGGAGGGTTCCGTAGGCCAGGTCGGCGAGCGGTCGCCACAGCAGGTTTCGGCCAGGCACCAGGACGGGGTGGGTCGGCGGGCTGCGCAGGAAGTCGTCGACGGCGCGGGCGTCCGCGCCGACGGCGAGGCGGGGGCGGATCTCGTCGAAGTAGGCGGCCAGGCCGGCGGTGGTGGCGGGCACGCCGACGGGGTCGAGGCCGACGAGGCGGGCGTTGACGCGGTTCTCGTCGACGTACCGGTCGGCCTGGGCGTCGGTGAGGGGGACGCCGGAGCGGCGCAGTATGTGCAGGAAGGAGTCGATCTGCGCGCAGTGGACCCACAGCAGCAGTTCGGGATCGTCGACGGGGAAGCGCTCGCCGGTGGCGGGGTCGGTCGCCGACAGGCCTCGGTGGATGGCGCGGACGCGGGCCCCGGCCCGTTCGGCGGCCTCGGTGGTGCCGTAGGTGAGGGTGCCGACGAAGTCGGCGGTGCGCAGCAGCCGTCCCCAGGCGTCCCGCCGGAAGTCGGAGTTCTCCATCACGCCGCGGACGGCGCGGGGGTGCAGGGCCTGGAGGTAGAGCGCCCGGACCCCGGCGATCCACATGACCGGGTCGGCGTGGCACTGCCAGGTGACGGACCGGGGGCCGTAGAGGCCGGGGCCGGGGGCGCTGTCCGCGCCCGTGCCGGGGCCGGTGCCCGGGGCGGCGTCCGCGGCGGCGTCGGCGGCGGCGTCCGCGGCGGGCGGGCCCTTCGGGCCGTCCGTGACCCGGTCCGCTCCGTCGTGCCCGTACGGCGCTGCGCTCATGGGTGGCCTCCCGTCGCCTGAGTCGAGCGTACCGACCGGGCGGTGGGTCGCGCAGGGACCGACGCGGACCAGCAGTTTCCTCCCGGTCGCCGCGGTGCTGTCGGGAAGATCACAGGGGGTGCGTACCGGGATCCGGAAGGGCGCGGCGGAGTACCCGACCAGAATGGGCCCGGCATCGGGGGATTCCCCGTGCTGCGAGAGGGGGAGTAGGCATGTCGAGTAGGAACCCGGGGCGTCCCGTCCTGGCCGCCGCGGCCGTCGTCTGCGCGTCGGTGGTGCTGGCGGGCTGCGACAGCGCGCCGCCCGCGCTGCAGTTCGGGTCGGCGAAGCCGTCCGGCGCACGGCTCGAAGCACGGCCCGCGGCGGGACGTTCGCTGCCCATCGCGCAGTGGCCCAACGCCTGCGAGGTGCTGAGCGATGAGGAGATCCGCGCGATCCTGCCGCAGGCGAAGGACTTCGAACGCCGACCGGTCAAGGTGACCATCATCAACTTCAATCCGCTCCAGAAGTCGGAGCCGGGCACCACCGGCGACGTACCGGCCGGTGGCTGCGAGACCGAGTTCGCCCTGCCGGCCAAGTACAAGGCCAAGCACAACAGCAAGGTCCGCATCGTCTTCAAGACGGTCGCGGACGCCGCCCTCGTGGCGGACGCCTACGCCGAGGACCGGGACAAGGAGGCCAAGGAAGCAGGCCAGGACACCAAGAAGTTCCGCGACCTCCAGGGCTCCCTGGGAGCGGCCGGCTGCTACACCGAGGACACGACCAACAACCTGATCTGCCACCAGGGCCCCTACGAGTTCGAGGTCAGCGGCATGTCGACCGCGGACGGCGTCGGCAAGTACCCGGACTCCGAGGAGAACTGGCGCGACAAGGTCCTGACCGAAGTGGTCCGCACCCTGAGCGCCCGCATGACGTGAACCCGGCGACCGCCGGAGGCTCATCTGCGCAGCCATGTGGCGAAGGCGCCGACGAGGCCGGCGTAGAAGCGCTCGTCGGGGACCGATCCCGGGTTCTTGCTCGCGTCGTAGAAGGCGACGTTGGTGAAGGTCGCGGAGGCGGATGCGTTGAGGTTCTTGTAGAACGCGAGCTTGCCGCGGCCGAACCCGACGAACAGCCAGAAGACGCCGAGCGGCGCGGTGTTCTGGAGCAAGGAGCGGACTTCGGCCTTGTCCCACGGTTCGTCTCCGACCTGGGTCACGATGAAGGCGGGGTCGGTGGCGCCGGATTCCTGGTAGTGCCCCACCGCACGGCGCATGGCGTCGGCTACGTTGCCCCACCCCCAGTCGACCTGGGTGTGCAACTGCCCGATGTGCCCGCGGTAGTTGTCGAGGCGGATCTCCTCCAGGAAGGGTTCCACTCCGCTGGAGAAGACCACGGGGACCGTGCCGTCGTCATCGAGCGTGGCCGACAGCGCCAGGACGCGCTCGGCGAAAGCCTGCACGGCGAACGAATCGTACAGCTCTTCCATGTGCGAGTCGTGGTCCAGGATCAGGTACACCGCTGCCCGTTGGTCCGCGATGGACCGCTCCACGAGGGCCTTGCTGGCCTGGCGTGCCGGAGACAGCAGTCCGGGGGCCACCCGTTCGACCTTCGAGAGGGCCGGCGCGGGCTCCGCGGAACTCACATTCCGGCGCCCTTGATAGGGAAGGGGCGCCGGAGCCGGAGCCGGCTCGGGTTCGGGTTCGACGTCGACGCCGTAGTCGGTCGCGAGGCCGGCCAGACCGGAGGCATAGCCCTGTCCCACCGCGCGGAGCTTCCATCCGCCGTCCCGTCGGTAGAGCTCCGCGAGAACCACGACCGTCTCTCCGGACGTGAAGTCCGGCGGCGTGAACGACCTGGCCGGCGATCCCGCCTGGGTGACCGTCAGAAGCGGTGCACGGCTGAAGACCGTGCCCGGCCGTAGCGGATCGGCACTCGCCACCACGATCAGCCGGTCCACGCCGGCCGGCACGCGTACGAGATCGGCCGTGACCACCGGTCCCGCGACGGACACCCCGTCTTGGGCAGGGTGGTTGTAGAAGACCAGGTCCTCATCGCCGCGAACCCTGCCGTCCGGGCCGAGCAGCAGAGCCGAGACGTCCGCTGCCACGCCGTGAACCGACACCGCCAGTATCACGGGCGCCGTGGACAGCCCGGTGTTCTCCCCTTTTCGCAACGACGCCGTCTGCATGTTCGCTCCCCCTTGATCGCCGCGAGGGAAACGCTAGACCCCGGATGACCGACCGTCCCGGCTTTGGGCAGAATGAGCCGCCGACGCACATCACGGAGGCCGGCGAGGGCGGCACCGGGCGGTCGGGACCGGTCGACGGGTGTTCAGCGGCGGACGCGGGGCATGCCCAGGCCTATCCAGGAGATGATCTCGCGCTGGATCTCGTTGTTGCCGCCGCCGAAGGTGAAGATGACCGCGCTGCGGTAGCCGCGTTCGAGTTCGCCGTGCAGGACGGCGCCCGTCGAGCCGTCCTTCAGGATGCCCGCCGCGCCGACGACCTCCATCAGCCAGGCGTAGGCGTCGCGCCGGGCCTCGGAGCCGTAGACCTTGACGGCGGAGGCGTCCTGCGGGGTGAGCGTGCCGCTCTGGACGGCGTTGACCATCTGCCAGTTGAGCAGTTTCATCGCGTCCAGGCGGGCGTGCGTGCGGGCGAGGCGGCCGCGCACCCAGCCCAGGTCGATGACCCGGCGGCCGTCGGCGAGCTTCGTGTCGGCGGCCCAGCGCTGTACGTCGTGCAGGGCGCGGATGGCCATCGTGCCGTGTGCGGCGAGGGTGACGCGCTCGTGGTTGAGCTGGTTGGTGATCAGGCGCCAGCCCTTGTTCTCCTGGCCGACCCGGCGGCTCGCGGGGACGCGGATGTTCTCGTAGTAGCTCGCGGTCGTGTCGTGCGAGGCGAGGGTGTTGATGAGGGTGCAGGAGTAGCCCGGGTCGTCCGTGGGGACGAGGAGCATGGTGATGCCCTTGTGGGCCGGGGCCTCGGGGTCGGTGCGCACGGCGAGCCAGACCCAGTCGGCGGTGTCGCCGTTGGTGGTCCAGATCTTCTGCCCGTTGACGACGTAGGTGCCGCTCTCCTCGTCGCCCTCGCGGACGGCCTTGCAGGTGAGGGCGGCGAGGTCGGTGCCGGCGTCAGGTTCGCTGTAGCCGATGGCGAAGTCGATTTCGCCCGCCAGGATCCTGGGGAGGAAGTACGCCTTCTGCTCGTCCGTGCCGAACTGCATGATGGTCGGGCCGACGGTGTTCAGGGCCATCAGCGGCAGCGGGACGACGGCCTGGGCCGCCTCGTCGAAGAAGATGAACTGGTCCATGGGCGACATCCCGCGCCCGCCGTACTCCTCGGGCCAGCCCACGCCGAGCCAGCCGTCGGCGCCGAGCCGCCGGATCGTCTCGCGGTAGAAACGCTTCTGCGCGGCCGCGTCCTGGTAGCGCCCGTAGACGTCCTCCGGGACCAGCTCGGCGAAGTAGGCGCGCAGCTCGGTGCGCAACTGCTGCTGCTCAGGCGTGTATTCGAGGTGCACGGCCCCTCCGGGAGTCTCGTGTCCGTCCGTCACTGGCGGCCGTAGAGTAGAACGTGTTCCAAGAATCCGGAAGGGTGACGGAGGGGCGGGGGGACGGACGAGATCGCCGCGCGCCGTCAGTGGCGGAGCGCGCCCGCTCCCACCGGACGGGACGGGTTCAGGGCCGTGATCATGGACACCGTGGTCGCCGTCATCGCCGTGCGGGCCGCCGTCAGGTACGGGCGGGGGTCGGCCCCGGTCAGGTGGGTGCGGATGGCCTCGGTCATCGCCACGTTCAGGGCGGTGCCGATGTTGACCTTGCGGATGCCGCCCGCGACCGCCGCCGCCAGCTCCTCGTCCGGCAGACCGGACGAGCCGTGCAGGACGAGCGGTACGTCCACGGTCTTGGCCAGCCGGGCGAGCAGCGCGTGGTCCAGAGCGGCGGTCCGCGAGGTCATCGCGTGGCTGCTGCCGATCGCGACGGCCAGCGCGTCCACGCCGGAGTCCGCGACGAAGCGGCGCGCCTCGTCCGGGTCCGTACGGGCGCCGGGAGCGTGCGGGTCCAGCGGGGCGGCGCCGTTCTTGCCGCCGACCTCGCCCAACTCGGCTTCGATCCACAGGCCGTTGGCGTGCGCCCAGTCGGCGGCCGAACGGGTGGCCTCCAGGTTCTCTCCGTACGGCAGGTGCGCGGCGTCGTACATGACGGAGCCGAATCCGGCGTCGGCGGCCCGGCGCAGCAGGTCGGCACTCTTGACGTGGTCCAGGTGCAGGCCGACGGGCACCCCGGCGGCTTCGGCGCAGGCCGCCGCGGCGCGCGCGATGGGCAGCAGTCGGCCGTCCCGGAAGCGGACCGCGTTCTCGCTGAGCTGGATGATGACCGGCGCGCCGCTCTGTTCGGCGCCGGCGACGACGGCCTCGGCGTGTTCGAGGGTGATGATGTTGAAGGCGGCGACGGCCCGGCCTGCGGCGGCCGCCTCCTGGACCAGGGTGCCCGCGGGGACGAGGCTCATCGGACGGCCCCCTCTTCGCTGGTGAGGATCACCGAGCGGGTGAGGTTGCGCGGCCGGTCGGGGTCCAGGTCCCGGTGGGCGGCGACGGCGATCGCGAGCCGGTGTACCCGTACCAGCTCGGCCAGCGGGTCGTGCCGGGGCTCCACCCACTGGGCGCCCGTGTCGCGCACCTGGTCGGCCAGACCGTCGGGAGCCTCGTCCAGCGCCCACGTGACGGTGCCGGGACCGCTGATGCTGATGGGGCCGTGCCGGTACTCCATCGCCGGGTAGGACTCCGACCAGGAGAGGGCCGCCTCGCGCATCTTGAGCGCGGCCTCGTGCGCAAGGCCCACGCTCCAGCCGCGACCAAGGAAGGTGAACTCGCTGTGCTCCGCGACCCGTTCGGGCAGCGGCTCGCTGAGCGCGGCGCGCGCGTCGGCGACGACCGCCGGGCTGTGCAGGCCGACGTGGGCGCGCAGCAGGGTGAGCGCCGTGGTGGCGAAGCGGGTCTGCACGACCGAGCGCTCGTCGGCGAAGTCCAGGACGACGAGGTCGTCGGCGAGGGTCATGACCGGGGTGTCCGGGTCACCGATGACGGCCGTGGTGCGGATCCCCGCGTCGCGCAGCTGTGCGAGCAGGTCCAGCACCTCGGTGGTGGTGCCGGACCGGGTGAGGGCCACCACGCGGTCGTAGCGCCTGTGGCGCGGGAACTCGGAGGCGGGGAACGCGTCGGTCTCCCCCGCGCCCGACTCCTCGCGCAGCGCGGCGGCGGCCTGCGCCATGTAGTACGAGGTCCCGCACCCCACGATCGCGGCGCGCTCCCCCGGCTGCGGGAGCACGGCCCGCTGGGCGGGGGCCATGTCGGCGGCCCGCTCCCAGCAGTCGGGTTGCGTGGTCAGCTCGTACGCGACATGGCTCATGTCGGCTCCCTGTGCGGTGGTGCGGGCGGTGCAGGGGCCCGGAGAGGTGCACCTGCTCTTTTCTGCAAGATAGCCGGTGGTTTCGCGCAACTTCAAGCATCGACGGGGTGGCGACCTGAGTTAATGTCGACGCAGGGCCCGAACACAGCCCGAACGCTCGTCGCGCTCGTCGACGGGCGCGACGATCAGACGCCCATACAGACGCAATACGAAGACGCAATACGAAGACGCAACGCACACAAGGGGGTACGCCGCCGTGGGGTCCATGTCCCGGGAGGTGCGCTGGCAAACGCTGCTGGATCTGCTGGTGGAACGCGGCCGCCTGGAGGTCGAGCCGGCCGCCGAGACGCTCGGCGTCTCCGCCGCCACCATCCGGCGCGACTTCGACGAACTGGCGCAGCAGCAGATGCTGGTGCGCACGCGCGGCGGGGCAGTGCTGCACGGGGTGTCGTACGAGCTTCCGCTGCGCTACCGCAGTACGCGCCGCGCGCCGGAGAAGCGCCGGATCAGCGAGGCGGTGGCCGCGCTGATCGCGCCGGGCGAGGTGGTGGGCCTGACGGGCGGTACGACGACCACCGAAGTCGCCCGCGCGCTCGCGGGGCGGGCGGACCTGAGCACGGGCGCGAGCGGGTCGCCCGCGCTGACCGTGGTGACGAACGCCCTCAACATCGCGGGTGAACTGGTGATCCGGCCGCAGTTCAAGACCGTGCTCACCGGAGGCGTGGCGCGCCCGCAGTCGTACGAACTGACCGGGCCCCTGGCCCAGGGCGTCCTCGGCCAGCTCACCGTGGACACGGCGATCCTCGGCGTGGACGGCTTCGATCCCGTGGACGGCGCCGCCACCCGCCACGAGGACGAGGCGGCGGTGAACCGCCTCCTGTGCGACCGCTCCCGCCGGGTGGTCATCGCGGCGGACTCCAGCAAACTGGGCGTCCGCGCCTTCGCCCGCATCTGCCCCGCCTCGTCGGTGGACATCCTGGTCACGGACACGGGCCTGTCGAACGCGGGAGCCAAAGCCTTCGAGGAGGCGGGCGTGGAGGTGGTGCGGGTGTGAGGGTGTGGTGGTGTGCTGGTGACCCCGGCTGCGCCGGGGCGCGGCTTCGCCGCTCAGGGGTAGGGCTTCGTGCGTCCGGGGTCGGGGTGGTTCCGGGGGCTGCCCGTCAGTTCCACTGTCTTCCCGTGCCGGGGCGTCCCGTCAAGAGCGCTCCCTGCGGTCGCGTCGCTG